>NZ_JADACK010000023.1:0-347957 GCF_015673035.1 Serratia sp. Res13-Sevr-LER1-36-b | reverse complement strand
AGGGAGAGGGAACCGAATGTGCCACCAATTTACTTCTATATCTGAATTCAACCTTGTATTGGCTGAGGTATGAAACGCGCCACATTCTACTCCTGCACCCGAACGCTGCTCCGGAACAGCTCCCTCTCCCTGTGGGAGAGGGTTGAGGTGAGGGGCCGCAAACGCCTCAAATTAGCTTAGAAGCGCACCTCGCCACCAAACAGATAAGTTCGACCGCGGGCGGTGTTGGCCGCAGTGGCCTCATCCCCTTGGATCGGCAGCATATTCAGCTTGTTAAGCGCATCGGAATAGCTTTTATCCATCACGTTTTGCACGCTGAATTTCAGCAATAGGTTACGGTTTATCTGATAGGTGCTGTACAGATCGATAACGGTGGGAATATTTGGCATCTCCTGTTTCATCAACTTCCCGGTTTGCTCACTCATTTCAAAATCAGGAGAAAGACGGCGAGCCTTGCCGGTATATTTGATGATGCTGCCCACGGTCAGCGCTTCGTCAAAGAAACGCAACCCGCTATCCAGCGTGAAATACATGTCCGGCAGTTCGTTGATATCTCCCGCACCAAAGTAGCTACTGGCGATAGAGGTAGGCTGGTCGGTATGCTGTTTGCTAAATGAGGCACGGGCAAAACCGCGGCCAGCATCATAGTTGGCTTCCAGCTCCACCCCGTGGGTACGCACCGGCGTCAGGGAATTGACGTAGATATACATGTTATCCGAGAACTCTTCGCTGGCATCGCTCCAGTCATTCTGCAAGTTCTCACCCAAACTACACTTGCGGCCATTTCGGCACACCATGTAAGACTCGCTGAAGATATAGTTTTTGATTTTACTGGTGTAAACCACCGCCTTAAAGCGCAGGGTATCCTGCTTGAACAACAGATCGTTGCCGCTGAGGTTAAAGCCGGCCTGCCAGGTTTCTGCACGTTCGCCTTTCAGGAACGGGTTCATCGAAGCGCCTCCGGAGTTAGAGAAGAACACTTCCTGGATGTTGGGGGCACGCATCGATTTGCTGTAGCTGGCAAAAGGTTGCAGCCAAGGCGTGACCTGCGCAGACAGCATCACCGAAGGGTTAAATCCGTGCTCCTTCAGGTCGATGTTGGCACTCCCCTGCGGAAAACACTCCACCCGCAAATCACAGGCCGGTTTAAAGCCAGTGAGCTTGTTGTTGGCATAATTGAGATTGAGATCGAGCTGGTAGATATCACGGTTGAGTTGCAAGCCAGTGTACAGGCTGGCGATACGCTGGTCGCCCGACGGGGCAAAGGTGTTGTTCTCGATCGCCTCATGCGCCGTCTGCGGATCCTCAATCTGCGATTCGACGTGCTTTTCGTACTGGTTGCGCATCAGTTTACCGCCGTAGGTGAACGCTACGTCGGTCTGCCACAGGCTAAAACGGCTGGTATTATTGATATCCAGGGCGTCGGAGCGGTTTTCCGCATTGGTATTAAAGAAAGTGAACAGTGAATCACTGTCATACTTCTGATTACCCTTGCTGTGGCTGGCGGTCATATTCAGATCCACCCACTCAGAAAATGGCGCGTAGTGATATTTGAGATAAAAATCGTTGCTGTCGATATCGCGGCGCGAGAATTTATTCTGGTAAGTTCGGGCGGATAATTCAATGCTGTGATATTCGTTGGGCTTGATATCCACCTTGAACAGCTGCGATTTGGGGTTTTGCTTCATAAACTCGTCGTAACCAAAATCTTCACTGCTCACGCCGTCGCCGTTGTTGAAGTTGGAATAGATGGAGCTGCCGCTAATGGCAGCCATCACGCCCAAGCTGCCGGTATCGGTAAACGCAGCCCCCTTGGCCCCAACGGCGATCATACCGCTGCGGCCAATGCCGTTACTGCCCACGGAGAACTTGGTGCGCACGCCAAACGGATTATCGGCAAACACCACATCATCCACGCCGATAGTGCGGAAGTTGGCGCTGCCAGCCAATGCGTTCACCCCAGATGCACCGCTGTTCTCGCCACGCGCCACGTCGACCCCAACAATAAAATTCGGATCGATCAGCACGCCGGATTGATTGTTGGTAGAACCATGGGACATCACGCCAGAGGTCGAGGTGCCAAAATAGCTCTGGGTAATGCCATCAACCATGGTATTTACCCGGCCAAAACCACTCATCCCACGGATATTGACGCTGACCGCCCCTTGGCTGGGATCGATTTGAGTGAAGGTGCCGGGCATGCTGCGCAGGATATTATCTATCGACTGTAGATTTTTATTTTCGTCGCGCGAGCTGAATGCCCCAGGATTTTCCAATGCCTCCTGTTCGCTGTTATTAGTCGCCGCCGAAACGTTCAGCGGGCTGAATAGCGCTTGGCCTTTATTTTCTGCAGCCAACAGCGGGCCAGACAACACCATACCGGTGCCAACCGCACCAATAAGCAGTTTAAATTTCATATATCCCCTAAAGTATTGCTATCAAAATCAGTGAGTGATCAATGCTCAGCAGAAAATACCGCCAGGTAGGCGGAAATTAATTATGGTTATTATCTGCCGCGCAGCCATTAAGCTGCGCGGCCAAGAGCCTTATTTTTGCGTTTTTTCGTCCATTGCTAAAATAAAGCTGTATTCCAGCGCGCTATTTTCCAATCGACTCAAGCGGCCCGATTTCCCCCCGTGGCCCGCCGACATATCCGTGGACAGCAATAACACCGCATCCCCCTGCTGGAATTGGCGCAGCTTCGCCACCCATTTGGCGGGTTCCCAATACTGCACCTGTGAATCATAAAGTCCGCTGGTGACTAACAGATTCGGGTAGCGCTGCGCGCGCACATTATCGTACGGACTGTAGGACTTGATCAGCGCATAGGGCTGCGGCTGATTGGGGTTGCCCCACTCTTCGTATTCACCGACGGTCAACGGAATGCTGTCATCCAGCATCGTCGTCAGCACATCCACAAAAGGCACCTGAGCCACCACCGCGTTATACAGTTGGGGAGCCTGATTGATCACCGCCCCCACCAGCAAGCCTCCGGCACTGCCTCCCATCGCGTAAACGCGCCCCGGCTGCCCGTATCCCTTATCGATCAGCGCCTGAGTGGCATCGATAAAGTCATTGAAGGTGTTTGGTTTGTTCGCCAGTTTGCCCTGCTGATACCAGTCTTGCCCAAGCTCACCACCGCCGCGTACGTGGATCAACGCATAGACGAAACCGCGATCCAACAGGCTAATGCGGTTGGCGCTGAACGCCGGGTCCATACTCATGCCATAGGCACCGTAGCCGTACACTACCAACGGACTTTTGCCAGGTTTGAATTTGGCGCTGTTGTATACCAGCGAGACCGGCACCTTTACTCCGTCGCGGGCGGTGATCCACAAGCGCTCACTGTGATACAGGCCTGGTTCTACGCCCTTCACTTCCTGTCGTTTCAGCAACTCGCGTTTACCGCTGTTGAGATCCCATTCATAGGTGCTGGTTGGCGTGGTCATGGCCGAATAGCCATAGCGCAGACGGTCACTTTCCGGGTCCGGGTTGTAGCCCAGCCAGGCCATATAGCTGGCATCATCAAACGCAATGCTGCGTTGCTCGCCCCCTTGCCAGGCAATCTGCCGTAAATGCACCAGGCCCTCACTGCGCTCTTTCACCACCAACCAGTCACGAAACAGGGCAAAGCTTTCCAGCTCACCGTTTTCCTGTGGAGCGATCAGCGGCTGCCATGGCTGGCTCGCGGACGCAGTCTGGTACAAACCAAAGTGCGGGCTTTGATGATTGGAACGCAGATAAAACTCACCGCGATAATGGTCGAGGTAATATTCGCGCCCAGTCTGACGCTGGGCAAAAAGTTGTACCGGAGTTTGCGGCCGGTTGGCGTCGAGCAGACGCACTTCGGAAGTGGTATTCCCGCTGATGGTGACAATCACGTAATCCCGCGAAGAGGAGAGACCCAAGCTCAGGTAAAATGCCCCATCGTTTTCCTGATACACCAGCTTATCGGCCGCAACCGGCGTACCAAATTGATGGCGGTAGACCTGATAGGGTGACAGCGTTTGGGGATGATTGCGCACATAGAACAAGCTGTTGCCGTCGTTGGCCCACACCATATTGCCCGAGGTGTTTTCAATCACCTCTTTGGCCCAAGTGCCGCTAGCCAGATCGCGCAGGGAAATGCGGTACTGCCTGCGCCCTTGAGTATCCTCCGCCACGGCCAGGCGGCGGTTATCTTCACTGACCGCCATTCCCCCCACGCGGTAATAATCTTGGCCCTGGGCGCGCTGATTGGCATCCAGCAACGTCTGCCAGGCGGAGCCATCCGCCACGGCCTGCCGCTGGTAGACGGCAAACTCCTTACCCGCATCAATGCGTTCCTGGTAGCGGTAGCCATTGAGCTGGTAGGGAACCGAGCGATCTTCCAGGCTCATGCGGCCCAGCATTTCGTGATACAACCGATCGCGCAGCGTCTGATACGGCTGCATCACCTGTTCGGTATAACGGTTTTCCGCCGTCAGATAAGCCAACACCTGTTTATTCTGGCGGCTATCATCGCGCAGCCAATAATAATTATCGATTCGTGTTTCGCCCAGGGCGGTTAATTTATGTGGAATAATTTCAGCCTGGGGCGGCTGCGCGGCCACCTTGGTGGCAAAGCTTAATACCCCCATAGAAATCAGTAAATAAGTCACCAAAGGCCTGCGGCAGCGAGCCGATTGAACAGGTAATGTCATAACCCCTCACAATAATTTGAGCGTAGCAACCCCCTCTCCTATTGCGTACAACAAGAGATAACGCCTGATGGGTAAATACTTTTTGGCTGGCTTACAACAACGCCAGGTTAAAATCCACTGCCATGGTCACGGCAATCTTGCCTTGGCGCAGCATTTCCGCTGGTGGCGAAGGTAACGGCTGCGCACGCAATATCACCGCCAGCGCTTCACGATCTAACGACGCGGTAGCGGAGGGCGTTTTCAGTACGACATCGGCCACTCGCCCCTGAGCATCCACCACAAAACTCACCACCGGTGCCCCCGAACGCTGACGCCGTTTGGCGTCTGCCGGATAGCGCTTCACTCGGTTGAGCATCCCTTTGACCTGGCTCTCCCAGGAAAGCTTGGCCTGTGCCTGCGCGGTAGAATCGCTGTTTAACGGAGCCGCCACGCGCTGTGCCAGGTTTTGCGCCTTGGGTGCCGCCGTGCTGGCTGCTGCGGAATGCGTGACGTCTTGCTCTTTCTCCATCGGAGTTGGCGGCTTTGGCGGCGCTTTACGCTGCTGCTTATGCGCATTTTTACTGCGCTCGGCCACCACAATTTTTGCCGCCTCGGCACGTGCCAGTTCGGGCATCTCCGGCTCCCGCTGCTGTTGCGCAGGCTGTGCTGCGGAACTGTCCGCTTGTTGCTGCAACCCCAGCGGCAACGGTTTAGGCTGGCTTGGCGCTTCGATCTGCGCCGCCCAACTGAGCATGATCGCCGGTGGCGGCATCAGCACCGGCGGCAACGAAGTTTGCGGCCAGTAAAACAGCCATACCAGCGCCAGATGAACGCCTAGCGCATACAGTAAACCACGCCCCCAGCGCGGCTGCGGCAGAGCAGCCGCCTGAGTGCTATAAGGCTGACTAAACATAGGGATAGTAGATTACCTAATTGCGAATGATTGCAGATCACATTTGCTAATGATAATCATTTGTAAATGTTAATGACAGATCTTTTCGCTATCCTGACGTAATCATTTTGCGGTTGGCGTGACCCACAGGTAATCCGCCAAGGGCCGATCGATTGCCACGCCCTGCTCTGCCAGCATCAACACCGTAAATTTGGCACCGGGCTGCAGATCCTGGATATGCAGCGGCACACCGACCGTTCTGGAGGCGTGATACCCCCCCACCATCAGCAGTGCAGGGGTGGGTGCAGCCAGTAAACTTTCGGCCATACGGCGATCGCGCTGCTGCTGAATAGCGAGCATGGCATGCAGCTGCACCTCATCAATTTTGCCGTCATGGGAATCACGGATGGTGGCAGCGAGCGCCTGCTGGACTTCTGGGCGCACGGAAAGCTGGCCTTTGGGGAATTCGGGCCGCTGATAAAACGCCATGATTTCGCTGCGATCGAGGTTGGCGGATAATAGAGGATAAGGTGCACGTATCGCCGCCATTACCACGTCACCATACAGTGACCACTTCCAACTGGTTTGCCAGGCTGTCAGTTCAGCTACGCGGCTATCACGTACCGTCGGTTCGGTTTGCAGCCACTGCTTTACTTCATCCACTTTGCCCTGCTGGCTGGGTGTGATCATCTCCATCAGCACGCTGCCCTGCGGTCTTAGCTTAGGTAATTGCTCTACCAGCCACAGTTCGATCAGGTGGTGATAAGGATTGTCGTGCTTTTCACCCACGATCACCCGTGGCTGATCTGCCAGGCGCGTCAGTAACTGCTGCGGCGTCAATATCTCGCCACTGCGTAAATCAACAATCTTGCCTAGCGTGGTAATGTCGCTTTTCGGGGGAGAGGTCGGCCCCTGGCTACAGGCCGTAAGCACCAACGTTGCAAACAATATCAGAAACTTCATGTTGTCTTTCCTTACACAAAAGTGGCGACATTATAGATAATAATTATCATTTGCATATAGAAATTGGCAGCACCTGGTGGCTGACACCTGTTTTTTCGTTACCGTGTTTTGAGTTACGTTGATTTCGCGTAATGGAACGGGTATAACTGATAGCCATTTAGACGTCTATACGGATAGAGTGTTATGCAACCTGCCGCTGAAGGGCAATTCAAACGCACCATGAAAGCCCGGCATTTGGTGATGCTGTCGCTGGGCGGCGTGATCGGTACCGGTCTGTTTTTCAACACTGGCTATATCATCTCCACTACCGGTGCACTAGGCACCCTGCTGGCCTATTTGATTGGCGCTGTCGTGGTCTATCTGGTCATGCTGTGTCTGGGGGAACTTGCCGTCGCCATGCCGGAAACCGGCGCATTTCACGTCTATGCGGCACGCTATCTTGGCCCGGCAACCGGCTATACCGTTGCCTGGCTGTACTGGCTGACCTGGACCGTCGCGTTGGGTTCCAGCCTGACAGCCGCCGGTTTCTGTATGCAATACTGGTTTCCACAATCACCGGTCTGGTTGTGGTGCCTGATTTTCTGTCTGGCCATTTTTCTGCTCAACGTCATCACCACCCGCTTCTTTGCCGAAAGTGAATTCTGGTTCTCGCTGATCAAAGTGATCACCATTCTGGCGTTTATCGTGCTGGGTGGTGCAGCCATGTTTGGCCTGATCCCGATGAAAGACGGCACGCCAGCGCCCTTCCTGAGTAACCTGACCTCATCGGGTTGGCTGCCCAATGGAACGTTACCAATTCTGATGACCATGGTAGCCGTCAATTTCGCCTTCTCCGGTACTGAGCTGATCGGCATTGCGGCGGGCGAAACCGAAAATCCGGAAAAAGTGGTGCCCTGGGCCATCCGCACTACGGTGGTCCGCCTGATGGTGTTCTTTATCGGTACGGTATTTATCCTGGCAGCGCTGATCCCTATGGAACAGGCCGGGATCGTGAAAAGCCCGTTTGTTCTGGTCTTTGAGCGTATTGGGGTGCCTTATGCCGCCGATATTTTTAACTTCGTGATCCTGACCGCCATTCTCTCGGCCGCCAACTCCGGGCTGTATGCTTCGGGGCGCATGCTGTGGTCGCTGGCCAATCAGCGCACCATGCCTGCCTATTTTTCACGAGTGAATGCGCGCGGGATCCCGATGAATGCATTGACGTTCAGCATGCTCGGCGGCGTGCTGGCCCTGTTGACCAGCGTGATCGCTCCCGATACGGTGTTTGTGGCACTGTCTGCCATCTCCGGCTTTGCGGTCGTTGCCGTCTGGCTGAGCATCTGTGCCGCCCACTACGTTTTTCGCCGCCGCTATCTGCGCAGCGGTCAACCGATTGAAGGGCTGAAATACCGTGCACCAGGCTATCCGCTGACGCCTATTGTCGGCTTTGCGCTGTGTTTATTAGCCTGTATCGGTCTGGCATTCGACCCAGAGCAACGCGTGGCACTGTATTGCGGCCTGCCGTTTGTGGCGATCTGTTATCTAGCCTATTACCTGACCCGGCGTTCCGGGCAGAAAAACCTACTGAACACCGGAGAAGAACATGTCGGTTAACAACCCTCTGGCCGCCTTGCTGGCCGATAACCGCACGTTGATTTTGGACGGGGCAATGGCCACCGAACTGGAGGCCCGAGGTTGCGATCTCACCGATCCGCTGTGGTCGGCAAAAGTGCTGATTGAAAACCCGGAGCTGATTTATCAGGTACATCTGGATTACTTCAATGCAGGAGCACAGTGCGCCATTACCGCCAGCTATCAGGCCACGCCCCAAGGTTTTTTACGCCGGGGCCTGGATGAGGCGCAATCGTTGGCACTGATCGCCCAAAGCGTCCACCTGGCACAGCAAGCGCGCGCCGATTATCTGGCCCAGCGCCCGCAGCAATTGCCTTTACTGGTTGCCGGTTCGGTCGGCCCTTATGGCGCCTACCTGGCAGACGGCTCTGAATACCGTGGCGACTACCATCTGCCGCAAGCAGAGATGATCGCGTTCCATCGTCCGCGTATCACTGCTCTGGCCAATGCTGGAGTGGATCTCCTGGCATGTGAAACGCTGCCTTCGTTCGCCGAATTACAGGCCCTGCTGGCGCTATTGGCGGAATTCCCAGCACTGGGTGGGTGGTTCTCTTTCACTCTGCGCGATAGCCAGCATCTAAGCGATGGTACACCACTGGCCGTCGTCATGGCTGAGCTTAACGATAACCCACAGGTGCTGGCAGTAGGCGTCAATTGTATCGCGTTGGAAAACGTCACCCCGGCGTTGCAGCAGCTTGCCGCGCTGAGCAATAAACCGTTACTGGTTTACCCAAACTCCGGCGAACACTACAACGCGGTGAGCAAAACCTGGCACAGCTGTGGTAACCACCAGCATCATCTGATTAATCAGTTGGCCGATTGGCAGCATGCCGGGGCCCGCTTGATTGGCGGCTGTTGTCGAACCACGCCTGCCGACATTCAGGCGATTGCCGAACGCTGCCACGCATAAAAAAACCCCCTGTGGCCGAAGCCGCAGGGGGTCTCTTTCACGCTATCACAGCGGTTGGGTTTGTGCTTCTACGACTGCCAATGCCACCATGTTGACGATACGGCGCACCGAAGCGATCGGCGTCAGGATATGTACCGGCTTGGATACGCCCATCAATACCGGCCCTACCGTTACCCCTTCGGAAGACGAGACACGCAGCAGGTTGTAGCTGATCCGTGCCGCTTCCATACTTGGCATGATCAGGATGTTGGCCGCGCCTTTCAGCGGGCTGTCCGGCATCAAATCGTGGCGGATACTTTCCACCAGCGCGGCGTCACCGTGCATCTCACCGTCGATCTCCAATCCTGGCGCCATCTGATTAACCAGTTCCAGCGTTTTACGCATTTTGCTCGCCGACGGGCAATTGGAAGAACCAAAGCTGGAGTGGGACAACAGCGCCACCTTCGGTTCAATCCCGAAGCGCCGTACCGTGTCTGCCGCCATCAGGGTGATTTCCGCCAGCTGTTCCGGCGTTGGGTCATCGTTGACGTAGGTATCGGCGATAAAGGTGTTACCACTCGGCAGCAGTAAGGCGTTCATCGCCCCTGCCACATGCACCCCTTCACGGAACCCGAACACCTTTTCCACCACGTCATAATGCTCGTGGTAGCTGCCGATGGTGCCACAAATCATCGCGTCAGCCTCACCACGGTGCAGCATGATGGCCGCAATCAGCGTCGGGTTACCTATCACCGCACGGCGAGCCTGCTCCTGGGAAACGCCACGGCGCTTCATGATCTGGTAATACTCCCCCCAGTATTCATTAAAACGCGGATCGGACTCGTTATTGACCACTTCAAAGTCTTTGCCCGGCGTCAGCTGCAGGCCGAGTTTCTTCAGGCGCATTTCAATCACGCTTGGGCGGCCCACCAGGATCGGGTAAGCCAGCCCCTGCGATACCAGCTCTTGGGTGGCATGCAGGACGCGCTCTTCTTCACCTTCGGCCATTACCACGCGTTTCACTTCTTTCTTCGCCTGGGAGAAGATCGGCTTCATAAACAGGTTGGTTTTGTAGACGAACTCGGTCAGTTTCTCCACGTAGGCATCAAAGTCTTCGATCGGGCGCATCGCCACGCCGGAATCCATGGCTGCCTTGGCTACTGCCGGGGCGATTTTGACAATCAGGCGCGGGTCGAACGGTTTGGGAATGATGTATTCCGGGCCAAAGGAGAGGTCCTGATCGCCATACGCCGAAGCCACCACGTCGCTCTGTTCTGCCAGCGCCAGATCGGCAATAGCGTGCACGCAGGCCAGCTTCATCTCTTCGTTGATGGTCGTGGCCCCCACATCCAGCGCGCCACGGAAGATGAACGGGAAGCACAGCACGTTGTTCACCTGGTTGGGATAATCAGAACGGCCGGTACAGATGATCGCATCTGGGCGCACCGCTTTCGCCAACGGCGGCAGAATTTCCGGTTCCGGGTTAGCCAGCGCCATGATCAGTGGATCTCTGGCCATGGTTTTCACCATGTCCTGCGTCAGCACGCCAGGGCCGGAGCAACCCAGGAAAATATCGGCATTGGGAATGGCATCCCCCAGCGTACGCTGGCCGTTATCCGCAATGGCATACGCCGCCTTGGTTTCTTCCATCTTGGCGTCGCGGCCCTGATAGATCACGCCTTTGGAGTCGCAAACGGTGATGTTCTGCTTGCTCAGCCCCAACGCAACCAGCAGGTTCAAACAGGCAATCGAGGCCGCACCGGCTCCCGATACCACCAGGCGTACGTCGGAGATGTTTTTCTTCACCACCCGCAGGCCGTTGAGCACCGCAGCGGTGGTAATAATCGCCGTGCCATGCTGATCGTCATGGAACACCGGGATCTTCATACGCTCACGCAACTTCTTCTCAATGTAGAAGCACTCGGGCGCTTTGATATCCTCCAGGTTAATGCCGCCGAAGGTCGGTTCCAGCGCAGCGATCACGTCAATCAGCTTGTCAGGATCGAGTTCATCGACTTCGATATCGAACACGTCAATACCGGAAAACTTCTTAAACAGAACCCCTTTACCTTCCATGACCGGCTTACCGGCTAGCGCACCGATATTCCCCAACCCCAGCACCGCGGTGCCGTTGGAGATCACCGCCACCAGGTTACCCTTGGCGGTATATTTATAAGCAGCCAGCGGATCGGCGGCAATTTCCAGGCAGGGAGCAGCCACGCCCGGCGAATAGGCCAAGGCCAGATCGCGCTGTGTAGCTAGCGGTTTAGTCGGCGATACCTGGATCTTCCCTGGGACCGGAAACTGATGGAAATCAAGGGCACTCTGTTTGAGCTGTTCGTCCATTATGGGTTCCTTTGCTTTCTTCTTTTATGTTGAGGTAAGGCTTTATCGCTGAACTAGTATAGTGAGAGAATCGTCACAAACTTTGAAGCGTGCCATAACCTTGGGCGAAACTTGTAAATAAAAGTTAAAAGGAAGTTAAGCGAACAGAAAAGCAGCAGTTTTGATCACCTCAGAAGTCACCGTTGACCGCTCAAGCCGGATAATCTTTGAACGGTAATTGGAAATGTGGCCCATCTTTCAGCGTTTTCCATCCCCCGCCCCACTCGACATCAACACCGCACTCCAACCCGGCACGCCGCACAGCCGACGCGATCTGGGCATAGTAATCCCATTCCCAAGACACCGCCCCTAAAGGCATCGCCACTACGTCAACCGCATGCCCGGTAAGATGGCGGCTTCTTAGCGTTTGGCTTTTCCCCTCACGCAGCAAATCCCGTTGGCGGGCCATGGAGCGCAATCCTTCGGTGACGGTGAACGGCACCAGCGAATAACGCAGCGCCAAACGCATCACCCGCACCAAATCGGGATGTACCCCGATCAGGTTTTTCTCACTGCGCGCGTTGAATTTAATCTCCGTATTTTCACTTATCATTGTTAAATCCCGTTTTTTTTCCAATAAATCGTTTAATTAAATCGCCAAGGTAATCCGCACCGAGAAAACCAATTAATACGCTGATGGCATTAGCCCATGCCAACTCCAACCCCATCAGCGATAACAGATCGCGAATGGTTAATGCCAACAAGGCACAAATACCGGCGTTTAATAACCGGCGGCGTGATGGCATATTCAGATAGGCGCCTTTCAATAACGCCATAGTGCCCGCTAAAAGGGCATTAAAGACCGGTTGCAGATATTCACAGACTCGCTGAATGATTGCGCCAACAGCGTCTGGCTCAAAGCTGGACATGGCTCCTCCTGGTTATTATTAGCCGCATGAGCTTTTCAAACGCTCAATAAAATTAGGCGACGTGAACTATCCAACCGAATGACTGGAATAGCATCAAATGCTATCGTTCTTTAATAATTGGATAATTCAGAAGGTCAATTATACCGACAACCTCAGCGCTGTCGTTTGCTTTGCGTTGTTAGAGCGCTCACCGAACAAGGGCCGGAGGTCAGTTTTACCAGAAGGGGGGAATCGCAAAGGGTTCAACCTGACGCAGTTAAACCCTTTTTTACCGTAGCGATTACTGTGACATATTAAGAATGGTGCGGATGTTGAGGGCACTGGTCGCGATAATATCGATCGCCCCGGTGCGCAGCGCGCCCAGAATAGCCAACGCTTTGGTATTCTCAGAGGCAATGGCGATCACACAAGGGATTTTCCGCAGTTCATCAATGCTCAGGCCAATGACGCGATCGTTCATCACCGTATCCACATGCATCCCCTGCGCATTGAAAAAGTCATAACCGGCGATATCACCGATCACTCCCTGATTCAGACTGGCATCAATGATCTCGTGGGGAGTAAACCAGCCAAGTTTTACCATGTAGCTGTTTTCATTCATATCACCAATGCCCACCAGAGCCACATCGGCCTTGCGCGCCCGATCCAGGGTTTCCTTGATGGTGCCGTTTTGCATAAACGCCTCTTTCAGCGCCCGGTTTTCAACATACGCCGGGGCATACAGCGTCTCGCTGCTACCACCAAACTTCTTCGCCAAACGGCGGCTGATGTGATCAGCATTTATAGCGTCACCAGGGCGATGCGTTCCCCCAATGCCACAGATAAATTTACAGCTTTTTGGTGCCACGCTGCCCACATGGTCGGCGATCGCAGCCACGTTACGCCCTTGGCCAACCGCCAGCACCATATTATCTTTCAATGACATAGCCAGATAACCGGAAACCAATGCTGCTACCTGACGCCGCTGTTCTTCCTCATCCTGATGATCCAGCGCGATTAATGCACGGCTGAGAGAGAAACGCTCCAGCATTTGCTGCTCCAGCCGGGTACTGAATACCGGATGATAACGGACGGTAATCTCAACAATGCCTTCTTCTTTGGCCCGCTTGAGTAGACGCCCGACCTTAATCCGCGAAATACCGAACTTTTTTGCAATCTCCTCCTGAGTGATTTCGTCCTGATAATAAGCCACGGCAATTTCAGTCAGCAGTTCGTTATCCTGGGATCCTGTTTTTTTTTCCATCCGTTACACGTTTCCCCACGGCAGATTGGTCTTTTTCAATAGAAAATGGGTTCAGCATGCCGAACCCAGCTTATCGCATTGCCCGCTAGTATAACCTGTTCAGGCGGCAACGGTATTCAAGCGTTGTTCTACCGCATCAGCCAGTTGGCATAAAAGTAGACAACAGGATACCGCACCGGCATCCAGCGCACCGCGCGAACGTTCACCCAACCGACTCGCGCGGCCAATCTTGGCAACCAGATCGCGGGTTGAATCACGCCCGACAACGGCAGCTCGTTTCAGCTGTTCCAGTGATTCACTGAAGCTATCGCCGCGCCGAACCGCCTGCTCAAACCCTTCGATCGCAGGGATCAACGTATCCATCAGACACTTGTCGCCTACGCCAGCGCTGCTGATGTCTTGCAGTTCAGTGAGTCCATTGCGTAACATAACCAGAAAAACCTGTTTATCCAGCACCGCTTTATCGCGCACGCCGTCGGCCATGCCCATGAACAGACTGCCATACAGCGGCCCCATCGAGCCACCAATCCCCTCCATCAGCGCGTCCGCTACCGCGTCGAAAGCCTGTGCCAACGACAGATTTTGGCCCTTGATGGCCTCGCCACATAAGGTGAAGCCTTTTGACATATTAATGCCGTGATCGCCGTCGCCAATCGCACCATCTATCTCACTGAGATACTCGCGATTGCTGACAATCACGCCAATCAGCGCCGTGACGATCTCATTGCCATACTGCGTCGAAATTTGTGTGGTCATGATTCACTCCACCTGGGTTAGGCCCAATGAATGAGCGGGCATATCAAGCAACGTTTTCAATTGGTCGTCGAGCTTCATCACGGTTAGCGTCACTCCCATCATTTCCAGTGAGGTAAAATAGTTACCCACATAGCGACGGTGAACCTTGATGCCACGCTCCGTCAGCCGCTTTTCAACCTCGGCATAATAGATGTAGAGCTCCATCACCGGCGTGGCCCCCAGGCCAGAAATCAGCAAGGCGACTTCCTGCCCCTTGTTCAACGGCATATCATTGAGCACAAAGTCGAGCATGGTGCCAGCCATCGCGGACGCCGACTGGATCGGTGATACCTCAATCCCAGGCTCGCCGTGATGACCAATCCCGATCTCCATTTGGCCATCGGCAATATGGAAGTTGGGCTTACCTACCGCAGGGATGGTGCAAGAGCTGAGCCCGACCCCGATCGAGCGGCAATTGCCAATTGCCTTTTGCGCAGCAGCGATCACTCCGTCAAGATCGTAACCTAACGCTGCGGCAGCAGCCCCGATTTTCCACATTAGAATTTCACCGGCGACGCCACGGCGCTTTTCAATTTCACTGGCGGGCGCAGAGGCAACATCATCATTTGCCACCACGGTTTTTACCGCGATACCGGCGGCGCTGGCCTTCTTCATCGCCATTTTGACGTTCATATTATCGCCAGCATAGTTGCCATACAGGCAGGCGACTCCTGCCCCGCTGTCCGCGGCCTTGAACGCATCTAGAAATGCCCCCGCCGTTGGCGAAGAGAAAATCTCACCGATGGCTACAGCATCGAGCATGTTCTTGCCAACATAGCCCAGAAACGCTGGCTCATGCCCCGAGCCCCCACCGGTAACAATACCTACCTTGCCTTTGATCGGTGCCGCAGGGTATTTGAGGACTCGTGCATTATCGGTCGCGGTGAAATATTCCGGATGAGCCTTCAGATAGCCCTGAATGGCATCTTCCACGACGTGATCGGGATCGTTAATGATTCTGTTCATCATGGCCTCTCTTTTGCCTGAGTATCGAGTTATTGAATGGTGTAACCGCCGTCAACCACCAGATTGCTGCCGGTGATCATGCTGGCCGCATCGCTTGCCAAGAACAGCGCGCTGGCGGCAATATCCTCGGGTTCGGCAAAGCGCCTTAGGGGAATTTTCTGCTTCATTTGTTCCGCAACCTCACCTGACCATGCTTTGCGCCCCAACTCGGTCAGCACCACCGTGGGCGAAATGGCGTTTACCCGCACGTTGTGCGGCCCCCATTCCAATGCCAGAACCTGGGTCAAACCAATCACGCCGGCCTTGCTGGCGCAGTAAGCCAGATGATTGGGTAAGGCGACTACACCGGCCTGCGAGGCCAGGTTGATAATGCTGCCACTGCCCTGACGAATAAAATAGTGACCCACGGCCTGACTGGTAAGGAACACCCCTTTCAGGTTCACCGCCATAGTGTTATCCCAAGCGTCTTCGGGCAGTTCTTCCGCCGGATACAGCGCGACGATCCCGGCGCTATTGACCAGCACATCCAGCCGCCCGAAATACGCATTGGCCTGCGCAACAGCCTGTTCTACCGAGGCTTTGTCGGTAACGTCCATCACGATGCCCAACGCCTGCTGCTCATCCAGCTGTTGGGCAATCTGCACCACCTGTGCAGCACGATCCAACAGCACAACCTGCGCACCGTTTTGCAGATAGCATTTGGCAATAGCCAGACCTATTCCCGCCGCGCCGCCGGTTATCAACGCCACTTTCCCTTGCAAGGCTCCCTTGCTTTGACCAGTAATCATAGAAAACTCCCTCAAACGGTTAGTTACGCCAAGCTGTGATGATTTTCTTCCACGGCGGCAGGCACGGCTTTAGGCAAGGTGACATATTTCATCAATACGCCGCTGAACAAATACAGGCCGGTGAAAATCCAAATCACCCCACTGCTCCCCAAGCTGCCAATAAACAACCCTACCACTGCCGGACCAACGAAGGTGCTCAAACCCGCACCGAGATTCAGGATCGACATGGCGGCACCTTTATTCTCCGGGGCCAACGTTGGCATAATGGCCGAAAGAGGCACAAAGGCGGCCAGGCAAGCACCGAATAGCCCGGCGGCCACGACGGTCAGCAGAAAATTGGGGCCAAGGAAATAAGGTACGTAATAGAACAACAGCGTGGTGACGGCGCAGCCGACGCAACCGAACCACATGACGACGTTACGCCAACCCAGGCCGTCGCTGATCACCCCAAAGATCAGGTTGAAGATAATGTTCACCGTCCACAGTGCCGCATACATCTGTAGCCAGTCAGTGCGGCTAAACCCGATATCCATCATGTACATCGGCATAAACACCACGAAGCCATACGCCGCAGAGGTATTGATGGTACGGACAATGCCACCCAGGCCGATTTTCGGGTTCTCAAACGCAATGGTGATCCCCTTTAGCACATAGCTGAGAGAGGCTTTTTGCTTGTCCCCCACGTCGCTATGGCCAGGGGTGCGGTTAAGCATCAGTGCGATCATCGCCCCGAGCACCACAAAGATTAATGCGCTCCATAAGGTGTGAATTTCCCCCAGGAACGGCAGCATGATGCTGGAGTAGAGCACGCCCAGTACGCTCAACCCACCGCTGTAGACAAACCAGAAAATCCCCACGGCGGAACCCAGCCTTTCCGGCGGGGCCTCATAAGCGACCCATACCAGAAAACCATAGGCAAACAGGGGGTAGCCCAGCCCGCGCAGAGCATAGGTCGGTATCATCACCGACAGGTTATTACTGGGTAATCCCCACACCAGAAAACACACCGAGCCCAGCAAGAACAGCAACAATCCAGCCAGCATGACGCGGCGAGCGGTAAAGATTTCTGCCAAAACGCCGGAAAACCAGGCGGAGATTGCCGCAGCAAAACCGTAAACGCTAAACAACAGCGCAGATTCCTGAATGGTTAAGCCTTTGCCGATCAAATAGGGTGAAAGCCAGCCTTGTTCCAGCCCCTCCCCCATCATAAAGACCAACACACCGGCATAACCGAGCATTAATTTTGGTGACAGACCAATGCGATGAATCAGTCCATTCAGCATAAAACACCCCAGCACATTGAATTGTGGAGGTGCAGGCTAGCCCGCACCCGAAGAATGATGCAGGCATTACAGATTTGGGTTGAGCACCACTTTGATTGAGCCGATGCCCCGTTTCATCATGGCGAAGCCTTCAGCAAACTGCTCGAGTGGCAACGTTTGAGTGACGACGCCTTTGGTGGGCAGATCGCCATTGCGTATCCCTTCAATCACCAACGGATAACAATAAGGACCCAGGTGCGACCCGAGCACGTCCAGCTCCTTACGATCGCTGATAATGCTCCAATCGACGGTCACCGGATCTTTAAACACCGAGAACTCGACAAAGGTGCCCAATTTGCGGATCAGCATCAGCCCCTGTTCGACAGATTGCTGCGCGCCGGTGGCTTCAATGTAGATATCGCAGCCGTAGCCTTCGGTCATGTCCTTAACGATCGCCATCACATCATCGCGCAGTGGGTTCAGCACGATGTCAGCACCAAATTCTTTCGCTAACGCCAGGCGCTCGTCAGACAGATCGAGCACCACCAGCTTCGATGGGCCAGATTTTTTAATCGCCCCGATCATCCCTAACCCCAGCGTTCCGGCCCCGGCCAGCACCACCACGTCACCCAGTTTGATATTGGCGCGCTGTACCGCATGGAAAGAACAGGCATAGGGTTCGATCAGAATGGCGTCCTCGATCGGCATATCCGCAGGAACGTGGTAATTGATGGCCTCTTTGGTGAACTTCATGTATTCCGCCATACCGCCATTAACGTTCTTCTGGAAGCCGTACAGATCGTGTTTCTCACACATCCAATACTGGCCACGGTTACAGAAGCGGCATTGCCAGCAGGGGACTATCTGTTCAGAGATCACCCGATCGCCCAGCTTAAATCCCTCAACGCCTTCACCATATCCCACTACGTGGCCGATAAACTCGTGGCCAGGGATCATCGGCGCTTTGATATAAGCCGGTTGTTTTTCATCCCCCCAAAAGCTGGCGGCCCCTTCAAACGCTTTAACGTCACCGGCGCAGATGCCGCAGGCTTCAACTTTCACCAGGATCTCTTTCGGGCCAATTTTCGGTACCGCCACAATCTCTAGGCGATAGTCCTTCGGGGCATAGGCCACCACCGCTTTCATGGTTTCAGGAATGCCTTCGGCCATGTTTGCCGCTGTTACGCAGTTCTGACACATAGTTCTATCCTCGGGTAGGGTTTATTTTTATGATCATAAGTACACACAAAGAACAAATAAACACTACATACTCTCAACATGTTTGCCCACCACCAACCTTTGAAATTGTGATCCTGCTCAAGAAGCCCCCTTAAAGTCATCAAAAAGGCCTTTATACCGATTTATTCGTGACGTTAATCACCTTTAGTGACCAAACACTCTTAATAAAAACAAAAACAAATGAACATCAATTGAACATTTGATAAATGATGGTTATGGTAATAGCCATGACGCGCCACCGGGGATCGTCAGCCTTACCCTTGACCAGCAGGAGATGTGTTATGCAGCCTATTGCGATTGGCGCCGATGATGCCGCCATTGAACTGAAGAATGTGATCGTTGCTTTTCTGCAACAACGCGATATTTCGGTCACCGACTACTCACCGGGAAGCGATACGGCCCCCGTCGGTTATCCCGATATCGCCTTTCAGGTGGCACAGGGCATTAAGGATGGGAAACACCTACGTGGCATTTTGCTGTGTGGCACTGGTATTGGCATGAGCATTGTGGCCAACAAGGTCCCGGGGATCCGTGCGGCACAGTGCCATGACACCTATTCGGCACAGCGCGCACGTAAAAGCAACGATGCACAAATCATCACGCTTGGCGCACGCGTTATTGGCCCGGAACTGGCGAAATCGATCGTCGACGCCTGGCTGGGCTCTGAATTTGAAGGAGGGGGATCGGCGCCCAAGGTGGCAAGAATAGGCTATTACGAACAGGTCGTTGGCCAACGCTGAACCCAATGCCGATAAAGCGTCAATGCGTGGGGGCCCGTAGCAAGCCTGCATTTGCGCCCCCCATTGTTTCTATCCATTGCAACAATCAGAAAAAGCGTATTTCATTCATCAGCCATATGATGCATGGTGTTAACCATAATGAAATACGTTCTCATTTACTGTTATGACTTTGGGCAAGGAGCTTATAAATGAATCAATTAGACGCACTCAAACAGTTGACCGTAGTCGTTGCCGACAGCGGTGATATCGAATCCATCCGCCAGTTCGAACCGCAGGATGCCACCACCAACCCTTCGTTAATCCTCAAGGCCGCGGCGCTGCCGCAGTATAAATCGCTGATCACCGAAGCGCTGGAGTACGCCCGCCAGCAAGGCGGCAGCAAAGAAACCCAACTGATTAACGCCAGTGACAGACTGGCGGTGAATATCGGGGTAGAAATTCTAAAAAGCGTGCCGGGCCGTATCTCCACCGAGGTGGATGCCCGCTTATCCTTCGATCGCGGTATGTGCGTGGCCAAAGCACGCAAGCTGATCGGCATGTATCAAAACCAGGGGATCGATAAATCCCGCATTCTGATCAAGCTGGCAGCCACCTGGGAAGGGATCAAGGCGGCCGAAGAGCTGGAAAAAGAAGGCATCAACACCAACCTGACGCTGCTGTTCTCCTTTGCTCAGGCCCGTGCCTGCGCCGAAGCCGGTGTCTATCTGATTTCGCCGTTCGTTGGCCGTATCTACGATTGGTATCAGGCCAGACAGCCGATGACCGATTACGATGCCGAGCAGGATCCGGGCGTGAAATCCGTACGTACCATTTATGAATACTACAAACAGCACCGCTATCAGACCGTGATCATGGGCGCCAGCTTCCGTAAAGTTGAGCAGATCCTGGCGTTGGCGGGGTGTGACCGTTTGACCATTGCGCCAAACCTGCTGGAAGAGTTGAAGCAAAGCAATCAGCCTATCGAACGTAAACTGACACCGTCTACCGAAGGATTTTATCAGCCTGCGCCACTAGCCGAGGCTGAGTTCCGCTGGCTGCATAACCAGGATGCCATGGCGGTTGAGAAGTTGGCCGAAGGCATTCGCCTGTTCGCCGTCGACCAGCAGAAGCTGGAAGATATGCTGATCGCACAGCTGTAAGACGATGATAGAAAAGTGAGATCGGCAAAGCAATTGCCCCTCACCCTAACCCTCTCCCACAGGGAGAGGGGACCGATCGAGTTCGTTGATTACTCTGTGTAATACCCTATCTTTCTTCTTCCTAATCCCTTACGTGGCTCGAAAATTCGGCGATACGCATTGGATTGGGGGTCGCTCGAGTTTGCTGAGATTATCTATTTACCTGCAAAAGAGCTGGGGCAAACAGCTCCCTCTCCCTATGGGAGAGGGTTGGAGTGAAGGAAACTACTCCATCACCCGGTGGATCTGCAAATACTGTAACAGCATGATGGTTTTACCATCTTTGAGGCGGCCGTCGGCGATCATCGCGATTGCCTCACCAAAGGGCAATTCCACCACTTCAATATCTTCATCCTCGATGCCACCACCGCTGGTTTGCCGTTCATCATCCTGGTACTCGGCAATAAAGAAGTGGAGTATTTCCGTCACGCCACCCGGTGACATGTAGGCCTCAAAGATCTTTTGCACCTTCGAAACCTGAAAACCGGTTTCTTCTACCGCTTCACGGCGGGCGCACTGTTCAGGCTGATCGTCATCCAGCAGCCCGGCGCAGGCTTCCAACAACATGCCCGTGGCATTGCCGTTGACGTAGGTCGGCATGCGGAACTGGCTGGTCAGCACCACGGTGCCCTTGGCGCGGTTGTACAGCAAAATGGTCGCCCCGTTGCCCCGGTCATAGACCTCGCGCACCTGTTCGATGGTTCCGCCATTTTTACGCTTTAACTCAAAGGTATATTTATTCAAAACGTACCAGTTGTCCGATAACAGCTGCTTTCTGATATTTTCAATTTTTGACGACATTTTCCCTTCTTCCGTTAGCCAACGCACTGCAACCTTTGGCCACTAGCAAA
The DNA here is from genome assembly GCF_015673035.1 of Serratia sp. Res13-Sevr-LER1-36-b. Lineage (NCBI taxonomy): Bacteria > Pseudomonadati > Pseudomonadota > Gammaproteobacteria > Enterobacterales > Yersiniaceae > Serratia > Serratia sp. Res13-Sevr-LER1-36-b. The sequence goes on along the minus strand of NZ_JADACK010000023.1, from coordinate 326,625 downwards.
GCGCAGCCACGGCGGATTTGCAACAAAAAACCCCGCAGGCCTTGCAGGGCTGCGGGGTTGATATCCACCGGAGTTAGAATCCGTTAGGGATCCCGTGCATGTCCGGCAGTTTATGTGCGATCCCTTTATGGCAATCGATACAGGTTTTGCCTTCGGTGATGGCTTTATCATGCATCTTGGCCGCCACGGTTTTCTGCGCGGTGAAATCCATATACTCGAAGTTGTGGCAGTTACGGCACTCCTGCGAGTTATTGGCCTTCATACGCGCCCATTCGTTGCTGGCCATGGTCAGACGATGCTCTTCAAACTTCTGCGGCGTGTCGATAAGGCCAAACGCCTTGGCGTACAGCTCTTTACTGGCCTTCAGCTTACGCAGCATCTTTGGTGCCCACTCATGCGGAACGTGGCAATCCGGGCAGGTGGCCCGTACGCCACTGCGGTTGTTGTAGTGCACCGTCTCCATATACTCTTCGTAGACGTTTTCACGCATCTCGTGGCAGCTGATACAGAATTTTTCGGTGTTGGCCGCTTCCATACCGGTGTTGAAACCGCCCCAGAAAACGATCCCGGCGACAAAGCCCAACAGCAGCAAAGTCCCCAGGGCCAGCCTGCTCGGCCTGCGCCACCAGCGCCATAGACGGCGGATCGGTCCGGCCTTTTTCTCGGATGTTTCGTTCTTACGTTCGGCCATAGCTCCCCCGCTTAGTGCCCAAAGCCCTGCATAGGCTTGAAATCATTGCCGATGATAGGTGCAGCATCGGTTTGTGGTACGTGACATTGCAGACAGAAATAACGGCGTGGAGCGACTTCACCCAGCACCTTGCCATCACTGTCCATAAAGTGTGTCGGGCTGATACGCGGTGCGCCGGTGGTGCGATAGTGCTCCACGCCGTGGCACTGCAAGCAGCGGTTAGTGTTTTTGCTAATCTGGTAGCCGTCGACACTGTGCGGGATCATCGGCGGCTGGTTGACATAGTTTAGCGCCATCTTTTCCTGCTGCTTGGGCATTTTGATCTGCCCTTCAGCCGTGCCGGAAACCTCTGGCGATTGCTTGAGATCGACATCACTGGCGGCAAACGCGGCACTGGCAACTACCAGTGTTAACAGCGCGCCCCACAGGGAAAGCTGCTTTTTCAGGACATTGCTGGTCATTTTTTGGCTCCCGAATAATGAAATTTGCTCTTAATTTCGAATACGTTTTCTGCACAAACGTCGATACAACGTCCGCAGGCAATACAGGCATCACTGGCAACCCGTGGTGTACCTTTTTTTACTAATAACGGCTCACGCAGGATCTGCGGTTCTGGGCAAACATGAAAACAATCCATGCAGCGAGTACAGTTGTCACGCTTCTCCGCACTGATCTGCACCACACCCTGGCTACCAATGACGCCATACAGCGCTCCCATTGGGCAAAGATGGCCACACCAGCCGTGTTCGACCACCAGCAGATCGAACAGGAACAGCGCCACAATCAGCCAGATGCCTGCACCAAATGCGGCACCCAACCCTTTCAGCCAAGCTAACACGCCCTCCCCACTGCCGTGGATCAGCCCGCGCCCCATCAGGGCAACCGGATTAATCCATTCCCAGATCAGCGTGCCACTCACGGCACTGCCAACCAGTACGACAAGCAAGATGCCATAGCGCAGGGAACGAGGCAGGCTGGCCGATTGGCGCAAACCTAACTTGCGCCGTAGCCAGGCCGCCAGATCGGTCACCGGGTTAACCGGGCAAACCCAGCCGCAAAACACCCGATTACCGATCAGGCCATAGATCAGCACTACTACCGCGCCTACCCACACCAACCAGGCTGGCCAATGCCCGGCCAACAGGCTTTCCAGCATCATCAACGGATCCGTTAATGGAACCGTCTCCGCCAATAGGCTGGCGCTGTAGTTGCCCCGCAGGATCCAGATGCCCCACAGCGGCCCCGAGAGAAACATCAACAAGATCAACAGTTGGCTGCAACGGCGCAGGATCAGGAAGCGGTTGCTACGCAACCAGCCATGGCGCAGACGGGCATCACGCCCGGCTTCAGCGACTGGATTAGCCATCATTCACCTCCCTTTACGCCGCGTGCCGGCAATGTGAGGCCTTCCGGCACCAGTGAATGCCCTGCACGCTGCTTTTCCTGCCAGCCCCAGCGATAGTGTTCACCTAATTGACCACGCGCCAGTTCCATCGGTAACACCTTGATCGCCGCCTGCTCAAGCACACAAGCCTGCTCACACTTGCCACAACCGGTACAATCCTGGCTGTGAACCGTCGGCAGAAACATGGCGTGCTTGCCGGTACGCTCGTTGTGTTGCAGATCCAAGGTGATGGCCTTGTCGATCTGCGGGCAAACGCGGTAACACACGTCGCAACGCAGCCCCTGCCAGTTCAGACAGTTTTCATGATCCAGCAACACCGCCAGCCCCATCCGCGCCTGATCGATATCCGTCAGGTTCGGATCCAGCGCACCGCTCGGGCAGGCCACCACACACGGGATGTCTTCACACATCTCGCAAGGGATATCCCGCGCCACAAAGTACGGCGTTCCCGCCGCTCTCGGCGACAACAGCGTCGCCAGTTTCAGCGTCTGGTACGGGCAGGCTTGCACACACTGACCACAGCGAATGCAGGCGCTATCAAACGCCCCCTCGGCCAGTGCTCCTGGCGGCCGCAGGGCCAGGCCATCACGTGCCTGAGACTGCTTTTGTTGCAGCCCCAGCAGTACGCCTATCCCTGCCAATCCCGCCACACTGCGAGCCGCATCCCGCAGGAAGCGACGCCGAGCCGGTGTTTTATCTCGTTGCTGGCTCATTCCGTTGGCCTTATACCTTCTCCAGTTTTACCGCACACTTCTTGTAGTCGGTCTCTTTCGACAGCGGATCGGTGGCGTCCAGCGTCAGATTATTGACCAACTGCGCGGCATCAAAGAATGGCATATACACCAGACCTTTCGGCGGGCGGTTACGGCCACGGGTTTCGACAATGCTCACTACTTCACCACGGCGTGACAGTACCTTCACCTTGTCGCCACGGCGTAGATTGCGGCTCTTGGCGTCCAGCGGATGGATAAACAGCACCGCCTCTGGGAAGGCTCTGTGCAACTCTGGCACCCGGCGCGTCATCGAGCCGGTGTGCCAATGTTCCAGCACGCGACCAGTGGACAACCACAGATCGTATTCCTGATCCGGGCTTTCTGCCGCAGGTTCGAACGGCAGTGCGAAGATCACCGCTTTGCCGTCTGGCTTGCCATAGAAGCGCACGCTTTCACCGGCTTTCACGTAAGGATCGGTTCCTTCACGGTAGCGCCACAAGGTTTCCTTGCCATCCACCACAGGCCAGCGTAAACCGCGCGCCTTATGGTACATATCAAAGGCGGCCAGATCGTGACCATGGCCGCGGCCAAACCCGGCATACTCTTCAAACAGCCCTTTCTGGATGTAGAAACCGAACTCGCGCGACTCGTCGTTCAACTGGTCGGCCGGGATCTCTTCCAGCTTGTACTTGTTCACTTCACCATTGACGAACAGCACGTCGTACAGGGTTTTGCCACGGTATTCCGGCTTCTGGTTAATCAGCTCCGCTGGCCAGACTTCTTCCACCTTGAAGCGTTTGGCAAATTCCACCAACTGCCACAGGTCCGACTTGGCCTCGCCCGGTGCTTTCACCTGCTGATGCCAGAACTGAGTGCGGCGCTCAGCGTTACCGTAAGCCCCTTCTTTCTCTACCCACATCGCCGTAGGCAGGATCAGGTCGGCAGCCAATGCGCTCACCGTTGGGTATGGATCGGAAACCACGATAAAGTTGCGCGGATCGCGCCAGCCTGGCATGCGTTCTTCATTAATATTTGGCCCGGCCTGCATGTTGTTGTTACACATCACCCAGTAAGCATTCAGCTTGCCGTCTTTCAGCGCACGGTCTTGCGCAACCGCGTGCAACCCGACTTTTTCTGGGATGGTGCCCGCTGGCAGTTGCCATTTCTGTTCGGCAATCTGGCGGTGTTTCTCATTGGTCACCACCATATCTGCTGGCAGGCGGTGGGAGAACGTCCCCACTTCACGCGCGGTACCGCAGGCGGAAGGTTGGCCAGTCAGCGAGAATGGCCCGCAGCCTGGCTTAGAGATCTTACCGGTCAGCAAGTGTAGGTTGTAGCAAAGGTTATTAGCCCAGACGCCACGGGTATGCTGGTTGAAGCCCATCGTCCAATAAGACACGACCTTCACATTCGGGTCGGCATACAGTTTTGCCAGCGCTTCCAGTTGGTCTTTTGGCACGCCGCTCATTTCGGCGGTCTTTTCCAGCGTGTATTCTGCCACAAAGGCTTTGTAATCTTCGAAGCTCATCGGCTCCGAAGCATCGCTGCCTGGGTTCTTCGCCGCTTTCTCCAACGGGTGGGTTGGGCGCAGGCCGTAACCGATATCGGTCACCCCTTTGCGGATATTGACGTGCTGCTTGAGGAAATCCTGGTCAACCGCGTTGTTCTGAATAATGTAGTTGGCGATGTAGTTCATGATCGCCAGATCGGTCTGCGGGGTGAACACCATGCCGTTATCCGCCAGCTCGAAGCTGCGGTGTTCAAAGGTGGAAAGGACCGAGACGTTGACCTTGTCGTTGCCCAGGCGGCGGTTGGTAATGCGCGACCACAGGATCGGGTGCATTTCCGCCATATTGGAGCCCCACAGCACGAAGGCGTCGGCCTGCTCGATATCATCGTAGCAGCCCATCGGTTCATCCATGCCAAAGGTGCGCATAAAGCCGACCACGGCAGAAGCCATGCAGTGGCGAGCGTTTGGATCGAGGTTGTTGGAACGCAGACCCGCTTTGAACAGTTTGGAGGCCGCATAGCCTTCCCATACCGTCCACTGGCCGGAGCCGAACATGCCTACCGCCTCTGGCCCTTTTTCTTTCAGTGCCCCTTTGAATTTCTCTTCCATCACATCGAAGGCTTTTTCCCAAGTGATGGGAGTAAACTCACCTTCTTTGTCATACTGCCCGTTCTTCATGCGCAGCATTGGCTGTGTCAGACGATCCTTGCCATACATGATCTTGGGCAGGAAGTAGCCTTTAATACAGTTTAAACCCCGGTTAACCGGAGCATCCGGATCGCCCTGCGAAGCCACGACCCGGCCATTTTGGGTACCGACCAGAACACCACACCCAGTGCCGCAGAAACGGCAAGGTGCTTTGTCCCATTTGATTTCGTCACCGCTGCCGACCACGGCTTGGGCGACCGTTGGGATCGTCAGCCCGGCAGCTGCGGCAGCAGCCGCGGCAGCGTTCGCTTTCATGAAGTCTCGACGACTGAGTTTCATGGCATTACCTCACCTTGCTCATCCTGCTGGTGATAAACCAGCGACACTGCCAACACGCCTTCCAGATTGCGCGCCGACTCAATTTTTTCCAGCAACGCCTGGGAGCGTGCTGCTTGCATAACGACGACCAGCTTGCCCTGCTGTTGATCCTGTGCCGGAATTTCCGTATCAGGGATTGCCAGCAGCGCCGAGATCAGCGCCGGGAATTTGTCAGGCCGGGCCTGCACCATCAACCCGCTTACGTGCCATTCACTGCTCATTATTTTCACTCCGGGTTATTGCAATCGCCGAGGTCGGGCAGCCGGCAACGCAGGCACCACAACCATTGCACGCCGCCGCCTCGAGCGCCGGTTGGGCTATACCGCCTAACCGTGGCCGAAAACGGATTGCCTGCGTTTCACAACTGTCCTGACAGCTGCGACATTCTACCCCCTGCATCGCCAGGCAAACGGCCGAAAACGACGCCACTTGTTGCCAGGGTTGGTGCTGGGGTGGGTAAAACAGTGGGGCTTCGCAGGCATCTGCGCATTGTCGGCAAAAGGTACATTCCGCACGTTGGAAATCGATTTCGGGATAACCGCCACTGCCGCTGATCAATACACCGGTTTCGCAGGCGTTAACACAGGCCTGACACCGGGTACAACCCGCAAGGAAGAGAGGGGCTTCACGCGACCACGGGGGACGGATCGCATCAGTTTGATGACGCCATTGTCCGCTGAGCAATCTGCGTCGCGACAATTCGGCCATTCGGGTTATCCTTCAAAGTTGGCAACACGCGCGCGTGTAAAAATTATTTAGTGTGACTTTATTATTGTTTGTCTCGCACCTCGGGTAAGAGGCAAGGATAAAATAGGCTTATCGGAGGGGGTAGATAATCACCCTAAATAGGTAAAAGTAGGTATTACTTGCGCCAGATCAATCACTGATAGCCGATATAGGGCATTTTGCCAACGGTAGGCCGCCCAATCGCTATTTACTTGATTATATAGCGAAGATTGGTTTTGGCGGTAAATCGGCCGTTTGTTCAAAATCGCCATGCTTTTTGCCAGCAAAAGTTATAATTTGACGGCGCATAACACTCCGGCCAATAACCATAAGGACGCTTAATTGCTCGTAAAACGCTCAGTGACAGGCAGCCTGGCGAAGGCGCTGATAGCTATCGTGATCCTTTCCGTGCTGTCCACCGGACTGGCACTGACCACCGTGGCCGGCAGCCTGCAAGATGCCGAAGCGATCAATATCGCGGGATCGTTGCGCATGCAGAGCTACCGGTTGGCGTATGAGCTCACTAACGGTTCCGCTGAAGTGCAGCAGCACCTGGTACAGTATCAGCAGTCGCTGATGGCTCCGGCCCTGCTTAAACTCGATCGATTTTATGTGCCTGATGATGTGCGGCAAAAATACCTGACGCTGCGCCAAGCCTGGCTGGTACTGGAAAAACAGATCCTGGCCGGAAACCCGGAAAACTATCAGGCTAACGTGGCCAGCTATGTCAATCAGATCGATCATTTTGTCTTGGCTTTGCAGCGCTACTCTGAACAAAAGCTGACCATCGTAGCGACGATCAGCGTGATGGGCTATATCGCCATCATTGCCCTGGTGCTGTTCTGCATCCGCTTTATGCGCCGCCAAGTGGTCACTCCGCTCAAACGCCTGGTGGACGCCAGCCTGCGTATGCAACAACGTGATTTTAATCATCCGCCGCTCGACGTTTCATTGCCAAATGAACTGGGCGTCCTGTCGCAGACCTTCACCACCATGTCTGGCGAATTGGCGAAGCTCTACCAGTCACTGGAACAGAAGGTGCAGGAAAAAACCGAGCGGCTACAGCAGGCCAACCGCACGCTGGAGGTGCTCTACAGCTGCTCTCAGGCGCTGAGCGTTGGGCAGTTGGATCAGCGGGCGTTTGAGAAGGTCCTGCATATCATCAAGCTGAGCGAACAATTACATTGTATCCGGCTCAATGTGGAAGACAGCCTCAGCCAATGGCAGGTCAGCAGTGGCGAACCCGTGGCGGAGCTGGCCTGGCATTCGCAGGTGATTATGCAAGACAACAAACCCTTGGGTAGCCTGAGCTGGCAACATGAGCAACAGCCGCCCCACCCGCACCTGATGCAAAGCGTGACCAATATGCTCAGCCGCGGGGTTTACTTTAACCGCGCACAAAAGCAGCATATGCAGTTCCTGCTGATGGAGGAACGCGCCACCATTGCCCGTGAACTACACGATTCGTTAGCCCAGGCCCTCACTTTCCTGCGCATCCAGCTTACGTTGCTCAAACGTACTCTGACCGGTCATTCATCGCAGGCAGATGAGATCATTGATGATTTTGATCGGGCGCTGGCGGATGCCTATCGCCAATTGCGCGAACTGCTGGCCACCTTCCGGTTGAGCATTCAGGATGCCGATCTGAACGCCGCGTTGCAGCAGGTATTGGAACCATTAAAACTGCTGACCAGCGCACGGATTCAGTTACACTGTCGGTTAGCCTCACAGGCGTTGAATGCCCAACAACAGGTTCATGCGCTACAGATCGTGCGTGAAGCCGTGCTTAATGCCATCAAACACGCCGATGCACAGGAAATTGTGATCCATTGCGAAGTCTCCGCCAGCGGCGACAACGAGATCACCATTTGTGACGACGGCTGCGGCATCGACAGCCTGGATGAACCGGAAGGCCATTACGGGCTAACCATTATGAGCGAACGCGCATCGCGCCTGAACGGTACGTTACATATCAGGCGTGGCAATGCCGGGGGCACGGAGGTCTGTCTTAGCTTCCCGCCCTAAGGGCTAACAGCATTGCACGGCGGCCATTCGAGCCGAGCGACAATGCTAATTACTACTATATTTTAAGAGTCAGCTTTACTGCCGGCAGTACGCAGTGGCTTTACTCGCTACAGGGAGCAAGTTTTATTGTGATGAAAAATTACCGAGTAATGATCGTGGACGATCACCCGTTGATGCGCCGTGGTATCAAACAGTTGCTGGGGCTAGATCCTACTTTCACCGTGGTGGCAGAAGCCAGCGGCGGTGCTGAGGCGATCGCCCTGGCGGCTCAGTTCACGCCAGACGTGATCCTGCTCGATCTGAACATGAAGGGTCTTTCCGGGCTGGATACGCTGAAAGCACTGCGCGATGAAGGGGTAGATGCACGCATTATCGTGCTGACCGTTTCCGACTCCCGCAGCGACGTCTATGCGCTGATCGATGCTGGCGCCGACGGCTACCTGCTGAAAGACAGCGAGCCTGAACAGTTGCTGGAGCATATTCGCCAGGCCGCCGAGGGCCAGAACGTGATTAGCGATGCGGTCGCGGACTATCTCTCGTCTCGCAGCGAGCAACACGATCCCTTTGCCGCTCTGACCGAGCGTGAACTGGATGTCTTGCAGGAAGTGGCGCGCGGTATGTCAAACAAGCAAGTCGCGGCGCAGTTGCATATTTCTGAAGAGACGGTGAAAGTGCACATCCGCAATATGCTGCGCAAGCTCAACGTGCGTTCGCGCGTGGCAGCAACCGTGATGTATCTGGAAGCGAAAAGCCAGTAATGCTTCCCCGGCACGCCGGGGAACATTCAACCAATGGCCGCCAGCAGCATCTCATGATGCTGATTAATCCAGCTTTGGCTTAGCGGGCCCCAGTTTGCCAACTGGTAATAGCCATCGTTATTACGCTTCCCCTGCTGCACAAACTGCAACTCCAGGCCCAGGCCTGGCAAAGCTTTGAGTACATCCTGCAACGTACGGCGCGGCCAACCGGTCAGTTCCATCAGGCGCGGAACGTTAGGGCGCTCATTGCTGCTGATCAGCCAACACAGATAAAGACGACGAGCAAATACCGGGTTAATTTCCATGCTTAACTCCTGCTGAGGAAAACGTCCTGATTATTTCACCGTAACGCCATAAAATCGCCATAATGACGCATTTCGTGGTGGTGCAATGTGTAACTGTAGATTTCTACTACTGTTATTTACATTATCTCCTTTTTTTCTCCACGCTTTATCTGCGCTTGACGAGTAAAGTGCAGTGGCACCTTTGGGTACAATCAAATCCTGCGATAGCCCGGCCACCAGTCAGCGCCAGGCGTAAGCATAACTGATGCAGTCAAAAATAGAATAAGTCACAACGAGGTTCATGCCGCATGGCCAACTTTTTTATTGATCGCCCGATTTTTGCCTGGGTTCTGGCAATTATTCTTTGCCTGACGGGGACGTTGGCGATTTTTTCTCTGCCTGTCGAACAATATCCGAACCTCGCTCCGCCAAACGTGCGTATCAGCGCCTCCTATCCGGGGGCATCAGCACAAACGCTGGAAAATACCGTTACCCAGATTATCGAACAGAACATGACCGGCCTCGACAACATGATGTATATGTCGTCCCAGAGCACCAATACCGGCCAGGCCTCGGTTACGCTGACCTTTGATGCAGGCACCGATCCCAACGAGGCAATGCAACAAGTACAAAACAAGCTGCAGGCCGCCATCAAGCGGTTGCCACAGGCAGTACAGCAACAAGGCGTAACGGTGTCAAAATCGGGCGATACCACGCTGATGATGGTGGCCTTTGTCTCCAACGATGGCAGCATGGATAAGCAGGACATCGCGGACTACATCGTCTCCAACCTGCAAGACCCGCTCAGCCGTATTAACGGCGTGGGCAGCATGGATGTTTACGGTTCACAATACGCCATGCGTATCTGGCTGGATCCGAACAAGCTCACCAGCTACCAGCTCACCACTCAGGATGTAGTCAACGCCATCAGTTCACAGAACACCCAGGTGGCAGTGGGCCAGTTGGGCGGCTCCCCTTCTGTGGATCAGCAGGCGCTAAACGCCACCATCAATGCTCAATCCCAGTTGCAAACGCCGGAGCAGTTCCGCGAGATAACGCTGCGCGTCAATCGGGACGGTTCCCTGGTCACCCTCGGTGACGTTGCCACGGTGGAATTGGGCGGGGAAAACTATAACTACCTCAGCCGTTACAACGGCCTGCAGGCCGCCGGGATGAACATCAAGCTGGCTTCCGGTGCCAACGAATTGCAAACCGACCAGTTGGTGAAAGCCAAGATTGCCGAGCTTTCACAATATTTCCCGCACGGGCTGGAAGCCAAGATCGCCTATGAGACGACGCCGTTCGTGCAGGCGTCGATCCATGACGTGGTAAAAACCCTGCTGGAAGCCATTTTGCTGGTGTTTTTAGTCATGTACCTGTTCTTGCAGAACTTCCGCGCCACGTTAATTCCCACTATCGCCGTTCCGGTGGTGCTGTTGGGCACCTTTGCCATCCTTTCGGCCTTTGGCTACAGCATTAACACCCTGACGATGTTTGCCATGGTGCTGGCGATCGGCCTACTGGTTGATGACGCCATCGTGGTGGTGGAAAACGTGGAACGCGTGATGAGCGAGGAAGGTCTCTCACCCAGGGACGCCACCCGTAAATCCATGGGGCAGATCCAGGGCGCGCTGGTGGGGATAGCCATGGTGCTTTCGGCGGTATTTATTCCCATGGCCTTCTTCGGCGGCACCACCGGCGCCATTTATCGCCAGTTCTCGATCACTATCGTTTCCGCAATGGTACTTTCGGTGCTGGTCGCCATGATCCTCACCCCGGCCCTGTGCGCCACTATTCTCCAGCCGATCGCCAAAGGCCATCATCACGGCAAGCGCGGTTTCTTCGGCTGGTTTAACCGCATGTTCAACCGCAACACCGAACGCTATGAACGTGGGGTAGCGCGCGTGCTGCATCACAGTGTCCGCTACATGGTGATCTACCTGTTACTGCTGGCCGGTATGGCAGTGCTGTTTATCAAACTGCCGACCTCGTTCCTGCCGCAGGAAGATCGTGGCGTGTTCACCGTGCAGGTGCAGTTGCCTGCAGGCTCCACACTTCAGCAAACCACCAAGGTGGTGGAAAAGGTCGAGCACTACTTCCTGACCGAAGAGAAAGCCGACGTGCTGTCGGTGTTCTCCACCATCGGTGCCGGGCCAGGCGGCAACGGCCAGAACGTCGCACGCCTGTTCTTGCGCCTGAAGGACTGGGATCTACGCAGTTCGGGAGCCAATAGTTCGTTCGATATCATCGAGCGTGCCACCAAGGCCTTTAGCAATATCAACGAAGCGCGCGTGATCGCCAGCAGCCCGCCAGCGATCACCGGGCTGGGGAACTCTTCGGGCTTCGATATGCAGTTGGAAGACCACGCCGGGCTGGGGCATAGCAAACTGATGGAGGCTCGCGATCAATTGCTGCAGTTGGCTGGGAAAAACCCGCAGCTATCGCGCGTGCGCCATAATGGCCTCGATGACAGCCCGCAGTTGCAGATCGACATCGATCAGCGCAAGGCACAGGCACTGGGCGTGTCGATCGACGATATCAACAGCACCTTGTCAACCGCCTGGGGCTCTACCTACGTCAACGACTTTTTAGACCGCGGGCGAGTGAAGAAAGTGTACGTTCAGGCCGGAGCGCCCTTCCGCATGCTGCCAGAGGACATCAACAAGTGGTACGTGCGTAACAACAGCGGTGGGATGGTGCCCTTCTCCGCCTTTGCGACTTCCCATTGGGAATATGGTTCACCGCGTCTGGAACGCTACAACGGTAACTCCACGGTAGAAATCGTGGGCGAGGCCGCCTCGGGCGTCAGCACCGGTACCGCGATGGATGAAATGGAAAAACTCGTCAGCCAGCTACCGACCGGTTTCGGCCTCGAATGGACCGCAATGTCCTACCAGGAACGCCTGTCCGGTTCACAGGCACCGGCGCTGTATGCCATCTCGCTGTTGGTGGTATTCCTGTGCCTGGCTGCCCTGTATGAAAGCTGGTCGATCCCGTTCTCGGTCATGTTGGTAGTGCCGCTGGGGGTGATCGGCGCCGTTACGGCCACTTGGCTACGAGGGCTGGAAAACGATGTGTACTTCCAGGTGGGACTGTTGACGATTATCGGGCTGTCGGCCAAGAACGCTATCCTGATCGTGGAATTTGCCAGCGAGCTGAACAATAAAGGCCAGGATTTGATGGCGGCAACGCTGGAAGCTTCTCGCCTACGCTTGCGCCCTATCCTGATGACCTCACTGGCGTTTATCTTCGGCGTTCTGCCAATGGCCATCAGTTCCGGTGCAGGTTCTGGCAGCCAGCATGCGGTAGGCACCGGGGTGATGGGCGGTATGATTTCCGCCACCGTTCTGGCGATTTTCTTTGTCCCGCTGTTCTTCGTATTGGTACGCCGCCGCTTCCCTGGTAAAGCGCTGCCTCACCATCACGATAGCCAATAGCAGACGTAAAAAAAGCAGCTTCGGGAAACCGAGGCTGCTTTGCTAAAGACTTAATATTGTTACCCAAGGTGCTTTAAATAAAAACAAACCAATTAGCCTTATTCAAGCTTTAAACCCTACATGGTGTTAGTTAGTTACCTAACATCTCATCAATAAAGTCTTTCCAATTTGTTAACTCACGATCAACCATAATACTGACTACCTCCGTTTATTGGACGCAGGGATTCTACGCCGGTTTTTTGACCAAGTGAAGCCTTTTGGGAACGATGCCAGTCAAGAAAATCCAGGAGTGGAGCATATTTCCAGATTAATCAAAAACCTACCCTTTCTTTAACGTTCTGGAAGGTTTACGGGGTAGCGGATACCTACGTTAAGTTGAATTTATCCTACACAATCAACACGACAATTTTAATGTGCTACAAACAAGATCATTCCAATATAGTCACCTGCATCATCCTGTTATTGATACACTCCTTTATGTATGGCTTGAAATTGCACCTTAGATAGCTATCCTAACATTTCATTAATATGAAATAAGGATGGAACCCATGAAAAAAATAACTCATAAAAAGGCGGTCAACGTTATTGGCGGTAATCATTTGGTGTGTGGTAACACACGCTACTTATGGATAAGAAATGACGATGGCAGCGGCAACTATGTCTGCATGAAGAGGGATGAATGCAATATACCTGGTGATGACAAATTCGGTAACCCGCAAATCCACTTTAACAGAGTCGCCGCTTCATTCTGTGGGCGATAATTAACATCCGTTAATTTATCCGGCGTCTTTTTATAGACACCGGATGTTCAACGTTCAGCCTTACCCAAAAATGCGTGAGTGATTATTGATTTAAAGTAATCATGACGTGTCGCTATCCCTCTTTTTCCGGTTGCCTGCGCTTGAGAATACGCTGATACCATGGCTGAGGCACGGGGTGAACAATATGTCGCAGCGCTCGGGCGTAATCCATCACCAGCCCTGGTGTCCAGGCCATTGAGAGTGCCCTTCTGCGTACCTGCGCGGCAATCCACAGTTCCGGCATGGTCAAAATACGTAATGTGCCCAGCCAGCTTTTACTCTGTTTGGCAAGCACACCATCCAATGAGGCTTCCAAGGCATAGGCAACACTACTGGAGCAGTTACGCGACGTCAGATTGTAGATTTTAGTCAGCTGATAGCCGCTCCAAAAACGTAGCAGCGCCGAGCTGTTATAACGGTGAAACTGGATCTGCCGATTCGAATCGCACCAGTTGGCCGCCTCGGTAACATAGTCCGGCTGGAAAGTGCCGGGCACGTCATTTTCTCGCGTCGCCTTCAACACATTGAGAAACTCTGAAGGAGAACGATCGATATCTGCCGCTGGATACAGGCTGATATAGATGCTCGGTACCAGTTCCAATGCAGCATGTCCGGTGGAGATAACCCCTTGAGCATCCACTGCCGCGATATAGCGATTAATGACTGGCCGGGGGATTGGGGTCGCACTCGCCGTTCCTTCCGGGGTCCAGATATGGACGGTTAAAGGCTGTTTAAAATCAATGCTGGGGGCAACCACCTCGGCTGGCCGAGCCGCCGATTTCTTTCCAAAGACGTAAAATATCTCAGTAGGTACCAACAATTCAAACACCGAGGTGCCGTCCCTTAAAAGGTTGGCCCGCCTGGCTAATTGCAGGATATTGATGCCACTGACAACCATCAATGTGCCCAGGAAAAACGATATGGTGGCCTTGTAATGCACCGGATAGGGGCTAAATATGAGCATGGCGAACAGTATCTGAGCAATGCCGCTGACCAGCGCATTCTTCCAGCGCGGAAACCGCACGATCCAGGCAGAAGCGATCATAAACAAGCCAATAACGAAATAGGAGAAACCGAATATGATTGCCAGTAGCAAATTACTGTAGGGTTTGTTCGCCAGGATCAGCAGTGCGACAACACAAAAGATCCCGCCCTTGAAATAAAGCACCGCTTTCTGCGCCCCAACCCCGCTGGAGGCAATACTCAACGTGACCAGGCTCTCCAGAAGCATCAGGGCACCAAAAACCTGTAAGGGAAAATAGAGCACGCCATCAAGGCCATCGATAAAGATACCGATCCCCATAAGCCCCCAGATAATCCCGATTACGCCCAAAAATTTGGCTTTGGAGCGCACAAAATCAACGCCGAATAATAACAGGGCAATCTGGATCACTGCTGCAACTCTCCGCAATATGCAAATAATAGGTTCATTTAACTGTCCTGGTGATAATGGCTTGCTTGCCAGTTGCCGACAATAATGCTCTGTTCTTCCTCATCCAGCAGGACGCAGCTGTTATCCACCAACGTCAACCACTCGCCCTTTGGCATCTGGATACGGAATACCAACGGGGGACGGGGCTGCGGGCTATCATTGAGGAGCCAATGGTCACGCAGCTTGCCTTGATCATGCGGATGAACCCATTGCATGACGTCATCCATGGTGTCTAGCTTGCTGGGAACCTGCTGCTCAAACAAACTACCGAGCTCATCTTCCCAGTGCAAAATCCCGGTCCGCGGATTGAGGCTATAAATCACCCCCTTGCCGGTTATCCGGCCGGTATCTGGGTTAAAACTGTTGGTCGAGTGCTTCAACACCCTGATAAACACGATCAACAACGCCGTCGCGGAAAGGTAGCTCAAGGCTAATAACAGAGACTCATTGAGATGTAAGCCCTTTAGAAAAAAGGGTCCATGCTGATGATTGGTATAGTAAATCACTCCCAACCCAAGAGTGATAAGCGCGAGAGAGCCCCCGCGATTTCCCCAGGCCACAGAAAGCATAATCGCCAGAATAATGGGGAGGCATGCCAAGGCAAAGTAGAGCGCAGCAGCATTGTGTTGCAGCCAGAGAAGGGGGTAACCAAAGATAAACCAGATCGAAACACACAGCAGCAGCCAAAGTGCCCCACCCAGAAGGCCCGTTTGCAGATTGCAACTGGCAGGTTCCAAGCGCCGATTGACAAACCCCATAATAACGGTTGTGGCAAAGATAATGCCGGTAACATCAGCGATAAAGTTCTGCCAGAACAAGCTGAACAAAGGCTGCTGGTGGATTAGGGCATAACCCCCACCAATAATTAACGCATCCAGCCCGCTGAAGACCAAGGTTGCAGTGATACAGATTAAAATAGTATGGAGATCGTCATTAAGCCGTGCAAAGCGTCGAACGGCCCAGGCGACCGCTACGTTGGCTGGCATGGATAGCAGGGCATCGATCAGTGATATCAATGGTTTGTGCTGCCAGCCCTCCGTCAACAACAAGCTCGCCAACGTCAAAATGACGAACAGGGTTAAATAACTACGCCAGCGGGACAAAAGAAAGGCGGCAACCGCAACACCAGAGGGAAACCACACGATTGCGATCGGCGAGTTAGGGTCGTCAAATTTTAATGAGATCAATCCGGCGAGGTAATAGATTATCCCCCACAGCAGCAGGGTGAAAAGTTGTCGAACATACGATGGTACGTGGGGTGTCATTTTTTACTCACTGATATGCACGCAGGCATTTTGTGAAAAATATCACGTGTTGCCGTCAAGAAAAGCCTGATTAACTATAGGACATTCTACATCAGCATGATGTGAACGTACTATTTCAAACTCATCGGAGATCTATCCAGGTATATATTTCTTTGCGGATGAATAGCAGAGGAGTAACGTTGATGCAGGATTTAGCAAAACACCGTTGAAAGGGAAAATCATGTCTTCGAGTATCACCATCGAGCAGTTGAAACAGCAAGGCCGCTACCCGGAAGCCACTGAGCTGGCCCAACAGATGCTGCAACAGGCACCGTTGGATGGCCAACTGCATTACCAACTGGCATGCCTTTACGATGTGCAGGGCTTTGAGCAGCAGGCGATCCCCTGCTATCTCGCCGCCTTGCAGCACGGCCTGCCTGCACAGTTACGCCAGGAAGCCTGGTTGGGTCTGGGTAGCACCTATCGCGCATTGGGGGAATATCAGAAATCGCTAGCCGCTTTCGACGACGGGCTAAACGAGTTCCCGCAGGCCAAAGAGATCACACTGTTCCGCGCCATGACGCTCTACAATCTGGGGGAAACCAAACAGGCGGTGGCGGATCTGCTGATCCTGTTGGCTGAGACCTCTGCGCATACGGAAATCAGCAGCTACCAGCGTGCTATCCAGCAATATGCTGCGGATTTGGATCGTATTGGCTGAGGGGAAAATTATGGAGATCATCACCGATCCGCGTAAATGTCATATCGACTGGCAACAGTTAGGCGAGTTGCTGGCCGCTGCCGGGCTGGGTGAGCGTGATACGCAGGTCTTACAGAAGGTGTACCAAAATAGCCAATTCTGCTATTGGGGCTTTATTGAGGGAGAGCTGATGGCCACCGCTCACGCCATCAGTGACATGACCTCGGTAGCTTATCTGGCCGATGTCGCCATCCATCCGCACTTTCAAGGGCAAGGTTATGGTCAGCAGTTGATGGATCGCGTCATGCAAGATCTGGCCCCGTTAGGTAAAGTGTTTATTTATTCGGTGCCGGACAAATTGGCATTTTATAAGCGATATGGCTTCCACGATCTGACTACCGGTATGGTGTATGCCGATGGAAGCGCGCTGGAGCGGTTACAAAATAGCGGGTATGTGCGTTGAACATCAAACACCTAAATAGTGACTCCTAATAAGCCTGGCGTATGGATAGCATGAGTAACGATATTAAACACCACCCTCAAATCGATAGCATGAAAATGACTGAGCATAAGGATCACACGATGAAGTTTTTCATTCTGCTACCATTGGTAATATTAAGCATTACTAATGCAGTGCCTCCTCCATCCCACCTGAAGTGAAAGGTTCGCAATGGCAATACGTCGATGGGATTCCGATCGTAGCCTTGTTTTGATGGACGCCAAGAGAATAGCAAAAAGTACCGGCACTAGCGGAACCTATATCTTGCGCACGGTAACGATAAAGCCATACTATCTGGATGATGGCCGAAACTACAGCGACTCGTTAGAGCAATACCAGATAGAATGTCAGAGAAAAACTATCAACTTACTTTCTTACAGCTTATATCAGTTTCAATGCCTAGCTCACATTGACGTTTAGCATTTTCTCCTTAATGAAAAACCACATCGATTTAATATAGAACCTCATTGGTGTTATATAATATGATGGAATGATTAACATAAGAAACATGAAAATAATAATCCCTAATGCTGGGGCACCATTTTTAAGCGTGGTACTAATCGTGAAGATTGTTAATATCACAGTTAAAGTAACGCTCGTCCTGAATGTCCTTTTCCCTACATCCCTTACCGAATAGATAAAATCAAGGTTGAAGATTTTAGCATTGGCTTTTGCCTGCTTGATTTCATGCCGGGTAAAACCTGACTCCAGCAGCAATCTACTCGTCGTTTTAGTTTTTCTACTAATAGATTTCATTTCTAATACAGCTTTGGTTAATTAATGAATTAAAATAAATTACATTATAAGCTTATTTATGTAAAGTTTAGTGCTAAATCTTTATGGTGTAGCTGTACTGGCGAGGCCTCAAAGACAGATTTATCGCTCTGAGATCCTACACTAAATAACTTCCCCCATACCACTGAAGCCTGAGGCAATACTGTTATAAACGATAACTCCCCCACCCAATCAATACACCCCATGAATGTATTCGAACTAATTTAATTGCACGGCGAATACATAGCATGCTTTAGATACTGGATTTAAAATCAGATCCTATGTATTATAAATTTTTCTATACTTAATGTAAGGGATTTACATGGCTAATATAATTTACGGAACCATCCAGGGTGACAAGCAAGGGCTGATCTCTGCGGGGTGCTCAACTCCGGATTCAATAGGCAATAAGTATCAAAAAGGACATGAAGATCAGATCTTCATCCTCGAATTGCTCAATCTTATGACCCGTGAGAGTAACGTGCAACTCCACCCGTTGCAAATCAGAAAACCCATAGATAAAGCCACTCCACTCCTAGCCTTGGCAATGAACCAGAATGAACGTTTAACCTGTGAGTTTGTCTTTTACAGAATGAATGCATCTGGTGGGCTGGAAATTTTCTTTAAGATAAAACTAACGGGAGCGACGTTAACTGAAATCAGAATGTTTAGCCCTAACTCATTAACGCATAATGAGGTTCAATCTGATGAAAGTATTTCCATCAAATATGAATCTATCACTTGGGAACATGTTATGGCAGGAACAAGTGCTTATAGTATCTGGGATGATAGGGTGTATTAATTATGGGTACGACTGCAATAGCTCATTTAAAGTATGACTTAGATAGACATGCTGTGGACCTAAGACGTATTGCTACTTTAGCCTCTGCTTACTTTATGCCCGACTATCAGACAAGAAGAGAATACCTCAGGGAAGTTGAGGAGTTTATAAATAACATCAATCGTAGATTTAAGAATACATTTGATATCAATGAACGCATGAGATTAATTTATGAAATGCGTGCTGAAAGTGAGTTGGCCAGTCAAGAATATCAGATTTTAAGACAAGGTAATTATACAAAATACCTCATTACTGACATATACGAAGATCAGGGAGTTATCAAATATGCGAAAATAGGTTGGGGAGTCGCCACCGGTACTGGTCAAGCTGTGGGTGGTGCATTGATGGCCAATCTTGGTCGCAAGCTTCATTCAAGAAAACTGAAAGGCTATGGTGTTATATTATTTGCTCATGGTCTTAACAACGCATATGAGTCAATATCCCCTATCATATATGAACATGAGCATAAAGACTCTGGTTTTCTCAGAGATATCTATAGAAATGGAGCCGGATTAGTCGGTTTGAACCAAAAATATGGTGACTTAGCTTATAGTGCAGTTGATTTCACTATCACTGCATATGCAGGGTATCGCGGCTTAGTTTTGAAGAACCATGGTGATAGACTCGCAACAAGTGCGTTGTTTGAAAAGCCTGGTACCGGCATGATGTTCAGAAATCTCAAACCTGATTATAGACCCAAGTGGGATGGTAAAGGTACTCCAATGAGAATTGTCATGGTAGGTACATCCGTTGTTAAAGCAAAGATTCTATTTTTTGATGGTACATACGAGCTGAATGATGAATAATAACAAAATTCATTTATCAACGTATTCTACTTTTGGCGGTGACACTCGATATAAGAACATACGGAATCGAAGTCTAATCAATTTTGCTGTTAGCAAGAGACTTAGCTTCATTCCTCTGCTATTAATCCAGATATAAAACAAAATAAAAATAACGAACAATACTAAATAGAAGATAGCCTGATTTATATCATCACTAAAGAAGTAAGCTCCAAACATCATCACAAAAAAAACAGAGGAAAGAAATATCATATTTCCACCGCATAGCTCTGAAACTAGCAGAATGTAGTTTTTTAATGATTCATCATCAGTTGTTTTTACTCCTTTCCCATAGGTTTCATTCTTTTTATCCCTATACTGATTTTTTAATTTTAGTAGCTCTTGGTAAGTGAATCCATTCTTCAAAATTAATTCATTGATTTTCATAGTATTATTACTATCTTATTGTGACTGGCATTCTATTATTCTAACTTAATTGATTGCTATATAACAAGCAAAACCTAAAGTTTCAATTATGTTTTTTTAGAAATAAGCATTCATCATAATAGTCATTTATGTACAATAACCACATAGTATCAGTATAAAAACCTGTACCATACTGTAACTTTCGCTAACTGCGATACAGGTCGAACAATTCAGTAATAAGTACTGAGTGGAGCTTTACCTTTCACTCTAACAAACGAGTAAAAACTTGCCTAAACCAGACGTATTCTGTATGTATTGGCCTTTAAATACAAACCTCTCTCTGTCAATGATGAGCACATCGTTGTCTGGATCTATACCCCGTTTTCCCGCATTATCTGTGCTATCACCGTGCGGTATAAGTTAGTGATCTACTCTTGTGCCACTCAGTACAGATTTTGACGATTAAAAGGTAGCTTTTACGCCATGACAGACAAACCGCAGCACACCTCGCTGACCATGTTCGGCATCAAAAATTGTGACACCATCAAAAAAGCCCGCCGCTGGCTGGAAGAACAGGGAGTGGCTTACCAATTCCACGACTACCGCGCAGACGGCTTGGACGAGCAGCTGTTGCGTGATTTTGTCGCGCGCCTGGGCTGGGAACCATTGTTGAATACCCGTGGAACCACCTGGCGTAAACTGGATGAAGCCCAGCGCAATGCCTGCGACAATGCCGATGCCGCCATCGCCCTGATGCTCGAGCAACCGGCCATGATCAAACGCCCCTTGCTGGACGATGGTAAAGGACATGCCCTGCTAGGTTTCAGCAGCGAAAGCTATCAGCAATTTATTACCGAGGTTAACTCATGATCTGCCCTGTTATCGAACTGGCGCAACAGCTTATCAAGCGCCCTTCCCTCAGTCCGCATGACGAAGGCTGTCAGGAGCTGATGATCGCCCGCCTGAAAGCGATTGGCTTTACCGTCGAACCGATGAACTTTGGCGATACGCAAAACTTTTGGGCCTGGCGCGGCCAGGGCAGCACGCTGGCATTTGCTGGCCACACCGATGTGGTGCCAACCGGCGACGAGAAAAATTGGGATAACCCGCCGTTTGAACCCGTCATCCGCGACGGCATGCTTTATGGTCGCGGAGCCGCCGATATGAAAGGTTCCCTGGCCGCCATGGTGGTGGCCGCAGAACGCTTCGTTGCCGCCAACCCCAACCATCAGGGCCGCCTGGCGTTTCTGATCACCTCAGACGAAGAGGCCAGCGCCACTCATGGCACCGTGAAGGTGGTCGAAGCCTTGATGGCTCGCAATGAACGCCTTGATTATTGCCTGGTCGGCGAACCTTCAAGCACTGAGCGGGTCGGAGACGTGGTGAAAAATGGCCGCCGTGGCTCGATCACCGCCAATCTGCGTATCCATGGCGTTCAAGGACACGTCGCCTATCCGCATCTGGCGGATAACCCGGTTCACCGGGCTATGCCAGCGTTAAACGAATTGGTCACCATTGAGTGGGATCAGGGTAACGAATTCTTCCCGCCAACCAGCATGCAAATTGCCAACGTGCAGGCTGGCACTGGCAGCAACAACGTGATCCCCGGTGAAATGTTCGTGCAGTTCAACTTCCGCTTCAGCACCGAACTGACCGACACCCTGATCAAGCAGCGGGTGCAGGAACTGCTGGATCGCCATAACTTGAATTACAGCATTGATTGGTGGTTGTCTGGCCAACCTTTCCTAACTTCACGCGGTGCCTTGGTCGATGCCGTGGTGAATGCGGTGGAACACTATGCCGAGCTCACTCCGCAATTGCTGACTACCGGCGGTACCTCTGATGGCCGCTTTATCGCCCAGATGGGAGCACAGGTGGTTGAGCTGGGGCCGGTCAACGCCACCATCCATAAAGTGAATGAATGCGTACATGCGGCCGATCTGCAGTTACTGAGCCGCATGTATCAGCGTATCATGGAGCAACTGGTCGCATGATCAGCGCAGAAATGCTCACCGGGCGCTCGACGGAGCATCTCGCCGTGCTGAGCGGTAATCATCGGCTGCAACCCGCTGCGGTGGTGGCCTTTCAGGCCATGCAACAGGCGGCTAAAGCGGCAGGCTTCGATCTGCAACCGGCCAGCACCTTTCGCGATTTCGACCGGCAACTGGCGATCTGGAATGGTAAGTTCTGCGGAGAGCGGCCAGTATTAGATCACAATAGCCAGCCGATGGATATCCAGCCATTGTCCACCGCCGAGCGTTGCGAAGCCATTTTGCGGTGGTCGGCCCTGCCGGGTGCCAGCCGTCATCACTGGGGCAGCGATCTGGATGTTTACGATCCGTCGCTGTTGCCAGTTGGGCAAAAGTTACAGTTGGAGCCGTGGGAATATGAAGCTGGTGGTTATTTCCATCCGCTAAATCTCTGGTTGACTGCACATATGGCCGAGTTTGGTTTCTATCGCCCGTTTACCGCCGATCAAGGTGGAGTGGCGATGGAACCCTGGCATTTAAGTTATCGCCCGTTGGCGCAGGAGGCCGAGCATTTACTGACGCCCGAGCTGCTGCTGGCGGCCTGGCGAGATAAGGATGTTGCTGGCGCATCTTGGCTCGCAAGCCATCTGCCCGCGATATTCTCGCGTTTTGTTCGCCCTGAAGGAAAGGTGTAAACATGCATTGGTTAGCTGACTACTGGTGGATAATCCTGGTGATATTGGCAGGCATTATCATTAGCGGGATCAAGGAATTACGCCGCCTGGATCATCGAAAATTTCTGGCTAACAAGCCTGAATTGCCGCCCCACCGCGATAACAACGCCAAGTGGGACGACGAAGACGACTGGCCGAAAAAGCCATAACCTCAGGGCGCACATAGCGCCCTGCTGTTTATTTAAAGGCGATCAGATCGCCCCGTTTACCAAACATCGCCTCTTCCCAATAGCGCTGTGGCACGTAGTAATGCAAACGCTCCAGAGCAGCATTCATCATGCCCGAGCTGATTGCATGCCCGACGCCAGGCTCAATATCCAACGTCACGTCTGCGCCAACGGCCTGTAACTGAGCCTCAGCCGCTTGCGCATATTCCGCAGCAATAACGCCGTCCGTCTCACCATGGATCAGGTGTACCACGCTGTCACCAAAATCGGCTTGCGGTAACTGGGCAAAACGGCCGCTGAAGGCCACTACCCGCCCGGCCAGTTTGGCTTCGGCTTTCAACCCTTCCAGAGCCATAATCGAACCCTGCGAAAAACCAACCAGCGCGGTGCCCGCGTAGCTCACGCCGCTGTGTTGCTGCCAGTAACGCACGGTTTCAACAAAGGTTGGCATCACTTCGGCAATACGCTGCGCGCGGTTGTCTTCGGTGATCCCCTGAACCGAGAACCATTGACGACCCTCACCGTTACCAAAAGCGAATGGGCCACCAATGCTCACCACCAAGGCCTGTGGGAAATCTTTGGCGAAGTAACTGCCGATCTCCCCCATCGCCACCGGGTTATCCCCCACGCCATGAAACAGCAATATCAGTTGCTCTGCCGGTGTTGCGGGGCTTTGGACAACAAAATGCGAGTGTTTCATAGTGGACTCCTCAGGTTAGATACATCCGGGACTGACCCGGCAACTGCCCCTTACTATACGCCGTGGAGAAATCAGGAAAATCGGGTTTTATTGAACAACTCTTTCCATTTATTGCAACGACTGCGCCCACTCCTGCCAGTAACGGCAATGTTGCGCATTAAGTTGTTGCAACGCCTGCCCAGCCTCTTGTCGCCAAAGCCGCAGCAAGGCTTTTTGGCCACTCAGGCCATATTGGACAGCGCACTGGGCCATGGTTTGTTGTTGCTGCAAATGCGCGCGCAATGCCGCACAGGGCAGTGAGCTGGTCAACAGCAGACGTTGTAGCGCCCCCAGGCTGGCCTCCAAGGGCCGATGGGCAAAGGCAAAACCGGCCAGCTCGCGCCAATCTTCTTCATTTAATAGCGGATCGGTATCATCGTCGAGCTCTAGCAACAGATCGCTACGTTGCCGCAACCAGCGCCAATCCCGTGCCAGATGCTTATGCGCCGCATGGCAAAGCGCCTTCCCTTGCTCGCTGATGGCCAGCAACGCCATGGCGCTATAACAGCCGCTGCTGGCGTCCGGTTTGTTGCCAATCCTCACCAGGGTGAAACCACAAGATTGCCAGAACCGCCACAGCGGCTCGGTATAGCCGAAGCTGACGGAAAGAAAATCCAGCCCCTGCGAGACACGTTTTTGCTGTTCCACTAACCGGCTGGCGATCCCTTGCTGGCGTAACTCCGGCAACACGGCGATACGGGTAATGCGACGGGAACGCAGAGTGGGTGCCCACCATTGGCCGCTATGTGCCGCCAAAGATTGAGCGACCAGATTGCCACGTGGCCTTCTGCGCCCCGCCCACACCTCATGGGCCAGTTCAACCGATAAGCCGCCCTCATCCACCAGCCACAGTGCCCCGACCACCTCATCCTCCAGCGATGCCGCACTGAAGTGCATCCCGGGCGCATCCATCAGGCGGCGTAAATCCAGCGGAGAAGTTCGATAGTGTGCGCTACAGAGCAACGCATAGAAACGCCGTAACCGTTGAGGATCGGCACACAGTTCTGCCTGCTCAATAGCACCAAAAGTGGGTGACTGCCCGGCCACTGCCCATACTGGTTCCTCGTTGAACAGCAAGGCATGATCGATAATCCGCTCCAGGGCATCGCCCGCTGCCCAACGCATCGGTTGCTGCAAGCTTAGCGGCTGCCACTGTGGCAAGGTGGCGCAGAACTTCAGTAAAAAACCGCGCCCCGTTCCTTCATATCCCTGCACCGTAGTTGTCAGCAATACGCGTGGGAAATAGTCCATTAACTGTTGCAGTAAAGGTCCTGGGATCGCTGCGGCCTCATCCACCAGCAGCCAGCCAACACCCTCTGCACCATGTTCAGCACAATGCTGTAGCAAAGCATCCGTTGCCCAAAACTGGGCCCGTCCTGCGGCCCACTCGCTGGCAACGTCGGTTGCAGCTCGGCTCGGGCCGGTGATCCAACAGGTTAAGGTGCTGCTGGCCATCAACATACCTGCTACCGTCGATTTCCCCCGGCCACGCGCAGCGGTTAATACCCAGATCCCAGACTCGGCCGCCAACAAGCGGGCCAAAATGGCCTGCTGTTCCTCACTCGGATTACCCTGAGGAGCCAGCCACACTGGCCGTGATGGCAAGGGAGCCAGGCACAAGGGTTCACCTTGCCGCCAGATAGACACTTCGCTATCGGCCAGCAATTGTTGTTGCAGATGGTGGATAAAATGGGGCGTAGCGATCGGCTGTGGGCAATCGCTCCAGCGCAGGCTGTCACTATCTGGCTGCTGCGGCCAGCTTTGCCAAGGTGGCACCAGCAACAGTAACCAGCTACCGGCTTGTAATGTCCCGCATAGCTGGGCCAGCGCTTCAACGTCCAGCCCTACTGACGCATCAAACACCGCATGCAACCGCTCTTGCCCCAGCAAGGTTCTGACCGCGTGACTCGCCAACGCATCGATTCCTGCGGGCGCGTCATTACCGACCCAAGGCCAGTCACCCGGCAGCTGTACCGCCAGTTGCTGCGCCTGATCCCGGCACCATTGCGATTCGCCGCTGATCACCAATAGCCGCCGAATACCCTGCTGCTGCATGCGTTGTTGCATTTTTTGTAACATGAATATTGAGGCCTGAAAGCAGAGTGCCGGGCTCTAGGCACCGGCACTGAGTAATATCAACGGGAGGCGAAGGTGTTGCAGGTGTTAGGGTCGCCGCTATCGAACCCTTGCTTGAACCAGGTATAACGCTGCTGCGAGGTGCCATGCGTAAAGCTGTCCGGCACCACTCGCCCCTGGCTTTGCTGCTGCAAACGGTCGTCACCAATCGCCTGTGCGGCATTCAGCGCAGCTTGCAGATCGCCCGCTTCCAGCATCTGCTGTTTCTCGGCGTAATGGCCCCAAACGCCAGCGAAACAGTCGGCCTGAAGCTCCATTTTCACCGACAGGCGATTAACCTCTGCCTGGCTAGCGCCTTGCTGCATCTGGCGAACCTTGCGCTCAATCCCCAGTAGATTCTGCACGTGGTGGCCCACTTCATGCGCAACCACATAGGCCTGAGCAAAATCACCGCCCGCACCCAGCTTGGTTTTCATATCCTGGTAAAACGAGAGATCGATATAGACCGTATCGTCCGCCGGGCAATAGAATGGCCCCATTACCGATTGACCGGTGCCGCAGCCGGTTCGCGTCGCGCCCCGGTACATCACCAGCTTGGGATCCTGATAGTTTTTCCCCATCTGCTTGAAGATCCCCTGCCAGTTATCTTCGGTAGAGGCCAGCACCACCGAGGTAAACTTGGCCAGTTGATCGTCTTGCGGACTGATGCTGGCGCTTTGCTGTTGAGACTGTGGGGAGACATCTCCGCCATTCAGCAGCGGAGTCAGGTCTACCCCGTAGTAACCGGCAACCAGCACCACTACCAGAATGATCAGGCCACCTTTGCCGCCGATAGGTATCCGGGGACCACCACCGCCGCCCAGACCGGAAGATTGCCCACGGCGATCCTCGACATTGTCACTTTCTCGACGCCCTTGCCAACGCATAAATAAACTCCAGAGATGATTTTTAATAATCGTAGGAAACTTGCCCTGGTTACTATTATAAGGCGTTCGTGGCGGATGGAATGCAGTAATTTTCTGGAAAGTGGTGAATGAGGGATGAGAGGCTCGGTTCGATGCTTTGCCCCTTACTCTGCACTCTCCTACCGGGAAAGGGCTAGAGTGAGGGGCATTATTTAACGATTAGTCCAGCTTCACGCCGATACGGCGGGCGACTTCTTCGTAGGCTTCAATCAGGCCACCCAGGCTCTGGCGGAAGCGGTCCTTGTCCATCTTGGCCAGGGTATTCTTGTCCCACAGGCGGCTACCGTCCGGGGAGAATTCATCGCCCAGCACCACTTCGCCGTTGAACAGGCCGAACTCCAGCTTGAAATCTACCAGGATCAGGCCAGCATCGTCAAACAGCTTGCTCAGCACGTCGTTAGCCATGTAGCTAAGCTCGCGCATACGCGCCAGATGCTCTTTGCTCACCCAACCGAAGGTTTCGCAATAGGATTCGTTCACCATTGGGTCGTGCATCGCGTCGTTCTTCAGGAACAGATCAAACAGCGGTGGGTTCAATGGCAAGCCTTCTTCGATACCCAAGCGCTTGACCAAAGAGCCCGCAGCGCGGTTACGGATCACACACTCAACCGGTACCATCTCCAGCTTTTTCACCAGCACTTCGTTATCAGACAGCAGGCGTTCCATCTGCGTTGGGATACCAGCCTCTTCCAGCTTGCTCATAATGAAATGGTTGAACTTGTTGTTCACCATCCCTTTGCGATCGAACTGCTCAATGCGCTGACCATCCAGTGCTGACGTATCGTTACGGAATTCCAACACCAGCAGATCCGGGTTTTCGGTGGTGTAGACGGTTTTTGCCTTGCCGCGATACAGTTCAGCTAGCTTTTGCATCTTAACTTACTCCAATGAGATGGTACCTTCCGGCTGCCAGACAGCCTACTGGGCACAAAATTGACCTGATAAGTTCTTTGGTTTGCTGATAACTATTGTGCCAAATCTGTGACGCAAACGATACCGTATCAGCAAAACAAAAAGGGGCCGTAGCCCCTAGATGTATTTATTTAACGCTGGTTTTACTGAAAGCCGTCTGGAGCACCGCTACCAGCGCATCGTTCTGCGACTGGGTCAACGGCTTACCTTTGGAATCGATAAATTGCAAACTGGTACGGTTATTCAAATCACCGACCTGCAGTTTGTAATCACCCTCTTTCAGTTCAGGATCTTTCGCGCCCAACGCATCCCAATCACTGCTGCTCAGGGACTTGTAGGTTACGGCGACGCTACCCTGCGGACGGCTGCGGTCACCCACTTTCATCCCCAGTTTTTCCAGTGCCGGTGGCAAACGATCCCACACTACCGTGTACGGCGCACGTACGATCAGCGTCGGCAAACCGGTGTCATCCGCGCCGCTCTGCACGTCCAATACGCCAATACGGTTGGCTGACTGGCTGCTCGACAGGTTGTCCTGCTTGTCCAGGCCTTCAACGATGGTGTTCATCATCATACCGTTGTAGCGCTGAACTTCAGAAGGATCGGTAACCTTGTCGGTTTGCCCCTGCTGACGCAGTTCAAGGGTTTTCACCACCAACGCTTGCTGGTAACCCTGTTTCTGTACCGTGATCTGGTAGCGGCCTTCGTACTGGTTGTCTTCATCCAGACGGTTCCACTTCACCCAGTCGGTGGTCAGCGTTTGGCTGGCATCCGTACGTGAGGCGATCGGAATGTTTTTGCTCTGCAACAGGCTGGCTACGCGCGACCACAGGTTATCGTTCTGCGGGCTGCTTTCCAGCAGCAGCGTGCCGCTGTCACCCGCATATTGACCACGGGAACCGCTCAACAGCGCCAGCGGTTGTACCGGTGGCCGGATATCCAGTTGCTTGCCAACAGCGCCTTTCTGCGCGTTTGCCGGAACTTCATAATTACCGGTTTGTACCGGCAGGATCAGGCCGGACGGCGCACTCAGCGGTTTGAGCGGTGCGGCGTCAAGATAGGCCTCATCGCCGCTAACCTGGCGTTTGTAGCGCTGATCGGTAGAACAAGCCGCCAGCGTCATCACCAGCGCTAATCCCACGACCGTTGCTAGCGTCGACTTTTGCAATGAATAAGCCATCAAATCTCCCTAAGAGTTACAGCAAACCGGCGCTTTTCAACGCACGCTCCACGACAGGACGGGCAGCGTCGGTCAACGGCGTCATAGGCAGACGCATCGTATCGGTTGCCATCAATCCCAATGCCTTACAGGCCCATTTCACCGGAATTGGGTTTGCTTCTACGAACAAATCCTGATGCAAAGGCATCAAGCGCTGATTCAAACGGCGGGCTTCGGCAAAATTGCCTTGCGCCGCCAGGCGGCAAAGTTCGACCATTTCACGCGCTGCCACGTTGGCCGTCACGGAAATCACCCCTTTGCCACCCAGTTGCATGAAGTCCAGACCGCTGGCGTCGTCGCCGCTCAGCAAAATGAAGTCTTCATCATCAACCAGCACTTGGATCTGACTAACACGACTTAAGTTCCCTGTTGCCTCTTTAACGGCAACAATATTCTTAATTTTGGCCAAACGAGCGATCGTTGGCGGCAGCATGTCACAACCGGTGCGTGAAGGCACGTTATAGAGGATCTGCGGCAGATCGGTGCTTTCGGCAATGGCTTTGAAATGCTGGTACAGGCCTTCCTGGGTCGGTCTGTTGTAGTAAGGCGTGACCGACAGGCAGCCCACGACACCGGTATTGCTGAAACGCTGCGTCAGTGAGATAGCCTCGCTGGTAGCGTTGGCACCGGTGCCGGCAATCACCGGAATACGGCCTGCGGCCAGTTCCAGCGTCTGCAAGACCACGTCCACATGTTCGTCATGGGGCAGCGTGGCGGACTCGCCGGTAGTTCCTACGGAAACGATCGCCGCAGTCCCACTGGCTACATGATAATCAATCAGTTTTTTTAGGCTCGCACGATCGACAGCACCTTTGGTGTCCATCGGCGTAACCAGTGCAACAATACTTCCCGTAAACATTGGCCGTCCCCTTCACAAACAAGTTACCCATGGTACTTTTGTCACCTATCCAAAAGCAAGCAAACAACGTGTCTAAGCGCTTGGCAGGCGGTTTTTTTTGTGTTTACCATGGTAACCCCATTCAGTACGACAGGAAGCTGCATTTTGCCTAAGCCTGATGAACACTATCTGGTGATCACCGCACTGGGCGCCGATCGCCCCGGTATCGTCAACGCCATCACCCGCCACGTCAGTAGCTGCGGGTGCAATATCGAAGATAGCCGTCTGGCCATGCTGGGTGAAGAATTCACCTTCATCATGCTGCTTTCAGGTAGCTGGAACGCGATTACCCTGATCGAATCCACTTTGCCGCAAAAAGGCGCCGAGCTGGATTTACTGATCGTGATGAAACGCACAAACTCGCAAGAAAGACCGCCAATGCCAGCTACAGTTTGGGTACAGGTTGAGGTAAAAGACTCCCCGCATATCATCGAGCGGTTTACCGGCCTGTTTGATTCGAGCCAGATGAACATTGCCGAGCTGGTGTCACGGACTCAGCCAGCAAAAGGTGAGCAGCCCTCGCAGCTCTATATTCAGATCACCGCCCACAGTTCCGGTGGCCAGGATGCAACAAATATTGAACAAGCCTTTTATCGCCTATGTACAGAATTGAATGCGCAAGGCAGTATTAGCGTGGTGAACTATCCACAGCATGATGAGAGAGATGGAGAGTAGTTATGAGCCCATTGAAAGCCGGTGATACAGCGCCGAAATTTAGTTTACTCGACCAGGATGGCGAGGAAATTAATTTGGCCGACTTCCAGGGACAACGAGTACTGGTTTACTTTTATCCCAAAGCCATGACGCCAGGTTGCACCGTGCAAGCCTGTGGGTTACGGGATAACATGGATGAATTGAAAAAGGCGGGCGTCGAAGTGCTGGGCATCAGCACCGATAAACCCGAAAAGCTCTCGCGTTTTGTTGAGAAAGAACTGCTCAATTTCACGCTGCTATCCGACGAAGATCATCAGGTAGCTCAGCAGTTTGGCGTTTGGGGCGAGAAAACCTTCATGGGCAAAA
Source organism: Serratia sp. Res13-Sevr-LER1-36-b (assembly GCF_015673035.1). Classification (NCBI taxonomy): domain Bacteria; kingdom Pseudomonadati; phylum Pseudomonadota; class Gammaproteobacteria; order Enterobacterales; family Yersiniaceae; genus Serratia; species Serratia sp. Res13-Sevr-LER1-36-b. Next base: position 295,852 of record NZ_JADACK010000023.1, on the reverse strand, counting down.
CCTATGACGGTATTCACCGTATCAGTTTCCTGATCGGCACCGACGGCAAGGTTGAAAAAGTGTTCGATGATTTCAAGACCACCAATCACCACGAAATCGTTCTGAACTACCTGCAGCAGTAAAGGGTAAAGCGCAGCAGCATCGGTTGCTGCGCTTTATTTTTCTCACTTCACCTCATCACCCACATCCACCAGCATGTCATCCGGCCAGGCGTGGATCACGGCTTTCACCAGCGTCGCCAACGGGATGGCGAAGAATACGCCCCAGAACCCCCACAGACCGCCGAAGATAATCACCGAGAGAATGATCACCAGCGGATGCAGGTTAACCGCCTCGGAGAACAGGATCGGCACCAGCAGGTTGCCATCCAACCCTTGCACCACCAGATAAGCGATAATCAGCGTCCAGAAGTCGGCACCAATGCCCCACTGGAACATGGCCACCACCACCACCGGGATCGTCACCAGCACCGCGCCGATGTATGGGATCAGCACCGAGAGGCCGACCAACACCGCCAAGAGCAGGGAATAACGCATATCCAGGATGAAGAACACCAGATAGGTCGCCACCCCGACGATCACCATCTCCAACACCTTGCCGCGAATATAGTTGGTGATCTGCTGGTTCATCTCGATCCATACCTGCCCTGCCAACCCACGGTTGCGCGGCAGCACGCGGCGTACCGCATTGATCATCTGCTCTTTGTCCTTCAGCAGGAAGAACGCCATCAAAGGGACCAGGATCAGATAGATGGCCAGAGTCAGCAGCCCAACCAGTGAGGCCAGCGAGAATTTCACCACCGATTCTCCCATGCCCGACAGGCGTTCACGCAGGTTCTGCGCCATCATATCAATGATGCCCGCATCCACCAGCGCCGGGTAGCGTGTCGGCAAGGTCGCCGCATAGTTGTAGAACTGATTGAGCATGCCCGGTAAATCGGTCATCAGGTTGATGCCCTGCTGCCAGGCGGTTGGCGCGACCACGAAGACCAACAGCATGGCAATACCGCCAAACACGATCAGCATGATACTTGCCGCCCAGGTACGCGAGCATCCCAGGCGCTGAAGGCGCGCGGTAGGCCATTCCAGCAGGTAAGCAAGCACCAACGCAACCAGCAAGGGGGTCAAGATACCGTGCAAAAAATAAAGGATGCAGAACCCGGCAACCAGGATCACCAGCAACGCAATAGCCTGCGGATCGGTGAAACGACGTCGGTACCACTGTAATAACAACTCCAACATCAGAGATTGCTCCTTATGCCATCAATGGGGGGGTGAGGCTCGCTAATCCCTGTGCAGCCGAGCGGGTATGACATGATTTTTAAATAATTTTAGCCCGGTTATCACCGCGCAGGCGTTTCAATGTGGGTTGTGGCTGGCTATGATGTGATAGCGTTTTTGCCGCTTAAGCGCACAACCCCTGAAAATGTATTTTTGTGAGCCAACGCACTTTCGCGATGATTGTACTGGAGAGTCTGGCATGGAAGAAGAACTCTTATCTGATGCTGGCGTCTTAGTTGATGACTTTATTGAGGGAATGACCTGACTATGACCATCCGGTTGACTAAAACAGCGCTAACAGTCCTGCTGCTCGGCTCGCTTTGCACCTCTGCGTTGGCTCCGGTTAACGCCCAAACGCAAGACCAACTGCCGGATATGGGGACTTCCGCAGGGGGGACGTTGAGCATCGGCCAGGAACTGACCATGGGCGATTTTTACGTGCGGCAGCTACGCGCTAGCGCCCCGTTGATCAACGATCCGCTATTGACCCAGTATATCAACCAGTTGGGTAACCGGCTGGTCGCCAGCGCCTATTCGGTACGCACCCCGTTCCACTTCTTTCTAGTCCGTAACGACGAGATCAACGCCTTTGCCTTCTTCGGCGGCAACGTGGTGCTGCACTCGGCCCTGTTCCGTGAAACCGACAACGAGAGCCAACTGGCCTCGGTCCTGGCGCACGAAATCTCACACGTGACCCAGCGCCACCTGGCCCGCGCAATGGAAGACCAGCAACGCAACGCGCCACTGACCTGGGTGGGCGCACTGGGCTCTATCCTGCTGGCGATGGCCAACCCAACCATGGGTATGGCGGCGCTGAGCGGTACGCTGGCGGGAACGCAGCAGGGGATGATCAGCTTTACCCAAGCAAATGAACAAGAGGCCGACCGTATCGGTATTCAGGTATTGCAGCGCGCCGGGTTCGATCCCGAAGCGATGCCAGACTTCTTGCAAAGGCTGGCCGATCAGTCCCGCTATGCCTCAAAACCCCCGGAAATGCTGCTGACGCACCCGTTGCCAGACAGCCGGCTTTCGGACGCCCGCAACCGCGCCAACCAAATGCCACGCCATCTGGTGCAATCCAGCCAGGACTATCTGCTAGCGCGGGTACGTACGCTGGGCATGTACAGCTCGGAAGGCTATGGTCTGAGCCAAGACCTGCTGGACACTTACAGCAAAGGCAACATTCGCGAGCAAATAGCCGCCAAATATGGCCGGGCGATCCTGTTCTATGAAGCCAAGAAATACGACGAAGCGCGCAATCTTATTCAGCCGCTGCTGGCAAAAGAACCGAAAAACGTCTGGATGCTGGATCTGCTGACCGACATCGATCTGGGTCAGAATAAGGCCGCTCAGGCCATTGCTCGCCTTGAGGCGGTCAACGCGGCGCAAAGCAATAACCCGGTGTTGCTGCTCAACCTGGCGAACGCCTACGTTGAGGGCAATCAACCCGCTCAAGCGTCAAAAATTCTCAACCGTTATACCTTTGCCCATCCGGACGATCCGAACGGCTGGGATCTGTTGGCTCAGGCCAGTGCCGCCCAGGGCCTACGTGATGAAGAACTCTCCGCTCGGGCAGAAAGCATGGCGCTGGCTGGCCGTCTGGATCAGGCGATAGGCTTGCTCAGTAACGCCAGCTCATTGCAAAAGCTGGGCAGCCTGAAACAGGCTCGCTATGACGCGCGGATTGACCAACTGCGTCAGTTGCAAAAAACCTTCAGCAAGTTCCAACGCACTTGATTTGAACAAGGAAAGAGAAAAGTTGAAAAACGTCACTATTTATCACAACCCACGCTGCTCAAAGAGCCGTGAGACATTGGCACTGCTGGAACAGCACGGTGTCGAACCGCAGGTGGTGCTGTATCTGGATACACCGCCTTCCGTCGCCGAGCTGAAAAAGCTGTTGCAAGAGCTCGGTTTCACTTCAGCCCGCGAATTGATGCGCAAGAAAGAAGATCTCTACAAGGAGCTGAAACTGGCGGATGAAACCCTGAGCGAAGAGCAACTGCTGCAAGCGATGGTGAGCAATCCGAAACTGATCGAACGCCCAATCGTGGTCAAAGGCGGCAAAGCCCGCATTGGCAGGCCACCGGAGCAGGTGCTGGAGATCTTGTGATCCCGTGACGGCAAGCCGGGCGTTATTCGCCCGGCGGCTTTATTTACAAAGGTTTATGCGCTGTTTCCCGGGCAGCGAGCAGCGCCCACAAGGTAATTAGCAGTGCCAGCACAACGTAAGCCGAAATGGCCAGCGTGCTGTTAAAAGAAGTGAATAACGAAGCAATGATCAACGGCGCAAAGCCACCACCCACGATCCCCGCCAGAGTATAAGCCAGCGAAGAACCAGCATAGCGCACCCTGGTCGGGAACTGTTCGGTGATGAAGGCCGCCTGCGGGCCGAACATCGCCGCATGGATCAGCAAGCCAATCACTACTGCGGTACAAATCAACACCGGTTGACTGCTATCGAGCAACACGAAGAAGGCAAAAGCCCAGACTATCCCCGCAAGTGCCCCGCCGATATACACTGGTCGGCGGCCTAAGCGATCGGATAAGGCGCCAAACATCGGTACGGTAATCGCGTTGCCGATCGCCCCCAACATGGTGGCAGTCAGGGCCAGTGGCCGTGGCAGGTTCAGCACCGTAGTCACGTAAGTCAGGGTAAACACCACCACCAAGGCGTACAACACGTCGGAGCCAATGCGCGAACCACCGGCGATCAGCAGCGAACGTGGGTGTTGGGTGAAAACCTCGCGGATCGGCGAATGGGTAACATCCTTCGACGCCTCCAATTTCAGGAACGCCGGTGTTTCCCCGACCCCACGGCGCAACCACAGGCCAAAGACCACCAGCACCAGGCTCAACAGGAACGGAATACGCCATCCCCACTGTTGGAAATCGTCTGCCGACATCGCCATGGTCACCAACGCGATCAGCCCGGTGCCAATTAGCGAACCGCAAGAGGGACCAACTTGCGCAAATGAGGCGTTACGCCCACGCTGATGTGGCTTACCGTGTTCCATCGAAAGCAGCACGGCTCCAGCCCATTCCCCACCCAGCGCAATGCCCTGGATAAAGCGCAGTGCCACCAGCAACAGCGGGCTCCAAATCCCCCAACTTGCATAGCCGGGCAGTAATCCCATCAGGGTGGTAGTCACGCCCATGATCACCAGCGTGGCAACCAGCACAAAACGCCGTCCCAGTACGTCACCAAGATGCCCAAAAACGATGCCGCCGATGGGCCGTGAAACATAGCCGACCGCATAAGTGGAAAACGCCAGAATGGTGCCGACCAACGGATCGAATGACGGGAAGAAAACATGGTTGAAAATCAACGCCGCCATGATGTTGTAAACGGTGAAATCATACCACTCCAGCGCGGTGCCTATCGAACTGGCTGCCGCCAACCTGCCGGTTTTAGGAGGATCGACGGCGTGATCTTTCACCGATAAGTCCACAATCGGCGTTTCAGAGGTGGACGTATTCATGATGCCAGCTCCTGTGAGGTCAGTTGCCAGCCAAGTGCGTAATGCACTTCCTCGCCAGCAGGGATTTTCAACGTGTGGCAAGCCAGCTCACTCAACCGCTGCCCCGCCTCTGCGCTACTGCTTTCGATCAATACCATCGGTAACAGCTGACGATTTTCCCGCGACTCTTGCGGAAGCGGTGAACTGAGCTCGGCGTTTGGCAACAGCAGGCTGCTGCGCACAAAACCCGGCTGTTCAGCCAACAAGGAACCCAGGTGCTTAACATCGTTTTTCAGAACATCCTGCTCACTCACTGCCAGCGTGATGATGCTCAGATGGCTACCACTGCCCTGGCCGGTGACGGCTTCAACCGTGCAGACCCGGCGCATGGGATCGCGCATCTTGCCCAGGCAGGCAACCGACCACGGCGTCTGTTGGGTAAAAGCGTTGCGATAGGCCTGGGAGGTAAAACTGGCCAGAGAGGCGGTTTTATACAGCCCGAGGTATTTGCGCCCACCCTGTAGCGCCTGATAGCGCGTACCGGATAGAAAACCGGGAACACGCACCCGCTCTTCCACGTGTTCACGGTCGTACCACTGATTGAAATCCGCCTCATCCTGCGCGGCGACATCCGTTGCAACAAACAGCATTCCGTTCGGGGAACCGATCATGGGTATTCTCCTGGTAGAGTCAGTAAGGCAAGGTGGCACCCTGCCGAAAAATCACGCGCCGGCAAGGCAACGTTCGATTGCCAGCGCCCAACCCAGCAGCGCCTGGTCATGCATGGGTAACCCGGCCACCATCAGGCCGACGGGGGCCTCACCTGGCCGCTGGCAGGGTAGTGATAACGCACAGCCGTCGAGGAAGTTGATGACGGAAGGATTACGCAGCGCGGCACCGTTGGCACGAAAGTAGGCTTCGTCGTCCTCTGCCAGTTCGGCAATGGTTGGTGCTATCAACGGCGCGGTTGGCATCAGCAAGGCGTCAAAACCCTGCACCTTGGCTGTCACCCGTTGTTGCCAACTGGCACGCAGCTGCCGTAGCTGCTGAAGATCGCTCTCGCCCAACGGCTGGCCACGGCGAATGCGTGACAGCACCCGGGGGTCATAACCCTCGGCATATTCGGCAATCAACGGCTGGTGCCAATGCCAAGACTCCAGTGCCGTAAAACCACCGGCACCATTGATCTCTGCCAATTCTGCGAATTCGCTGCAAGGGATAGCTTCAATCTGCGCACCGGCCTGGGCCAAACGTTTCAAGGTGCGCTCAAACGCCGCTGCAACCTCTTCGTCCAAGCTATCCAGCACTAACGTTTGCGGGACGGCAAAACGTGCACTCTCCAAGGATTGTGACTCAGGCCGTAGCGCTTGCTCGGCGATCGCCGCATCCAGTGCGATACAGCTGGCAACGTCATGAGCAATCACCCCAATAGAGTCCAGCGACGGCGACAACGGCAGCAGTCCACCGCTGGCCATTCGACGGGCGGTAGGCTTATAACCGGTCAAGCCACAGAAAGCGGCCGGAATACGTACCGATCCCCCGGTATCACTGCCAACAGCACCGCAGCACATACCGTCAGCTACCGCGACCGCCGCACCGGAAGACGATCCACCGGGGATACGGCGGGCGGCCCGATCCCAGGGATTTGCAGGGGTACCAAAATGCGGATTGAGTCCCAGCCCGGAGTAGGCGAACTCGGTCATGTTGGTTTTACCGATCACCACCGCTCCCGCCTGCAACAGACGCTCCACTGTCGCAGCGTGCTTCTTGGCCACCGCAGCATCAGCCAGCACCCAAGAACCGGCGGTAGTCACCTGCCCGCTCACGTCAAACAGGTCTTTGATCGAAACCGGCACGCCATCCAAAGGGGACAGCGGTTTGCCTACTGCACGACGTTGGTCAGCCGCCAGCGCCTGCTGTTGTGCCCAATCGGCATACACCTGAGTAAAAGTACGCTCCCCTTCCCCTTGCGGATCGGCGATCTGCGCCAAGGCACCGGCGATCAACTGCCTGGAAGTAAACTCTCCACTGGCCAACCCGGCTGCGGCCTGCACAAGCGTTAACTTAGCCATCACGCCACCACCGGCAGTTCGATACTGCGATAGCTATGGGCGATGGTGCGCCCCAACACCTCATCCACCAGTTCCATACGGAATTCGGCTGATGGTCGGATCCCCCCAATCGCCGCGACCGTGCCACAGGTCATTGCCAGCCCGTCACTCGGTAGCAGGGGAAGCGCCATGCCGCTTTCTGGCAGTTGCTGCCCACCAAGATAGCGTTCGAGCAAATCACCGGGAGTGCGCAGGCTGGCGAGAGTCCCCTGCTGATAAAGCTGAAACGCGCCATTTTCCTTAACCCATGAACGCAGGATCAAGGAGTCCCAGTGATCGCTCACTTCGTGTAACGGCCAGGCAGCACGCGCTACCGGTTTAACGCAGATCTGCTTGGACAGTGCTACGCTGTGTACTTCCAACTGACGATCGGTATGATCGGACGCTAATGAGACATACAGCTCGCCGCCATGGCTGAAAATGAGCGGTTCCGCTTCGCCGGAGGTCGCCTCGCCGATCACTTCGATGCAATCGCCTTGGCTAAGTTGATTAACCGCCACACGGTAAAACAGCGGGACGCTGCTGGGTTGAGGGACACCCAGTTCGGCAAGCTCCTGGATATGATGTTGAATTGCCTTATAATCACGACCGGTCCAGCCAGCGATGACCAGATGATCGATGTCAGCATCCAACGTCTTGGCACTACAGGTTTCTGGTAAAGTAAAGGTCAGCCTCATGGCAATTGTGTCCCTTTGGTTAAAATGGTGTGAAATTTCACTATATCTTCAGTTAACAACTAAGCGACTGTCATGTGACGTTTTTGTGTACCATGTCTAAAAATTTCTTCTTGCAGGAGTAGTATGTGAAGACCATTGACGCAGAAGATCGAGGGTTCCCGGTAGCAGAGGAAGCCGGTTTGTCGCTCAATGAAGTGGCTTACCGCCGCTTCAAGCAGGCATTGGTGACGTTAAGTTACAAACCGGGTGAATACCTCAATACCGCGCAGGTAATGGGTGAGCTGGATATGGGCAGAACGCCGATCAATCAGGCGATCCACCGTCTGGCGAATGAGGGCTTGCTGCAGGTGATCCCGCGCAAAGGGGTGATGGTCTCGCCGCTGTCGATAGACGATGCGTTAGAGTTGATTGATGTCCGGCTGGCCAATGAAATGCTGTGTATGCGCCTGGCCAGTGCCAAGATCACCCAGCCACAGGTTGCCGCGCTGAACGCGCTGAACCAGCAGATCGAAGCCGCTTGCTTGGATCGTGACCGGGTGAGGATGATGACGCTGGATCATCAGTTCCATCAGGAGCTAGCGCAGATTGCCGGGAATAACATGTTGACGGATATTCTGAGCGTACTGCACGCCAGAGCTCAACGTTTCTGGGCCAGCACGCTGTCGCGAGAAGGGCATATGCAGGAAGTTATCGATGAACACCGGGCGATTATCAGCGCGTTGGCCGCACAGGACAGCGACGCCGCCGCCAGCGCTGCACAGGCTCACATCCTGTCATTCCGCAGCGCGTTATTGCACGAAGGCTGAATAATCTAAAGCGTGGTGACGGGCTACAACCCCAGGATTTCCTTCACAAACGGAATGGTCAGCTTGCGCTGTGCCGTGATCGACGCGCGATCCAACTGATCGAGCGTCATAAACAGCGTGCGCATTTCACGATCCAGACGCTTGAGCAGGAAACGGCCCACGTCTTCCGGCAGCTCGAAACCACGCAGTTTGGCGCGCAACTGCAACGCCTGTAGTTTCTCTTCGTCCGACAGTGGCTGTAGCTTGTAGATCTGCCCCCAATCCAGGCGCGAGGCCAGATCCGGCAAATGCAGATTTAGCTGGCGCGGCGGACGATCGCCAGTGATAAACAGGCGGGTGCGGCCAGTTTCCAGAATGCGGTTATAGAGATTGAAAATCGCCATTTCCCATTCCTCATCACCGGCAATGCATTCGATGTTATCGATGCAGACCAACGCCAGCTGTTCCATGCCGTCCAGCACTTCGGGCACAAAATAGGCGCGCTTATCCAGGGGCACATAGCCTACCGCTTCGCCACGCTGCGAGAGTTCGGCACAGGCCGCATGCAGCAAATGGCTGCGTCCCCCGCCTTCGCGTGACCAGAAATAGATGTAGCTACCATGCTCCTGACGGACTGCGGATTGGATCGCGGCTAACAAGGATGGGTTCTCACCCGGATAAAAACTGGCAAAAGTTTCATCATCGGGTAGATAAAGTGGCAGTGAAAGCTGTGCCGGCGTATTCAGAAAAGCACCTCAACCAAAACTGGCAGGAAAACGCGAAGAGTCTACCACAGAAAGCAACCGCTGTTGAACCCGCCATGAGAACAACGCAATTTAGTTGCCAAATTTGTCTTATACGGCAAAGCTGTTCTAAGATAAATCGCACAAATTGAAGATGACCGAAAGGAGTTAGACCGTGAAAGCGTGGAATAAAGTGCTATTGGCCTCAATGGTAGGTTTACTGCTGGTGGGCTGCGATGATGCCAAGGTCGATTCCCATCTGGATAAGGCCAAAGACAGTGCCGAACAAATGAAAGATGCGGCGGAAAAGAAAGCGGATCAACTGACCGACGATGCCAAGGCTAAAGCGGAAGAGATCAAACAGGCCGCGGCGGCCCAGACAGAACAGTTGAAGGACCAGGCTTCCGCCATTAAAGATGACGCCGCCAAGCAGGCAGATGCCCTCACTGATGATGCCAAGGCCAAGGCCGCCGCGATCAAACAGGATGCAGACAAACAAAGCCAGCAGTTGATCGATCAAGCCAAAAACATCAAGGCCGATGCAATTAACGGAGCGAACGATCTGGCGCAACAGGCCAAGGCAAAAACCGAGCAGCTCAAGAACAGCATGGACAATAAGGCTCAACAAGCCGACGGTAAACCCGAACAACCGGCCCAGCCCGCCAATCAATAAACAGAGTTGCTCTGTATGGGCGCAGCATTTACTGCGCCCGCTTGGCTACCCGCCTAAGTTGTCTATCAGCGTGATGATGGATAATTTAAAGTCTTTTGGGACACGCCGACTTAGTCAGCAGAATATGCATTTGCGAAAGCAGAGCAAAACGGGGGCTTCCAGTATCAAGATCGTACTTTGCATGTAGCGCAGGGGGGAATGCTCAGGACGTACGTCGCCAGTCAGAATACTTCCGAGTAACCGACACTAAACCCGCTCGGATTTTTCATCTTATATGCCCCCCGCATTGGGCAATGAGTTTGCGGCGGATTATACTAAATCGGGATAAGACTTTACATGCGCTGGGAATAATCCTATCCTTATGGGTGGCATTCATTACTCAGAGGATTGAGATGGTTGGTTACTATTTGATAGATAAAAAGATAGTTTACAATATTGATCACGGGGAAGTTTTCAACCTTAATGAGCCAGAAGTAAAAGTAAAGCTTTCTAACCCTGCGGCTAAATGTTTACAAAAACTCATTGATGCCGAACATCAAATTGTCTCTCCAGATGAGCTTATCGATGATATTTGGGGACAGAAAGGCGTTATTGTAGGCACTAATACTCTATATCAGCACATCTATATCCTGAGAAAACACCTTTGCTCACTAGGGTTAGATAAAAATATTATTAAAACAACTCCGCGCTCCGGGTTCAATATCCCGCAAGAATTTACTATTGAGCCCTTTCAGGATGAAGTTGAATACGTAAAACAAGAAGATCATCAAGAACAACAGCAACAGGTGGAAGAACAACCGGTATTAATAATCAATGAGTTACCAAAGAAAAAAACCGGTTTTATAAAAAAACGCAGCATCTATTTTATGGCGATGGTTTTCATCCTCATTATTGGCTCATCAATTTATATTTACAACGCCAAAGAACCTTTAGAGGTCGATTACACATTAATAGGGAAGTATCAACATTGTGATATTTATGGAGAAGATGGGAAACTCACTCTCTCATATATCAAATCAAGAATTGACACTCACAACATACAGTGCAATAACGTAGAGAGCCAGTCTTTGTATTATTTTGTAAATACCGAAATAAAAAGAGAATCAATTTTCTTATGTGATAATCGCATTGATGGTAATGCTAGAAGTAATTGTAAATCATATCATTGGACTGGCTATGAAAACTAAATTCATTATTCCATTAGTAATTTTGACCAGTGCTATTTTGGCCGCTGCGTATTACTTATTTTATTTGGAAAACAAAACAGAAACTATCTCTTGCGAAACTAAACTTTATTACAAATTTTACAAACCCAACCCCGAAGTAGTCGCCAACTACAATATAATTATAAATTTAAAAGGCGACAGCGATAAAGATGATGGAAGAGGTAAGTTCTCAATAACTGCAAACTTTAATGATGGGAAGAACACTTACTTTATCAGACGTGATATCATCGTCAGCTACCAAGTTGACGATAATGGTTTGTATTTTTTTAAAACCCTCTATATCAATAAATATGCCAGAGACACCATCCCTGAAAATATCGAAAAACGCATTGTGCCAGATGTTTTTTCTAAAATAAACAGTTTGTCAGGCTACACCATACGCCCGGCAGGTAAGCAAGGGTACTTTATCTATGAAACCGATATTCCGGTTTTTTACTGTAATCGGTTATAACCAGGCAACCGTTGGCAGAAGTACTTGCCTGTTGCCCAATTATCCGTGCCTATAGCCTGCAGCAAGCAGGCTATAGTGGACCTAGAAGCACTCAAGAAACATCGCCTGGCCATGAAGCCAATATTCCCACCGTTAAGGTGAATAATATTGGCACAATCATCAGCAGGCCCGCTCTATCAGCAAGCTAATAGAGCTTTGCCGATTATTTTTGGTCCAGTCGCTCTTCTGGCACATCGATCACTTCTTCTTCCTTGCGGTATAGGCTAATCAATTTGAACAGCAGGCTTAGACCGATACCGACGATGGTCGCCAATGCCATACCTTTCAGCTCCGCTGCACCGATATGCACTTTCGCGCCGCTAACGCCGATAATCAGGATCACCGAGGTCAGGATCAGGTTCTGCGCCTTGTTGTAATCCACCTTGGACTCGATCAATACGCGGATACCCGAAGCGCCAATCACGCCATACAGCAACAGGGAAACACCGCCCATTACCGGCACCGGTACCACCTGGATCGCCGCCGCCAGCTTGCCTACGCAAGAAAGCAGAATGGCCAGAATTGCTGCTCCACCGATCACCCAGGTGCTGTAAACCTTGGTAATGGCCATGACACCGATGTTCTCACCATAGGTGGTGTTAGGCGTAGAGCCGAAGAAGCCGGAGATCACGGTGGAAATCCCGTTGGCAAACATTGAGCGGTGGAGGCCAGGATCGCGCAGCAGATCTTTTTTAACGATGTTTGCCGTGACTACCAGGTGACCAACGTGCTCAGCAATTACCACCAATGCCGCAGGCAGAATGGTGAAGATGGCAAACCACTCAAAGCGCGGCGTATAGAAGGTCGGCAAGGCAAACCAGTGTGCGTCACGGATTGGCGTCAGATCCACCACGCCCATAAAGAACGACAGCGCATAGCCTACCAACACACCAATCAGGATCGGGATAATCGCCAGGAAACCGCGGAAAAGCACCGAGCCTAATACGGTAACACCCAGCGTCACCAGTGAAATAGTGATGGTCGTGCTGTCTGCGGAGGTGCCTTCCGCCGGTAACAGCCCGGCCATGTTGGCCGCCACGCCCGCCAGCTCCAAACCGATGACGGCAACGATTGCGCCCATCGCCGCAGGCGGAAACATCACATCCAACCAGCCGGTTCCGGCCTTCTTGACGATCAGCGCGACCAGGCAGAACAGCACGCCGCACATGATAAAGCCACCCAGTGCAACCTCATACCCCAGCGGCAACAGCAGCAACACCGGTGAAATAAACGCAAAGCTGGAGCCCAGATAGGCCGGTATCTTGCCCTTACAGATAAACAGATATAGCAATGTCCCCACGCCGTTAAACAGCAGTACCGTCGCCGGGTTGATCTTGAACAGGATCGGCACCAGCACGGTGGCCCCGAACATGGCAAACAAATGCTGGAAGCTGAGTGGGATGGTCTGGAACAGCGGCGGGCGTTCACTAACGCCGATGGCGCGACGGGTCATGGGGTGTTTTTCCTCTGAGTTAATATCAGTTGTGTTGGCTTGGTGATCAATGCTCAATGGATTGTCAGGGTTGGCAATCCAAAGGGCATTAAAAAGCCGACTCTCAGGTCGGCTTATTTATTATTTGGTACCAAATATCTTATCGCCTGCATCACCCAGGCCAGGCACGATGTACCCTTTGTCATTCAGACATTGATCGATCGAAGCGGTATACAACTCAACATCTGGATGCGCTTTCTCCAGCGCGGCGATCCCTTCAGGAGCGGCGACCAGCACCAGCACCTTAATGCTGCTACAACCGGCTTTCTTCAGGAGGTCGATAGTGGCGATCATCGAACCACCGGTAGCCAGCATTGGGTCAACCACCAGCGCCATGCGCTCGTCAATGTTGGAAACCAGTTTCTGGAAATAAGGGACCGGCTCCAGGGTTTCTTCATCACGATAAACCCCAACCACGCTGATACGAGCGCTCGGTACGTGCTCCAGCACCCCTTCCATCATGCCCAGACCGGCACGCAGGATTGGCACTACGGTAATCTTTTTCCCTTTAATCTGCTCAACTTCAACCGGCCCACACCAACCTTCGATGGTAACTTTCTCTGTCACCAGATCGGCGGTCGCTTCATAGGTCAGCAAACTACCCACTTCAGAAGCCAGCTCACGAAAGCGTTTGGTGCTGATATCGTGTTCGCGCATCAGACCAAGCTTGTGCTTAACCAGCGGGTGTTTCACCTCAACGATCTTCATCATTTTTCTCCTATTAAGGTGGTTGACGGCCAAAAAAATCGCCGGATTATACCGCCTTTTGCTTCCGACGCCACTACCAATAGCCGGATCGAGATCAACAAAAGCGTGATCAACAGTATAGAAGACGAAAAGTTCGAGCGGGCTCACATGGTTCTCGCAAACGTTTGCTTGCGCTGTTAGAATTGCCGCGCCTGGTTCCGGCACCACCGCCGGAAGCACCGTTCTCAAACCGCAAACCGTCGTGGGGATCGCGCAGTGACCGACAAAACCTCTCTCAGCTATAAAGACGCAGGTGTCGATATCGATGCTGGCAACGCATTGGTAGACCGCATCAAAGGTGTAGTGAAACAGACCCGCCGCCCGGAAGTGATGGGTGGACTGGGCGGTTTTGGCGCCCTGTGCGCGTTGCCGCAAAAATACCGCGAGCCGATACTGGTTTCCGGCACCGACGGCGTGGGTACCAAGCTGCGTCTGGCGATGGATTTAAAACGCCACGACACCATCGGTATCGATCTGGTGGCGATGTGTGTTAACGATCTGGTGGTTCAGGGCGCTGAACCCTTGTTCTTCCTCGATTACTTCGCTACCGGCAAGCTGGATGTGGATACCGCCGCCAGCGTGATCACCGGGATTGCCGAAGGGTGTAAACAGTCCGGCTGTGCGTTAGTGGGTGGCGAGACCGCCGAAATGCCCGGCATGTACCACGGTGAAGACTATGACGTCGCTGGTTTCTGCGTGGGCGTGGTTGAGAAATCCGAAATCATCGACGGCAGCAAAGTACAGTCCGGCGATGCGCTGATCGCTCTGGGCGCTTCAGGCCCGCACTCCAACGGTTATTCGCTGGTGCGCAAGATCCTCGAAGTGAGCAAGACCGACCCCACCACCACTGACCTGGCAGGCAAACCGCTGGCAGATCATCTGCTCGAGCCGACCAGGATTTACGTCAAATCGGTACTGGAATTGATCGAGAAAGTGGAAGTGCACGCGATTGCTCACCTGACCGGTGGCGGCTTCTGGGAAAATATCCCACGTGTGTTGCCAGAAGGGATGCAGGCGGTGATCGACGAGTCGAGCTGGCAGTGGCCTGCCGTGTTTAGTTGGTTGCAGCAGGCAGGCAACGTGAGCCGTCATGAAATGTACCGTACCTTTAACTGCGGTGTCGGTATGGTGATTGCGCTGCCACAGGAGTCGGTAGAAAAAGCCATCGCAATATTGACCGCCGCGGGTGAAAAAGCCTGGCAGATTGGTAAACTGACCGCTTCTTCTGACGAACAACAAGTGGTCATCCAGTGATGAAAAAGATTGTGGTGTTGGTCTCCGGCCAGGGGAGTAATCTCCAAGCACTGATCGATGCCTGCCAACAGGGCCGGATTGCCGCCACTATCGTGGCGGTATTCAGCAATAACGCGCAGGCTTATGGCCTGCAGCGTGCCGAAGAGGCTGGCATTGCCGCTCAAGCGCTGGATGCCAAAGCCTTTGCCGATCGCGAAGCCTTTGACGCCGCGTTGGCGCAGGCTATCGACCAATACCAACCCGATCTGGTGGTGCTGGCCGGTTATATGCGCATTCTCAGCAACGCCTTTGTGCAGCACTATGCCGGGCGCATGCTGAATATCCACCCTTCCCTGCTGCCGAAATACCCTGGGTTGCATACCCATCGTCAGGCTATCGACAACGGCGACGCCGAACATGGCACTTCGGTGCATTTCGTCACGGAGCAGCTCGACGGTGGCCCGGTGATCCTGCAAGCCAAGGTACCGATCTTCCCCGGTGACGAGGAAGATGAGATCATTGAGCGGGTGCAGACCCAGGAACACACCATATATCCTCTGGTGGTGAGCTGGTTTATCGAAGGGCGGCTGGCAATGCGCGATAACGCCGCCTGGCTGGACGATGAACGCCTGCCAGCGCAAGGTTATGCCGCCGACTGATCCGCAATTTAACCGCAATCTAAACGGTGCCTTTCACGGCGCCGTTTTTTTTCGCCTTGAATCTGCTCCTGGGGTTATACTTTTGCCAGATTACTGATACCTAGGAGAATGTATGTCGAGTACCACCAACGTCAGGCTGCGCCCGCTGGAGCGGGAAGATCTGGCGTTTGTTCACCAGATGGATAACAACGCCAGCGTCATGCGCTACTGGTTCGAAGAACCTTATGAAGCCTTTGTCGAGCTCTCCGATCTGTACGATAAACACATTCACGATCAGAGCGAACGGCGTTTTATCATCGAGCATGAAGGGGCCAAGGTCGGGCTGGTTGAACTGGTAGAGATCGACCATATCCACCGCCGCGCCGAATTCCAGATCATCATCGATCCGGCGCATCAGGGCAAAGGCTACGCCAGCACCGCCGCCAAACTGGCGATGGACTACGGCTTCTCGGTACTTAACCTGTATAAGCTGTATTTGATCGTCGATAAAGAAAACCCGAAGGCGATCCATATTTACAGCAAGCTGGGCTTTGAGGTCGAAGGCGAATTGATTGACGAATTCTTCGTTAGCGGTGCATACCGCACCGTGCTGCGCATGTGCATCTTCCAGCCGCAGTATTTAGCGAAGTTCAAGACGGCCCAGTCTGGTGATAAGCCATTGATCAAATAACAGCCAATCGGGGAGATATTATTCTCCCCGAAAGATGCAGAATTACTTCGCGCCCAGATAATCCCATTTCCCCACTTCCACACCCTGATTACGCAGGATGTTATAGGCGGTGGTCAGGTGGAAATAAAAGTTGGGGATGGCGAAAGTCAGCAGGAAATCTTGCGCGGTGAAGTGGAAGTCACGCGTTTTGCTTTTAATCTCAATATTGCGGTCATCGGCCTCGGCAAAATCTGCCGCCTGGAAGCCCTGCACATAGGCGATGGTTTTTTCGATACGCTGGTACAGTTCGGCAAAGCTGGCTTCGTTATCCGGCATGGACGGTACTTCCTGCCCGGCTAATCTGGCCACTGCGCCTTTGGCAGCATCGCTGGCAATTTGTACTTGCCGCAGCAGTGGAAACATATCTGGCGCCAGTCGAGCTTCTAACAGCACGCTTTCAGCCTGCTGCTTCTGCTGCAAGAACTGCTCACCTTTTTTCAGTAACGCCGACAGGATCTGCAAACCACGGACAAACTGTAATGGGGAATGGGCATAAATCGATAAAGACATACAACCTCCAGATGTGAGTGACCAGCCATCTTACGCCGGTTGCCGGAGTAATGTCGTTCAGTTGTTTGACAGAGTGTGTCCGCACCCCCATATTCATGCAAAAAATCTATTTAACATTAAAAATCATATAAATAGTCAATTTTTGTGACCCTTTGAGAATATCCTTGGTTGGCCAAGCGAGTGGTGAATTAGCTCGCATTATTAGGTATCATCACTCGCTACTACGGATAGCCCTGCAGGAACCGTCACGCTGGCTGCCGCCTGGCATCCCGCACTTTCGCGGCGAATGGACTTCTAACGGCCTGAAAAACATGCGTAATTACAACTTATTATGGTGTATATGGGGATTATGGACACTGTCCATCGTTCTCTGGCTGACAGGGATCAGCTTCACCGGTATCTACTTAAAACGCGCGCTGCTGGCCGCCTTGGTCCTGGCACTGTTGGCTACGCTGGCGTTTATCTACAAAATAACAAGGATGGATCAAATGCTGTCATTCAATAAGAAAAATAAAGCCGTTAATGAGGAAAAAGCGCAGGAGCTGATCGATCAGCCCGTGCCTCAGCCGGCTGCTCACTCTGAGCCAAACGCCCTGCCTGAAGTTGCCGACGCCATCAAGCCAATCCGTGCCAAGAAGGACACCTTTATCTCCAATGGTGCGCTGTTCACCGGTGTGATCGAAGGCGATGGCAATATCATTGTCGAAGGCCGGGTTGAGGGAAACATCATTTGCAGCCACATGGTGCGCATTGAAACCAGCGGCCATGTCAAAGGCGAGATCCGCGCCCAGCAAATCATGATCAATGGCCCCGTTGAAGGCCGTTGCTTCGCCGACTCGCTGTCAATCCAGCCGAAGGGCAGCATGCGCGGTGATATTTTCGCCGACGAAATCTCCATCGAGAAAGGCGGCCTGTTTATTGGCCAATCGCAGTTGATGCAAAAAACGCCTCCACAGGCCCAGCCCGCTCAGGCAAAAGTGACCGCACTGAAAAAGGTTGAACCTGAACAACAGGAACAACCGACCCCGCAGTCGAGCAAGCATGCCAATTAAGCTCCTCGCCCGTCAGCCATAGCGGCCAGTAATGTAATCCTCTGTACGGCGTTGGCGTGGCGAAGTGAAAATCGCGTCGGTATCGTTATATTCCACCAGCGTCCCCTGGTGGATAAACGCCGTATAGTCGGAAACCCGCGCGGCCTGCTGCATGTTGTGGGTCACCAGCACCACGCTGTAGCGCTGTTTCAGCACCGAAATCAATTCCTCGATGGTTAAGGTGGAAATCGGATCCAGCGCAGAGGTCGGTTCATCGAGCAGCAACACTTCCGGTTCAACCGCGATCGCCCGTGCAATCACCAACCGCTGTTGTTGGCCGCTGGATAGGCGGAACGCATTTTCCCGTAACCGATCTTTCACCTCATGCCACAGCGCGGCGGCACGTAAGGATCGCTCCACGGCTTCATCCAGAATGCGCCTGTCACGGACGCCCTGTAAGCGCAGGCCGTAAACCACATTTTCGTAGATCGATTTCGGGAACGGGTTTGGCCGCTGAAATACCATGCCCACGCGCCGCCGCAAAGCGGCAACGTCAATCTGCGGGCCGGAAATGGTTTCGCCATTAAGTTGCAGTTCGCCGTCAATCCGGCAGCGATCCACCAGATCGTTCATGCGATTAAAGCAGCGCAACAGCGTCGACTTGCCGCAGCCAGAAGGACCGATCAGCGCCGTCACCCGGTGTTTGGGAATACGCAGCGAAATATTGTGCAGCACCTGCTTGTCACCATAAAACAAATCCAGGCCGTTGACCGCCAGCGCGGTATGCTCATCGGCAAGATGCTGGACGTCCAACCGAGGTAGGCTGCCCGGCGTTATCAGACTCATTTGGCACTCCCCAAAAGATTTAACCTTGTTATTGCGACCATGCTTTATACCGTTCCCTTAGCGAATGCCGGATACCCATTGCCGTCAGGTTCAACCCAACGACAATTAACACCAGCAGGAATGCCGTGGCAAACACCAGTGGCCGCGCTGCTTCTACGCTGGGGCTCTGAAATGCCATATCGTAGATCTGGAAGCTCAGGTGCATGAATTTACGTTCCAGGTGCAAATAGGGGAAAATATCGTCCACCGGCAGCACCGGTACCGATTTCACTACGCCAACCAGCATCAGCGGTGCCGTTTCCCCCGCCGCACGTGCTACGGCCAGGATCAGGCCTGTCATCATCGCCGGTGCCGCCATCGGCAGCACGATCCGCCAGAGAGTTTCCGCCCGGGTGGCTCCCAGAGCCAATGATCCCTGGCGCAACGAAACGGGAATACGCGACAACCCTTCTTCAGTAGCGACAATCACCACCGGCAAGGTCAGCAATGCCAGGGTCAATGCGGCCCACAGTACGCCCGGTGTGCCGAACGTCGGGTTCGGCAAGGAGTCGGCATAAAACAGCCGATCGAGCGACCCCCCTACCATATAGACAAAGAACCCCAGACCAAATACGCCGTAGACGATCGATGGCACCCCCGCCAGATTCACTACGGAGATGCGGATCAGCCGCGTCAGCAGATTATTACCGGCATACTCGTGCAGATAGACGGCGGCAATCACGCCAAACGGCATCACCACGATCGACATCAGGATCACCATCAACACGGTACCAAAGATCGCCGGGAACACGCCCCCTTCGGTATTGGCTTCCCTCGGGCTGTCGGTCAGGAATTTTTGTACTTGCTTGGTCCAATGCGCCAGCTTCTGCCCGCTGCTCATGTCGTTCGGATACCAGGCATCGCGCACCTGGCTCAGGGGAATGGTATGAACCTGCCCATGCATGTCGCGCAGCAGCAAGGCATCACGCTGGCGATCGCGTTCCAACCCTTGCAGTTTGCCTGCAAGCTGGCGGTATTGGCGTTGCAACTCCTGCCGCTCGGCACGGATAGAGGCTTGCCAGCGCGCATCCAGCTTATTCTCACGCTGCAGACTCTTTTCATGCAGGCGTAAATGCTCAAACTGTTCGTTAATCCGTGCCATGTCGCGGAACTGAATATCACGCGCCTGTCGCGTCAGCGCAGCAATCTGCGGCAAGCGCTGTTGCAACGCCTGGCTCAGATCGCTGCCGGTCAATGGTTGACCATCTTCCAGTAAGCCAGCCAGGTAGCCGTACGCGGTGCCATTGCTGTTACGCTCCAACACCAATAAATCGCGAGGGGTAGTCATTCTACTGACGTCACTGGCCAGCAAAGTACGGAAATCCTGCCCTTCGCTTTCCCGGTTCCCCACTTTGATCAGGTAGCGGATAAAGCTCTGAGCTTCCCCTGGTGGCAACGCAACACCGGCGTCTTGCAATTGCTGGCGCGAGATCGTCTGCCGTTGATATAGCTCACCCACCACCGATACCGGGCCTGCGGCCGTCTGATTCAGCTCGAACTGATAGACTGGGCTGGGCCAGAAATAACGTGTCCCCTGCCCGGCCAGCAGCAGTAAAATGCCGATCAGCGCCAGCAGGCTGATGGCCACCGATGCCGCCGTCAGCCAAATCCACGGGGAGCCGCTTTTCACCCAGCTTCTCATGGTGTCTCCTGGTTCAGCGTATAGCGCTTACGCAAGCGTAAACGTACCGCCTCCGCCAGCGTGTTAAACACAAAGGTAAAGATAAACAGCACCAGCGCGGTCAGGAACAGGACCCGATAATGGCTGCTGCCCGTGACGGCCTCTGGCATTTCGATGGCGATATTGGCCGCCATCGCCCGTAAGCCCTGGAACAGGCTGCCGTCGATCAGCGGCGTGTTGCCGGTGGCCATCAGCACGATCATGGTTTCCCCCACCGCGCGGCCAAAACCGATCATCAGCGCAGAGAAAATACCGGCGCTGGCGGAAGGCAACACCACGCGCAATACGGTTTGCCACTGGGTGGCCCCCAGGGCCAATGAACCCCGGCTAAGCGAGGCTGGCACGCTGAACAACGCATCCTCTGCCAGCGAAAAGATAATCGGCACCAGTGCGAAGCCCATCGCCACGCCCACCACCAACGTGTTGCGCTGATCGAAGTCCTCACCCAACCAGAAATGCAGCGGTTCAGCAAACAGCTTAAGCTCCAGCCAGGGTCCTACGGCAAGCGCCAGCCAAACGGTCAGCACCACCACCGGTAACAGCAACAGTAAATCCCAACCCGGTGACCAAGGCCGCCTCGTAAATCGGTTAACCAGCCAACTGCATAACAGCACGCCCCCTGCCAACAAGAACGGCAAAGCCAACACGGCCAGCAGATAACGCTCGATCATCGGTGCCAGCCAGATACCGGCCACCAGCCCAATCACCACCGTTGGCAACGCGCCCATCACCTCGACCGCCGGTTTGACGACCCGCCTTAACCCTGCCGACATAAAGCAGGCGGTATAAATCGCCCCGGCCAACGCCAGCGGGATGGCGAATAACATGGAGTACGCCGCCGCCTTGAAGGTGCCAAAGATCACCGGCATCAGGCTGAATTTAGCCTGGTAGCTATCTTCACCCGAGGTGGATTGCCACACATAGGCCGGCTCAGGGTAGTTCTCATACCACAGCCGCTGCCACAGTGAACGCCAGGTGACGTCTGGATAGAGATTATCCACAGCATAATGCTGCCAACCCTGGGCCGTTTCCAGCAACAGACCGTCGCCACGCGGGGCAAACGCCATCTGTTGTACGTTGGCGGGAAGCTTGTCCTTGAGCAACGGCTTGGACTGAATACTGGAAAACAAGGCGAACTCGCCCTGCGGCTGCAAGGTGGCGAATACCCGCCGATACGGCTCGGCGACCAACAACTCCTGCGTGGTAGTCTGATGGGCAAATTGCTGTATCGGTGCTAACTGGTAGCGCTGGTTTTTCTCCACGTCAAACCATTCACGCAGGCTACCGTCGCCAGCCTGGATCAATAATGCGCTCCCCCCTGGCAACGCCGTCAGGCGATAGGGAAGATGTTCACCCAAGGTTCGCGTCTCTCGCAGCTGCGGCTGTGCCCCTTCAATCTGATAGCGGGCCAGTTGGTTGCCGGTTAACAGATAAAGCTGGCGGCCATCCGGCGTTAGCAACAGTTGTTGTGGCGCGGCTTCCAAAGGGATTTCCGTGGGGTGGCCCTGAAGCGTCGGGCTGAAACGCCCAAACAGCAACCGGTTGTCGTCCGTTACCGCCGCCAGCAGGAAGTTGCCGCGGCGGACTTGTGCCAGGCTTAGCAATGTCAGTGCATGCCCATGGGGATCAAACGCCAAGGGCTCCTGCCCCAGCGGAAAGCGCCACTGCGGTTCACCACCGCCCGCCGGTGCAAAATCGGCCTGGGCAACCATCAATCTGCCATCCGCACGCGCCAGAGCAAACAGGTCACGCTCTCCAACCGCCTGGGCCAATAATGTAGGCTGGCTCAATAGCGTTTGCTGTGCAGGGTTATTGCTCGGTGCCTGCAACGGATAAAAATGCCCTTCCCCCTGGCGATCGATGCGATAACCAATACGCTGCTGAACGTCCATCCCGATGGCCAGCGCTGGGGAGCTGTAGCTCATTGGCAATACGCGCGAAGTGCCTAGCGAGGCCGGTTTAAACAGCGGTAAAACCGAAAGCAAGAGATAGACAAAGATCAGCATCAGCGTCATCAATACCAGCAGCCCGCTGACGGTCACGGCCCCTTGTACGCCACGATCAACGTGCGCACGCAGGCGATCCCGGGGATGTTGGTTAAGCGTTGTCTGTGCCATTTGCCTGTCGTCGGTTCCGTTGTCGGGCTTGCACCCAAAGATAACCGGGCATCTTATGTCAGTTTTGTGACGTTTGCATGACAAAGTTACCGGGTGCCATGATGGAGGAATAACAATTTGCGGCGGGCAATGCGGCGGGATAACTCCGCAGATATGTTGGACATTGTTGTCAATCTCTCGCAATAATGAAGAAGGACACTAGAGCGGTATTCGGCGATAAGTCCGATCCTTTTCTAAAATTGAACTGGAGTAGCAATGGGTCAGGAAAAGCTCTACATCGACAAAGAATTAAGCTGGTTATCCTTTAATGAACGCGTGTTGCAGGAAGCCGCAGATAAGAGCAATCCCTTGATTGAGCGCATGCGATTTCTGGGCATTTACTCCAATAACCTGGACGAATTCTATAAAGTCCGCTTTGCCGATCTGAAACGGCGCATCTTGATCAGCGAAGAACAGGGTTCAGGTGGCGCTTCACGTCATTTGCTGAAAAAAATTCAGGCCAAGGTGCTGAAGACCGATCAGGAGTTCGACAGCCTGTACAACGATCTACTGCTGGAGATGGCGCGCAACCAAATCTTCCTGATCAACGAGCGCCAGGTGTCAGAGAACCAGCAAATCTGGCTGCGGCAATACTTCAAGCATCATTTGCGCCAGCACATCACGCCGATCCTGATCAATCACGACACCAATCTGGTGCAGTTCCTGAAGGACGATTACACCTATCTGGCGGTGGAGATCATTCGCGGTACGCGCATCGATTATGCGTTACTGGAAATTCCGTCCGACAAAGTGCCCCGTTTCGTCAATCTGCCGCCGGAAGCCCCCCGCCGACGCAAGCCAATGATCCTGCTGGATAACATCCTGCGCTATTGCCTGGACGACATCTTCAAGGGCTTCTTCGACTATGACGCGCTCAACGCCTATTCGATGAAAATGACGCGCGATGCAGAATACGATCTGGTGACAGAAATGGAATCCAGCCTGTTGGAACTGATGTCGTCGAGCCTGAAACAGCGCCTGACCGCCGAGCCGGTACGCTTTGTGTATCAGCGCGATATGCCCAACGAGATGGTGGAGCTGCTGCGTAACAAGCTGGGGATTTCCAACTACGACTCGGTGATTGCCGGTGGCCGTTACCACAATTTTAAAGACTTCATCAGCTTCCCGAACGTCGGCAAGGCCAATCTGGTCAACCGCCCGCTACCGCGCCTGCGGCATATCTGGTTCGATAAATTCCGCAACGGCTTCGATGCCATCCGCGAAAAAGACGTGCTGCTGTACTACCCATACCACACCTTTGAACACGTGCTGGAGTTGCTACGCCAGGCGTCGTTCGATCCCAGCGTGCTGGCGATAAAAATCAATATCTATCGGGTAGCCAAAGACTCTCGCATTATCGAATCGATGATCCATGCGGCGCATAACGGCAAGAAAGTGACCGTGGTGGTGGAGCTACAGGCACGCTTCGACGAAGAGGCCAACATCCACTGGGCCAAACGCTTGACCGAGGCCGGGGTGCACGTGATCTTCTCCGCGCCGGGGCTGAAAATTCACGCCAAACTATTCCTGATCTCGCGCCGTGAAGGTGACGATATTGTGCGCTATGCTCATATTGGTACCGGCAACTTTAACGAAAAAACCGCCCGTATCTACACCGACTACTCGCTGCTGACCGCCGATTCACGCATCACTAACGAAGTACGCCGGGTATTCAATTTTATTGAAAATCCGTACCGGCCGGTCTCCTTCGACAACCTGATGGTTTCGCCGCAGAACTCCCGCCGCATGCTGTACGATCTGATCGATCGTGAAATTGCCAACGCATTAGCCGGTGAAAACGCCGCTATTATGTTGAAAATAAATAATCTGGTGGATAAAGGGCTGGTAGATCGGTTATATACCGCTGCCGCTGCCGGCGTGAAAATCCGTCTGTTGGTGCGCGGCATGTGTTCGCTGATCCCCAACCTGCCGGGAATAAGTGACAATATTCAGGTTATCAGCATCGTCGACCGTTATCTGGAACACGATCGGGTGTACGTTTTCGAAAACAAAGGTGACAAACGGGTTTATCTCTCTTCCGCCGACTGGATGACCCGTAACATAGATTACCGTATCGAAGTAGCAGTATCGCTGCTGGATCCGGCGCTCAAGCAGCGCGTTCTGGATATTCTGGAGCTGCTGTTTAGCGATACGGTCAAGGCCCGTTATATCGATAAAGAACTGAGCAACCAGTATGTACCGCGTGGCAATCGCCGTAAGGTACGTGCACAGGTGGCCATTTATGAGTATTTAAAAGCTCTGGAACAACCGGACAACTAGGCCAGCCACTATGCCGCTAAAAAGCACTGCAACCAATAATAAGCCACAGGAAATCGCTGCCATCGATCTTGGCTCGAACAGTTTCCATATGGTGATCGCCCGCGTCGTTAACGGCGCCTTACAGGTGTTAGGCCGTTTAAAACAGCGGGTACACCTTGCCGATGGATTGGACAGCGAAAACGTGCTCAGTGAAGAAGCCATGGAGCGGGGCCTGGCCTGCCTGGCGCTGTTTGCCGAGCGATTACAGGGTTTCCCGGCGGATAACGTTACTATAGTGGGTACCCACACCCTGCGTCAGGCGGTGAATGCCGAGGTGTTCCTCAAGCGGGCGGAAAAAGTGATCCCTTATCCAATCGAAATCATCGCCGGGCAGGAAGAGGCCCGTCTGATTTTTATGGGGGTCGAACATACTCAGCCGGAAAAAGGCCGCAAGCTGGTGATCGACATCGGCGGTGGCTCTACCGAACTGGTGATCGGGGAGGATTTCGAGCCTCTGCTGGCAGAGAGCCGCCGCATGGGTTGCGTGAGCTTTGCCCACCTGTTCTTCCCTGAAGGGGAGATCAGCAAAACCAACTTTAAGCGGGCACGCCTGGCCGCCGCACAAAAATTGGAAACCCTGGCCTGGCAATACCGCATCCAGGGCTGGCAATATGCTTTGGGGGCATCTGGCACCATCAAGGCCGCTCACGAAGTTTTGGTGGCCATGGGTGAAAAAGACGGTTTGATTACCCTTGAACGGCTGGAGTTGCTGGTTGAGCAGGTGTTGCAGTTTAAAAACTTCAGCGCCCTGAGCCTGCCGGGCCTGTCGGAAGATCGTCAATCGGTATTTGTGCCGGGGCTGGCGATCCTGTGTGGGGTATTTGATGCGCTGGCAATCCGCGATCTGCGTCTGTCAGACGGTGCCCTGCGAGAAGGCGTGCTGTATGAAATGGAAGGCCGCTTCCGCCACCAGGATATTCGCAGCCGCACGGCCAAAAGCCTGGCCGATCACTATAATATTGACCGCGAGCAGGCCAAGCGCGTGCTCGATACCACCGAGCTGTTGTACGCTCAGTGGATGGCGCAAAATACCAAACTGGTGCAGCCACAGTTGGAAGCGCTGTTGAAATGGGCCGCCATGCTGCATGAGGTGGGGTTGAGCATCAACCATAGCGGTATGCACCGCCACTCCGCCTATATTTTGCAAAATACCAACCTGCCGGGCTTCAACCAGGAACAGCAGTTGCTGCTGTCGGCGCTGGTGCGCTTCCAGCGTAAAGCGATCAAGCTCGAAGAGTTACCCCGCTTGAACCTGTTCAAGAAGAAATATTATCTGCCGCTGATCCAGTTGTTACGCCTCAGCACCCTGCTTAACAATCAGCGTCAGGCCACCACTACACCGGAAACTCTGCGCCTGACAACCGATGATAATCACTGGACGCTGCGCTTCCCGGTAGGCTATCTGACACAGAACAACCTGGTACAGCTCGATTTCGAGCGTGAGCAGGAATACTGGAATGACGTGGTTGGCTGGAAACTGGTGATAGAAGAAGAAGGCGAGCAGGACGCAGACACAAAACCTGCGGCGTAACCCACACCGTATTCAGTACGTTTTGATTGAGCTCCTAATGAAGTATCCAGCCGTTTGTTCCCCTCACCCCAACCCTCTCCCACAGGGAGCGGGTTGGGGTGCTAGGTTGGCGTGTGCTGCTTCGGTATCTACGGAGTAAGAAGAACGAGGATGGAGTATGGCGCAGAAAAATCAGCGTACTCGATCGGTCCCCTCTCCCTGTGGGAGAGGGTTAGGGTGAGGGGCATACTCTCAGTCAGACTCCTCGTCTTCCGGCAGTGCCTCCATCGGCACTAGAGACGCCAACAACTGGGGTTTACCGATAAAGTAGCCCTGCATATAATCCACGCCAAGACTTTTAAGCGCATCGCGCTGCTCGGCCGACTCGACGTATTCCGCCACAATCGACAACCTCCTCATCAGCGCCACCTTACAGATTGACGAAATGATCTGGTAATCCACCTTGCTGGTCAGCATGTCCTGCACAAAACTGCCATCGATCTTCAAGATATCGACATGCAGCTCCTTCAGGCGATCGTAGGTGGCATAGCCGGTGCCAAAATCATCCAGGGCAATGCGACAACCTAACTGACGCAGCTCTTTCAGCGAGTTCTTGGCATATTTCACATCCTGCACCAGATGAGACTCCGTCACCTCCAGCACCAGTTGATAAGGCTCAATCTGGTATTGCCGCAGGGCATCGCGCACGTCTTGGCACAGGCTTGGGCGACATAGCGAGGACGGTGACAGATTCACTGCAAAGCGCGCGCTAGGCATACCTTCGCGATGGAGCTGCATAAACTGCAGGGTTTGGCGCAGTACCCACATATCCAACTGGTAAGCCAAACCAAATTCATGCACCACCGGTAGAAATTCGTTGGGAGGAATGACGTTACCTTCATCATCCAGCATACGCAGCAGGATCTCATGGTAAGAATCGCCGCGAATCCCGACAATCGGTTGAGCCATCAACATGAAACCGTCGTTATCTAGCGAGCGTTGCACCCAGTGTAACAAAGCGACTTTGCGCTTGATTTCATCCTGCACCACATGATGACCATTCTGCACGTTTTCAGGCCGGCCGCTGGTCAGCGACATTTCCGCCAACGAGCTCAATTCCCCCAGTAACAGATGCAGGTGTTCCACTTCCGAATAGACTCCACAGTAGCTAATTCCCAGCGGTGGATGGATTGGCAGACCGTTCCACACCAGACGAAACTTCTCCAGCGTACTCTGGATTTTGGCCACTCGGGCCTCACCGTCAGAACCGTTGAGCCGCAGCACCAGATCGTACCCCGGCAGATGATAGACGTCTTCCCCTTCCTCCAGCACCGTGCGCAGGCTACTCGCCAGCTTCTGTTTGAAGCGGATGCGCAACTGCATGCCATAGTTCCGGCTGAGCAAATCCAGCTCGGAAATCCGCAGGAAGCACAGCGTAGAACGCGGCACCTTGGCCAGATCGCGCTTCAATGCGCGCAGGTTGGGTAAGCCGATGACCGGATCTTTCAGTGAGGCATTTTGCGCCTTGGCATGATCCATCCGCTGGCGAGTATGCACTGCAGAAGTCAGCAAAATACTGAGAGTGAACGCCAGCATCATTGACGAGATCATGGTCAGGTTATGCAGCAGGCTGTCCCATTGCACATAACCCGGATAGTTAAAGAACAACACCAGCAGGGTTGCTGCCCAGATAATACAGTTGAACAGGTAACCAAAGCGCATAGCGCTAAACAGCATCACCGGCAGTAACAGCGTCAGGCTGTAGTCGGGCACCTGCATCGCGTTGGTATCTGCCGTGTGGTAGGCAAGTACCACCACCAAGGCAATCAGCACCACCAACCACAGTTGCAGTTCACTCTTTTTGACCGACGGCGCCATCTCACGGCGGACCCTTCCCAACAGTACGCGGGCAAATTTGGGATTCTTGATGATCCGTAAGGCGAAATAGAACAACTGCATGGAAGACAGGCAGCCAATCAGGATGGCCTGGAAATTGATCAGTGCGTGTAGGTGATTACCGCTACCGGAAAGCATGCCGAGCTCGTCCGGCAACAAATCGAGACCGATAACCAGCTGTAAACCAAATATAAACAGCACTGGCGGCATCAGGACCAGCCAAATCAGCCGGTATTTACCCAGCTTCAACTCGGTGAGCCCCACACACCAGCGGCGCTGCGACTGGCAGCGATAGCCCCACCAGCAAATGCTCAGACATCCCACATACAGCAACGTCATGATCACGTCGACATCATTGCCGGAACGGTTGGAGTAGCGGATAAGGATAGCCAAAGCGATGCCTGGCATGGCACGCCAGTCATAAACCATCAGCAAAGAAAAACAGACCGCCAGCGGTAGATAGACCAGATACACTTTGCCATCAGGCAGCATCAGGCGTGGCGATAGCCAGCCTGCAAGCGGCACCAGTAGCAGGCTCAGCACTATTGGCTGCCCCCACCAACGGTCACGTAAATTATTCCAGAACTTTAAAATACCCATCAAGACACTGTATCCGCTAAGGCGTGATTCACTTCGTCGCTTAAGCGTTTTAAATCGCAGAAAAGGCAGGATCCGATCCCACCACAAAACCATTCGGGGAACAAGCTGAGACATCCGGTTCCAGCATCAAGAATGGCTGTGAATTCTATTCTCTGCGATAGCTTAAGATTTGACCACGATCAATTAATAGAGAAAAGGCTAAGAAAAATCCATACAACACTCAATAGGCCGATAATAACCTATTAATACACAACAAAAAATCAGACAAAATCTATATCCCGTCCATTTCGAGTGACCGCTTAAAAAGTGGTGGACATAAACCCCAGCTAAATTGCTCAGTCAAACGCACGGAAATAAATGGACATCTTTTGTCATCAGAGCCTAGAATTCCATTTACAATTTAAATCAATGTTAGCTATGGCAGGCATGCGTCAAACAACGGTAATCGCTACCATCATTTTCCAGGGGCAGCCCCAAAACGGTGCTTGAACAATGCCAATGGGAAAAACCGACGGGCTCAATCAACCATGAGAAAGACCACAACCGGTCGCATGACCAAAGTCGTGCTGCTGATCAGTTTCATCATTCTAGTCGGTCGCCTGCTGTATGCTGCCATTGCCGCTATTCCCCATCATCAGGAAAAAAGATCGCTGCCTGAACCGCAGACCCAGGAAGCCCGCGTGGATAATCGGTGATTATCTTGCCCTACCAAGCGACCCTCACCCTGAGTCACTGGCACGCCAAAGCTGCTGACCCTGCACCATCAGATTGATAAAAATCACGCCAACTGCCGCTATGCTCTATCTTTTAAAGATAGTCTAAAAGGAACCCGGTGTGCCAAGTCAGCGTTAAGGAATTCCATGTCCGCCGCAACACATAACGTCAAAAAAGTCGCTGAGTATCGTCAGCGCATTCTAAGCCTACTGTTAAATAATACCCCTTTGGTTGACGGCATTCTTGGCCGCTCAGGGGATGAAAAACAACTCAGCGAAGGCGAACTGCTTAATCATACCGCCGAAATCACCCACTTGCTGCAAGATATGCACGCCGCTGACCTCGCGGACCTGCTAGAAGCATTGCCACAAGATGAACGCCTGGCGCTGTGGCGGCTGGTAGATAACAACAAGCGCGGCCAAACCCTGGTAGAAGTTGCCGAACCCGTCTGGGATAGCCTGATCGAAGAGATGAGCGATAAAGACCTGCTCAAGGCGATCAAAACCCTGGATGTCGATGAACAGGCCTATCTGGCGCAATACCTGCCACGTAACCTGATGGGCCGCCTGCTGACCTCACTGGAGCCAGAGCAGCGTGAGCAGGTGCGCGAGATGGTGCATTACGGCAAGGATACCGTCGGCTGGATGATGGATTTCGAGCTGGTCTCGGTACGCCCGGATGTCTCCTTGGGGGCCGTACACCGCTTCCTGCGTCAACGCAAAACCATCCCGGACGCCACCGATAAGCTGTTCGTCACCGATCGCAAAAACACCCTGTTAGGCGAACTGCCGCTGACCGCGATCCTGCTTAACGATCCACAAACCCCGGTGTTTAAGGTGATGGACAGCGATCCCACCACCTTCCAGCCGGAAGACAAAGCCGAAGCTGCGGCCAGCGCGTTCGAACGTTATGACCTGATCAGCGCGCCGGTGATCGATGCCAAAGGCAAACTGATGGGGCGGTTAACCATCGAAGAAATCGTTGACGTGGTTAACGAAGAAAGCGACACCACTCTGCGTCGTATGGGGGGGTTAAGCCCGGAAGAAGACGTGTTTGCCCCAGTCAGCAAGGCGGTGAAAACCCGTTGGGCCTGGCTGGCAATCAACCTCTGTACCGCCTTTATCGCCTCCAGGGTTATTGGCCTGTTTGAACACACCATTTCACAATTGGTAGCGCTGGCCGCCTTGATGCCCATCGTCGCCGGTATCGGCGGCAATACCGGCAACCAGACCATTACCATGATCGTGCGCGCGCTGGCGCTGCATCAGATCGAAGAGGGCAATATTTCGCGCCTGTTGTTCAGAGAGCTGGGCGTAGCCATCATCAACGGGATCGTCTGGGGTGGCATCATGGGGCTGGTTACCTATCTGCTGTATGGCGACCTGGCAATGGGGGGCGTGATGACGCTGGCCATGATGCTCAACCTGCTGGTCGCCGCGCTGATGGGGGTGATCATACCGATGACCATGCTCAAACTGGGCCGCGATCCTGCCGTGGGCTCCAGCGTACTGATCACCGCCCTGACCGATACCGGCGGCTTCTTTATCTTTCTGGGGCTGGCGACCGTGTTCCTGCTTTAGTCAGTGTCGCCGATAGCTAGCGCGGGTTTCCCTTGCGGAGGAAGTGCCGAATCGCAACGGTGTGTCTTGATAGAGGTTGGGTATATACTTGGATAGGTCTTCCTCGTCCGCTGTACTTCCCTATGGCGGCAGGGTTTAGTGGTCGATAGCACAAAGTGAAGGTTACCGATGGATCTCAGCGCAGCGCAGCACCCACTCAAAGCTAAAGGTTCCTTGTTCACCCACTCGTTGCTGAGCGCACTGATTGTGTTTCTGCTGGCCTATCTGTGCCTGACGCTGTCAGCAGAATCCAGCCACTTTACCCCGCTGTGGTTCCCGACTGCCGCCGTTATTATGCTGATGTTCCACCAGCCACCGCGCAATTGGCCATTGCACTTGATCCTCAGCGGGATCGGCATGTGTATTGCCAGTTTCCTGCTGTTCGGCCTCAGTTGGTTCCCGGTCAAACTCACGCTGATTAACCTGCTGGAAGCCACCGTCTGTACCCTGCTGTTACGGCGAATACTGCAGCCGAACGATCCGTTAAACGACTTGGCAAGCTGGTTGAAATTTGTTTTCTGCGCCGTGATCTTCATGCCTATGTTCAGCGCACTACTGGCGGCCACAGTAGCACCGGAGCCAGGAGAAACCTTTTGGCAGCCCTTCAGCACCTGGTTTATTTCCGAAGCGATTGGCGTACTGGCTCTGGCGCCGATCGGGCTGGTTTATCGCCGCTCAATGTTAAGAACGCTAAACCTGTTTGAACTGCTGCTGGTATCGCTGGGGACACTGGTCTTCAGCTATCTGGCACTGCTCAACCTTCCCTTCCCGTTTACCTTTATCATCCTGCCGTTGCTGTGGGCAGCGATCAGCCTGCCGCGGCTCGAAGCCTTTATCATCTGTTTTACTACGACCCTGATGATTACGGTGATGATCTCGCTCGGGCTGTTGCATTTTCAGGATAGGGGGACGTTTTTAAGCGATGTGACAATCTACCTGCCACTGATGTTGATCCTGATCCCGGCACACTCCATGGCGATGGTGATGCATGCTTTCCGGGTGGAAAAAGAGCATATCGTGGAAAGCGAAGCGCGTTTCCGTAATGCGTTGGAGTATTCGGCCATCGGCATGGCGCTGGTATCACCAGAAGGTAAATGGTTACAGGTTAATCAGGCGCTGTGCAAGCTGCTGCGCTATCCCCCAGAAACCCTGCGCCACCTGACGTTTCAAGAAATCACCCATCCCGATGATTTAAATGCCGATCTGACACAGTTACAAGACCTGCTTGATGGGCACATCAGCAGCTACACCATGGAAAAACGCTATATCCGTAGCGACGGTGAGAGCGTCTGGACACTGCTGGCGGTATCCCTGGTGCGCGATCCGCAGGGCCAACCGCTGTACTTTATTTCTCAAGTTGAAGATATCAACGAACTAAAGCGTACCGAAGCGGAGAACCGCAGCCTGGTGGAGCGCATAACGCTAGCCAATCAGGCTGGCGGGATCGGCGTGTGGGAATGGATGCTGGCTGGGGATAAACTCACCTGGGATAAACGGATGTTCGAGCTGTACGAACTGACGCCGGATCAACCACCCACCCTGGCACTGTGGAAGTCATTGCTGCTGGAGGAGGAGCGTGAGCGCATCGGGCGGCAAATGGCAACGCTTACCGACCAGCACCGGCCGTTTGTGATGGAGTTCCGCATCAAGACCCGGTTGGGGGGAATACGCCATATTCGCGCCCAGGGTAATACCATTTTCGATGAGCATGGTGAGCCAAAGCGGATGATCGGTACCAATATCGACATGACGGAAATCAAATCGCTGGCCGAAGCGCTGCACGAAGAGAAGGAACGTTTGCACATTACGCTCGACGCCATTGGCGAAGGGGTGATCTCCACCGACCGCGAAATGCGCATCACCTTTATGAACCCGGTAGCGGAACAAATGTGCGGTTGGCCGCTGGAGATGGCGCTCGGTATGCCGATCAACGGCGTGGTGCGGATGACCAACGGCAAGGATGGCCCAGAGATAGAAAATCCGGTGAAAAACTGTCTGCAAGAGGGGCCCCCTCTGCCAGCAGAATACGCGCTGGTACTGCACAGCCGCGACGGCCGCCGTTTCGATGTACAGGAATCGGTATCTCCGCTGAAAACCATCGAGGGCGGAGTGATGGGGGCAGTGATGGTGTTGCAGGATGTCAGCGCCTCGCGGGAACTGATGAAAAAGCTCAGCTACAACGCCTCACACGATGCGCTGACCAACCTGCAAAACCGTACCAGCTTCGAAAAGCGGCTGAAGGGCGCGATTGCCAGCGCGGCCGAAAACCAGCAACAGCACTCGCTGGTGTTCCTCGATCTCGACAGGTTCAAAGCGGTTAACGATAGCGCCGGACACGCGGCAGGCGATGCCTTGCTCAGGGAGATTGGCCAGTTGATGCAACGCCAACTGCGTAACAGCGACTGCCTGGCACGGCTCGGTGGCGACGAATTTGGCCTGATCCTGTTCGACTGTTCGTTGGAACAGGCCAAGTTGCTGATGCAACAGATGATCGAGCAGATCGGCGAACACCCATTCTGCTGGGCAGGCAAGATTTATCATGTCGGTGCCAGCGCGGGTATTACACCAATCGGGGCCAGCAGCGGTAAGAGCAGCGAGCTATTGGCACAGGCCGATATCGCCTGTTATACCGCCAAGCACCAAGGCCGCGGCCAGGTTTATATCTATGAAGCCCGGCAAAAACAGCAGATGGAGCGGCAGCATGAGCTGCTAACGCGCCAGGAAGTGCTGAATATTATCGATAATCAGCAATTGCTGTTACGCGTCAGGGCAGCCTCGCCGCCTAAAACGCCGCAGGCGGCCTGCTTCTATCAGTTAAAGCTGCACGTTCGCCCCCCCGATGACCGCCTGCTGGCCTCCGAGTCCTTCTTGGCAGCTGCCCAGCTCTACGGTTTGCTGCCAGATGTCGATCGCTGGTTGGTAAGCCAGGTACTGGAAAGACACGCCGAAGCTCTACGCCGCAAGGGGCTGGCCATTGCGCTGCCATTGGCCACCGACAGCGTACTAGATAGTGATTTTCAAAATTATTTGCTGGAATCACTGGCGGCTTCCGTGCTGCCGGCCAGCGCGCTGTATCTCATGGTGGACGAGACTATCGTGCTCGATCACCCAGAGGATGGCGGTGCCTTTATGCGCCGTTTGCAGCAGATGGGCTGCAAGCTGATCGTCAATGGTTTTGGCCGCAACCTGAACACCTTCGATCAGTTAAACGGCCAGACTATCGATTACATCCGCATTGACGAACGTTTTATCACCGACGTCCACTGCAATCAAATGGATGAGCTGATGGTTTCAATGATCCATGGTGCAGCACATCGTGTAAATGCCCAAACCCTGGCTGGACCAGCACATCAACAGGTTACGCTAAGTGCGCTGATTGCCATCGGGGTCGATCTGGTAGACGGTGACACCATTGCACTGGAGCTACCGCTGAGCGATTTACTCAGCGGCGGCTACTTCGGTATTCACTGAAGGTGTCCAACGATCGTTATGCCACAGATGCAAGGTGGCGTAGGACCGCCAAGGCCGCCAGCGTTCGGCATAGCGCTCAATCTGGCGCGGCGTCATGCCGGGGAAACGCTGTTTGATCAGATAGTCCCCCGCCAGAAAAACGTCCGGCCATGACCAGGCCCGCATAGCAATATAGCTGGCGGTCCAACTGCCTATCCCCGGCAGTGCGGTTAACTCTTTGATACCCTGTTCGATATCCAGCACGTTATCCAGTTGCAAACGCCCTTCTGTCACCCTGCGCGCAATTTCAATCAGCGCCGCCGCACGCTTCAGTTGTACGCCCAATGGGCGCAGCTCTTCCGGTTGCAGTTGGGCAATCCGCGCCGCCTGCGGAAAAATATGAGTGATATCGCCATACGGTTGCTCCAGCGCCGTTCCCCAGCGTTCGGCCATCCGTCCGGCAAAGGTAGCCGCCATCTTGACGCTGACCAACTGACCCAATACTGCACGCGTAGCCTGCTCAAAGCTGCTGACGCAGCCTGGCAAACGTAAACCGGGCGCATCCGCCGCTAGCGCGCCTAACGCCTCGCAAATGCGGTCCGGCGCGGCATCCAGATCGAACAGTTGGCGAATGCGCCGTAGGACTTCGGTCGTCACTCGGCTAAGTGACGGAGCAATTTCCACCCGCACCCGGTTTCGCGCCTCTTCCGGCTGGACGCTCACCCAACCGCAATATTCGACGCCCCCCTGATCCACCGCAATCGAACGGCAGTATTGTTGACCGATAACGCTTTCCACGCCGCTGACCGCACGCGTCTGTAAGAACCCCAGCATACGCGGCCAATCGTAAGGTGGCCGATACCCCAGATGAAACACCAGCCCGCTGGTGGCGGCACGCTCACTACGGCCAGCAGTGCTGCGCAATACCGAAGGGATCAGGCGATAACGGGCTTTAAACAGCTCATTGAAACGCCGCAGGCTGCCAAATCCTGCGGCAAACGCCACCTCGCTCAAGGGTAAATCGGTATCCGCCAGCAGCCGTTTGGCCTGCAACAGACGGTGCGACTGGGCGTAATCAATGGGGGAAGCGCCGAACTGCTCGGCAAAAATGCGCCGCAGATGGCGATCGGAAATCCCCAGTCGGGTAGCCAGTTGTTCACAGCTGTGCTCTGAAAGATAGCCCTGCTCGATCAGTTGAACCGCAACCTGAGCATAGCGATTGCCCAGATCGATCAGCGCCAGCCCTGGAGCCAATTCAGGGCGGCATTTCAGGCAGGGGCGAAAACCGGCCAGTTCGGCGGCGGCAGCGCTGGGGTAAAACGTACAATTTTCGATTTTCGGCGTCCGGGCGCTACATACCGGCCTGCAATAGATACCGGTGGAGGAGACACCGACAAAAAATCGTCCGTCAAACTTACGGTCACGCGCACTCAGCGCGCTATACAGCGCCTGTTGTTGATTCTTCATGGCATCGCTCGGAGTCAGTTTTTTGTTCATTATGGCGTTCGGACCTGTGGCTGACGTGCGGGAATCGGACATTAACCTGTTTGATATCGCTGCCATCAAGTTAACCATGCCGCCGCGATTGCCGCTAAATTTTTCGCCAGTTAGCCGCCCACTCGTTGCTCGGCAGACCAGTCTCGGGTAAAGTCGCCCCCCTTCATCGGCATGGGGAACGAAAAATGTTTATTGGCTTCGATTATGGCACTGCCAACTGTTCTGTCGCCGTTATGCGCGAGCAGGGCCCTGAATTACTGACGTTGGAAAACAACGAACCGTATCTCCCTTCGATGCTGTGCGCACCGACGCGTGAGGCGGTGAGTGAGTGCCTGCATCGCCACTGGCAGGTGCCAACCGGCAGCGAGGAAAACCAGCAGTTGCTGCGCCGCGCCATCACCTTCAACCGCGAAGAAGATATTCCGGTCAACGGCGACAGCGTGCTGTTCGGCCTGCAGGCGCTGGCTCACTACATCGAAGATCCGGAAGAAGTGTATTTTGTCCGCTCGCCGAAATCCTTCCTCGGGGCTAATGGCCTTAAGCCACAGCAGATTGCGCTATTTGAAGATCTGGTGTGCGCCATGATGTTCCACATCAAGCGCCAGGCGGAAGGCGTGTTACAAACCAGCATCGATCAGGCCGTCATTGGCCGCCCGATCAACTTCCAGGGCACCGGCGGTGAAGAGGCTAACCAGCAGGCGCAGGGGATTTTGCATCGTGCCGCACAACGGGCCGGTTTCAAAGAGATCGAGTTCCAGTTCGAACCGGTTGCCGCCGGGCTGGACTTTGAAGCGACGCTAAGCGAAGAGAAAACCGTGCTGGTGGTCGATATCGGCGGCGGAACCACCGACTGCTCGGTGCTGCTGATGGGGCCACAATGGCGCGATCGTGCCGAACGCCAACAGAGCCTGTTGGGGCACAGCGGTTGCCGCGTGGGCGGTAACGATCTGGATATCATGCTGGCGTTCAAACAGTTGATGCCGCTGTTCGGTATGGGCGGTGAAACCGAGAAAGGGATCGCCATGCCTGCATTGCCTTACTGGAACGCGGTAGCGACCAACGATGTCCCGGCCCAAATCGATTTCTACAGCACGGCCAATGGCCGTATGCTGCGCGATCTGATCCGCGACGCTGCCGAACCCGAGAAGGTGAAACGTCTGTTGAAAGTACATCAGCAGCGCCTGAGCTATCGGCTGGTACGTGCGGCGGAAGAGAGTAAAATTGCGCTATCTGGTCAGGCAAGCATCAGCGCCCAACTGGATTTTGTGCAGCCGGAGCTGGCAGAGATGATCAGCCAGGAGCAGTTGGCCGATGCCATTGCCCAACCTCTGCTACGTATCCAGGAACAGGTTAGCGCAGCCTTGGCCACCAGCCAAAGTAAGCCGCAGGTCATTTACCTGACCGGTGGTAGCGCGCGCTCACCGCTGCTGAGAACTGCACTGCAACAGCAGTTGCCAGGGATCCCGATCGTCGGTGGCAACGATTTTGGCTCGGTCACCGCCGGGTTGGCACGCTGGGCGCAGACGCTGTTTCGTTGATTAACGCAGGGGCGGCTAACGCCCCTGACAATGGAGCATTATGGCTATCATCACTGGTGAAACACCCAGATTGCTGCTGCGCAGTTGGCAAGATAGCGATCTGCCCGCCTTTGCCGCGCTCAACAGCGACCCTGAGGTGATGAAATACTTCCCGGCAACGCTAAGCCACGCTGAAAGCGACGCTCAGGCCAATCGCATCCGCCAATTTATGCAACAGCACGGCTGGGGATTGTGGGCCGTCGAGGTGAAGCATCAAGCCGCCTTTATCGGCTTTGTCGGGCTAGCCATTCCTGGCGACGATTTGCCCTGCTCGCCCTGCGTGGAAATTGGCTGGCGGCTGGCGCAGGAGCATTGGGGCCAAGGCTATGCCAGCGAAGCGGCTCGTTGCGCGCTGGATATCGCTTTCAATAGGCTGCAACTGTCAGAAGTCGTGTCCTTTACTGCTGAAATTAATCTCCCTTCCCGCCGAGTGATGGAGCGCATCGGGATGACCTTCAGCGGTGAAACCTTCGAGCATCCCCGTTTACCTCTGGGCCATCCACTACGCAAGCATGTGTTGTATCGTAAGCTGTCGCCAAACACGTGATGGTGATGATAACGCATTGAATAATATTTGATGTCAGGTGTCTTACCAGGCACTTGCCTCATCCAGCGTCTTGATATCCTCGGCGGCCAATTGCAGCCGTGTGGCACTCACCAACTCATCCAGCTGCGTTAACGAGGTGGCGCTAACGATTGGTGCGGTGATGCTTGGCCGAGCAATCAACCAGGCCAACGAGATCTGTGCGGGCGTGGTCTGGTGTTTCTCTGCCAGCAGATCGAGGGCCGCCAGAATGCGGAAACCGCGCGGATTCAGATAACGCGACACAATGGTATCCCCACGCTGACTCTTACCCACATCCTGTGCGCTACGATATTTGCCAGTGAGGAAACCACTGGCCAGTGAGAAGAAGTTGATCACCCCCAACCCCTGTTGCTGCGCCACCGCTTCCAGCGCCTGCTCATAACCTTCACGGGCATACAGATTGTATTCCGGTTGCAGGGTTTCATAGCGCGCCAGTCCGTTTTCCTTGCTGACTTTCAGCGCTTCCACCAGCCGGTCTGCCTGATAGTTGGAAGCGCCAATGGCTCGCACCTTCCCGGCCTTGATCAGTTCATCAAACGCCGCCAGCGTTTCCGCCAGCGGGGTGTCCTGATCGTCATCATGGGACTGATAAAGATCGATATAATCGGTTTGCAGGCGGCGCAACGAATCCTCTACGGCCTGACGAATATAGCGTGGTGACAAGCCTTGCTTGCCCTCACCCATCGGTTTTCCCACCTTGGTAGCGATGATCACCTGGTCGCGTTTGCCGCTTTTCTTCAGCCAGTTACCAATCACCGTTTCTGATTCACCGCCTTGATTGCCCGGCGCCCAGCTCGAATAGACGTCGGCGGTATCGATAAAATTCAGCTGATTGGCTACCAGAGCATCCAGCAGGCTGAAAGACGTGGCTTCGTCTGCCGTCCAGCCAAAGACGTTGCCGCCAAAGGTCAGTTGCGGGACCTGAATGCCTGAACGGCCCAACGGTTTCTTGCTCATGATGTGGCTCCTGAGGGAAAAGAAAAAATTCGCCCTAAATTATTAGCGCGAAAACGGCTGGAACGCTAAAACGAATCGGTTATATGTCAGAAAATGTCTAGCTAAGCGTTGTTTGGGTTAAATATACATTCTCCGCCGATAAACCTGACGCTTCCTCCATATTTCCTTCATTTTTACACCGTGGCGGCTCGCTAAACTAGTATCCTGTAAGGAGTATCACTTTTGGCAACTGATTGCCCGCACGACTGTCTCTGGAGAGAATGCCCAACGCCATGAATACAAAACCCAAACGCCGCTCATTGCTCCTGCGCCTGCTAGCCATAGTTATCGTGGTGCTTGCCGCCATTCTGATCTGGCGTCACTTTAGCGCGCCACAGGCTACCGATGCAGTGCCGGGTGCGCAGCAGGCAGGTTCAGGCCCAGCAGGAGCCGCAGGCAGAACCGGTAGTAGACGAGGGGTTCCTATGTCCCCAGTACAGGCCGCCACCGCCACAGTGCAGAGCGTGCCGCGTTTCCTTTCGGGATTGGGCACCGCTACCGCGGCCAACACCGTGACCGTCACCAGCCGCGTCGATGGCCAACTGATGGCGATCCACTTCACCGAAGGCCAACAGGTCAAGGCGGGAGACCTGCTGGTTGAGATCGACCCACGCCCTTACGAAGTGCAATTAACTCAGGCTCTGGGGCAGTTAGCCAAAGATCAGGCGACGTTGGCCAATGCCAAACGCGACCTCGCCCGTTACCAA
Organism: Serratia sp. Res13-Sevr-LER1-36-b; assembly: GCF_015673035.1. Classification (NCBI taxonomy): domain Bacteria; kingdom Pseudomonadati; phylum Pseudomonadota; class Gammaproteobacteria; order Enterobacterales; family Yersiniaceae; genus Serratia; species Serratia sp. Res13-Sevr-LER1-36-b. Next base: position 255,832 of record NZ_JADACK010000023.1, on the reverse strand, counting down.
CAGTTGGCAAAAACCAATCTGGTATCGCGCCAAGAGCTGGATACTCAGGAGTCATTGGTTCGCCAGACCGAAGGGGCTATCAAGGCCGATCAAGGGGCGGTGGACAGCGCCAAACTGCAAATAACCTACAGTAAGATCACCGCACCGATTGATGGCCGCGTGGGCCTTAAGCTGGTTGACGTGGGCAATTACATCGCCAGCGGCAGCACTACCGGCATCGTGGTGATCACCCAAACACATCCGATCGATGTGGTTTTCACCCTGCCGGAGAGCAATATCGCCGATCTGGTGAAAGCGCAGAAAGCTGGCCCCGTGAGCGTAGAGGCTTGGGACCGCACCAACCAACAACTGTTAACCACCGGTGAGTTATTGAGCCTGGATAACCAGATCGATACCGCGACGGGCACCATCAAACTGAAGGCTCGCTTCGACAATCAGGACGACGCGCTGTTCCCGAATCAGTTCGTTAACGCCCGGCTGAAGGTTGCCACCCTGCAAAATGCGGTGGTGATCCCTACCGCCGCGCTGCAAATGGGTAACGAAGGCAACTTCGTCTGGCTGCTGAGCGCAGACAATAAGGTCAGCAAACATCGGGTTACCGCCGGTATTCAGGATAGCCAGCAGGTGGTCATTAGCGCCGGTGTCAATGCGGGCGACCGCGTCGTCACCGACGGGATCGACCGCCTGACCGAAGGCATGCAGGTTGAAGTGGTGGCGCCTCATCAAGCGGCGGCCACCACGACTACAGAGCAACCGAAACACCGCGCTAAACCTCAGGGGAATTCCTGATGCAGTCGATGTCCCCCCATAGCGGCGGTGGGCCTTCCCGCCTGTTTATTCTTCGCCCGGTAGCCACCACGCTGTTTATGCTGGCTATCATGCTGGCCGGGATCATTGGCTATCGTTCACTGCCAGTTTCTGCCCTGCCAGAAGTGGATTACCCAACCATCCAGATCGTCACGCTCTACCCTGGCGCCAGCCCGGATGTGGTTACCTCGGCAATCACCGCGCCGTTGGAGCGGCAGTTCGGCCAGATGTCCGGCCTTAAGCAGATGGCCTCGCAGAGTTCCGGTGGAGCCTCGGTGATCACCCTGCAATTCCAGCTTGAACTGCCGCTGGACGTTGCCGAGCAGGAAGTGCAGGCGGCCATCAATGCCGCCACCAACCTGCTGCCCAACGATCTGCCCTACCCGCCGATTTACAGCAAGGTTAACCCGGCCGACCCACCGATCCTGACGCTGGCCGTGACCTCAACCGCCATGCCGATGACCCAGGTAGAAGACATGGTGGAAACTCGGGTGGCGCAAAAGATTTCGCAGGTTACCGGGGTCGGTCTGGTCACCATTTCCGGCGGCCAGCGTCCGGCCGTACGGGTGAAGCTCAATGCCACGGCGGTGGCCGCCTATGGGCTGGATAGCGAAACCATTCGCACCGCCATCAGTAACGCCAACGTCAATTCGGCCAAAGGTAGCCTGGATGGCCCGACGCGTTCGGTTACGCTCTCTGCCAACGATCAGATGAAAACCGCTGAGGATTACCGTCAGCTGATTATCGCCTATCAGAACGGCGCAGCCATTCGCCTGCAAGATATCGCCACCATTGAGCAAGGCGCGGAGAACAACCGCCTGGCAGCATGGGCCAATAAAGAGCAGGCCATCGTGCTGAATATTCAGCGCCAGCCAGGCGCCAACGTGATCACCACCGCCGACAGTATTCGCGAGATGCTGCCAGAGCTGATCAAGAGCCTGCCAAAGTCGGTAGATGTGAAGGTGCTGACCGATCGCACCACCACCATCCGGGCCTCGGTCAGCGACGTACAGTTTGAGCTGCTGCTGGCGATCGCCCTGGTCATCATGGTGATCTACGTCTTCCTGCGTAACGTACCCGCCACCATTATTCCGAGCGTGGCGGTGCCGCTTTCCCTGGTGGGCACCTTTGCCGTCATGTATTTCCTCGACTTCTCCATCAACAACCTGACGCTGATGGCGCTGACCATCGCCACCGGCTTTGTGGTGGATGACGCCATCGTGGTGATCGAGAATATCTCGCGCTATATCGAAAAAGGTGAAAAACCGCTCGATGCGGCGCTGAAAGGGGCTGGAGAGATCGGCTTTACTATTATCTCGCTGACCTTCTCGCTGGTGGCGGTGCTGATCCCGCTGCTGTTTATGGGCGATATCGTTGGCCGTCTGTTCCGTGAGTTTGCGGTGACGCTGGCAGTGGCGATCCTGATTTCCGCGTTGGTGTCGCTGACGCTGACGCCGATGATGTGCGCCAGGATGCTTAGCCACGAATCGCTGCGTAAGCAAAACCGTTTCTCCCGCGCCTCCGAGCGTTTCTTTGACCGGGTGATCGCCCAATACGGCGTGTGGCTGAAAGTGGTGTTGAACCATCAGTGGCTGACGTTAGGCGTCGTCTTCGGCACCATGGCGCTGACCGTGTTGCTGTATCTGCTGATGCCGAAAGGCTTCTTCCCGGTGCAGGATAACGGCATCATTCAGGGCACGCTGGAAGCGCCGCAGAGCGTTTCGTTCAGTAACATGGCCGAGCGCCAGCAGCAGGTGGCAGCCGAAATCCTCAAGGATCCGGCGGTAGAAAGCCTGACGTCCTTTGTCGGCGTGGACGGTAGCAACGCTACGCTCAACAGCGGCCGTTTGCAGATCAACCTTAAACCGTTGAGCGAACGTAGCGATCGCATTCCGGCGATCATTACCCGCCTGCAGCAAAAAACGGCGCAGTTCCCCGGCTTGAAGCTGTATCTGCAACCGGTGCAGGATCTGACCATCGACACCCAGGTGAGCCGCACGCAGTACCAGTTCACCCTCCAGGCGATGTCACTGGATGAACTCAGTTTGTGGGTGCCTAAGTTGATGGCCGAATTGCAGCAGGCGCCGCAACTGGCCGAAGTGACCAGCAACTGGCAGGATCAGGGGCTGGTAGCCTATGTGAATGTCGACCGAGACTCGGCCTCGCGCCTTGGCATCACCATGAGCGATGTTGATAGCGCACTGTATAACGCCTTCGGTCAGCGCCTGATCTCCACCATTTACACCCAGGCCAACCAATATCGGGTGGTGCTGGAACATGATGTCTCCACCACGCCAGGGCTTTCCGCGTTAAACGATATCCGTTTGACCAGCAGCAACGGCACCATCGTGCCATTAAGCACCATCGCCAAAATAGAAGAACGCGTTGGCCCGCTGTCGATCAACCATCTCGATCAGTTCCCGTCGGCCACCGTGTCGTTTAACGTGGCCGGTAATTACTCGCTCGGGGAAGCGGTAGAGGCGATCACTCAGGCTAAGAAAGACCTCAATATGCCCAAAGACATCACCACCCAGTTCCAGGGGGCCACGCTGGCATTCCAGGCTGCCCTTGGCAGCACACTGTGGCTGATCCTGGCGGCGGTGGTCGCGATGTATATCGTGCTGGGCGTGCTGTATGAGAGCTTTATCCACCCGGTGACCATTCTTTCGACCCTGCCCACCGCCGGTGTCGGGGCCCTGCTGGCGCTGATGCTCTCCGGCCATGAGCTGGATGTGATCGCCATTATCGGCATCATCTTGCTGATCGGCATCGTGAAAAAGAACGCCATCATGATGATCGACTTTGCGCTGGCCGCCGAGCGTGAGCAAGGGATGACGCCGTACGATGCCATCTATCAAGCCTGTCTGCTGCGTTTTCGTCCGATCCTGATGACCACGCTGGCGGCGCTGCTGGGGGCATTGCCACTGATGCTGAGTACCGGCGTCGGAGCCGAACTGCGCCGCCCGCTGGGTGTCTGTATGGTCGGTGGCCTGGTGATGAGCCAGATCCTGACGCTGTTCACCACGCCGGTGATTTACCTGCTGTTTGATAAATTGGCGCGCAATACCCACCGCCAGCCAGAACCGCAGGAGCTGTCGTGAAATTCTTTGCCCTGTTTATCTACCGGCCGGTTGCCACAACGCTGTTGACGCTGGCGATCACCATCGCCGGGGTGATTGGCTTTCGGCTGCTGCCGGTTTCGCCGCTGCCGCAGGTGGATTTCCCCGTCATTCTGGTCAGCGCTTCGTTGCCTGGCGCCGATCCAGAAACCATGGCCTCCTCGGTGGCTACACCGCTGGAACGGGCCCTGGGTCGGATCGCCGGGGTGAATGAAATGACCTCGACAAGTTCACTTGGCAGCACCAGGGTGATCCTGCAGTTCGATCTCGATCGCGATATCAACGGGGCTGCGCGTGACGTACAGGCAGCGATTAACGCCGCCCAAAGTCTGTTGCCTACCGGGATGCCAAGCCGCCCCACCTATCGCAAGATCAACCCATCCGACGCGCCAATCATGATCCTGACGCTGACTTCGGATACCTACAACCAAGGGCAGCTGTATGACTTCGCTTCCACGCAGCTGGCGCAAAAAATTGCCCAGACGGAAGGCGTAGGGGATGTCTCGGTCGGCGGCAGTTCTCTACCTGCGGTACGCGTGGAGCTTAATCCCGGCGCCTTATTCAATCAGGGGATTTCACTGGATGCGGTAAGGCAAACCATCGCCAACGCTAACGTGCGCCGCCCGCAAGGCGCGGTGGATGACCCACAGCAGCGCTGGCAGATCCAGGCCAACGACGAATTGAAAACCGCGGCGGCTTACCAGCCGTTGGTTATTCACTATAACAACGGCGCGGCGGTACGCCTGAGCGACGTGGCCAACGTCATCGATTCGGTCCAGGACGTTCGCAACGCCGGGATGACCAACGCCAAACCTGCCATCATTCTGACCATCAGCCGTGCTCCCGGTGCCAATATCATTCAAACCGTGGATCGTATCCGCGCCGAGTTGCCCGCGTTGCGGGAGAACATCCCCGCCTCGATCGAACTGAGTATTGCCCAGGATCGCTCACCGACGATCCGTGCCTCGCTGGCCGAGGTGGAGCAATCTTTGGTAATAGCCATCGGGCTGGTGATCCTGGTGGTCTTCATCTTCCTGCGCTCTGGCCGCGCAACGCTGATCCCGGCAGTGGCCGTACCGGTTTCCCTGATCGGTTCCTTCGCCGCCATGTATCTGTGCGGCTTCAGCCTGAACAACCTGTCGCTGATGGCGCTGACCATCGCCACCGGCTTTGTGGTAGATGACGCCATCGTGGTGCTGGAAAACATTTCGCGCCACGTCGAGGCCGGGATGAAACCGATCAAAGCCGCCCTGCAAGGGGTGCGAGAGGTCGGCTTCACAGTGCTTTCCATGAGCGTATCGCTGGTGGCGGTGTTTATCCCCTTGCTGTTTATGGCCGGCTTGCCAGGCAGGCTGTTCCGTGAATTTGCCGTGACGCTTTCGGTGTCGATCGGGCTTTCATTGCTGATTTCACTGACGCTGACGCCGATGATGTGCGCCTATCTGCTGCGCTACCAGCCACCGCGCGAACAGCGGCGTATTCGGGGTTTTGGCCGCATGTTGCTGGGTTTGCAGCAGGGCTATGGCCGCTCGCTCAACTGGGTATTGGGCCATTCCCGCTGGGTAATGGCTGTGTTCCTGGCCACTATTGCCCTCAACGTCTGGCTGTACATCAGTATTCCAAAAACCTTCTTCCCCGAGCAGGATACCGGCCGCCTGATGGGTTTTATCCAGGCCGACCAGAGCATTTCATTTCAGGCAATGCGCAGCAAACTGCAAGACTTTATGAAGATCGTGCGGGAAGACAAGGACGTGGATAACGTCACCGGTTTTACCGGCGGTTCGCGCACCAACAGCGGCTCGATGTTTATCTCCCTCAAACCGCTGTCGGAACGTACCGATGATGCCCAGAAGGTGATCGCTCGCCTGCGTGCCAAACTGGCGAAAGAACCGGGGGCTAGCCTGTTCTTGATGGCGGTACAGGATATCCGCGTCGGTGGGCGGCAGGCCAACGCCAGCTATCAATACACGCTGTTGGCCGACGATCTTGGCGCACTGCGCGAATGGGAGCCGAAGATCCGCACCGCGCTGGCAGCGTTGCCGGAGCTGGCGGACGTCAACTCCGATCAGCAAGACAAAGGCTCTGAAATGGATCTGACCTACGATCGCGAGACCATGTCGCGACTGGGCATTTCGGTCAACGACGCCAACAACCTGCTCAACAACGCTTTCGGACAGCGCCAGATTTCCACCATCTATCAGCCGCTCAACCAATACAAAGTGGTGATGGAGGTGGCTCCGCCCTATACACAGGACGTGAGCTCGCTGGACAAAATGTTTGTGATCAACAGCAGCGGCCAGCCGATCCCGCTGTCTTACTTTGCCCAATGGCGGCCAGCTAACGCACCGCTGGCGGTGAACCATCAGGGGCTGTCGGCAGCCTCCACCATCTCATTCAACCTGCCGGACGGTGGCAGCCTGTCCGAGGCGACGGCAGCCATCGAACGGACCATGACGCAATTGGGAGTTCCCTCCACCGTGCGAGGTTCGTTTGCCGGTACCGCACAGGTGTTCCAGGAAACGTTGAAATCACAGCTGTTCCTGATCGCTGCGGCCATCGCCACGGTGTATATCGTGCTGGGTATACTGTATGAGAGCTATATCCACCCGCTGACCATCCTGTCTACTCTGCCTTCTGCCGGGGTCGGGGCACTCTTGGCACTGGAGCTGTTTGACGCACCGTTTAGCCTGATTGCGCTAATCGGTATTATGCTGTTGATTGGTATAGTTAAAAAGAATGCCATCATGATGGTCGACTTTGCCCTGGATGCGCAACGCAACGGCGGGATCAGCGCCCGTGAGGCGATCTTCCAGGCCTGCTTACTGCGTTTTCGCCCCATCATGATGACGACGTTGGCGGCGCTGTTTGGCGCCTTGCCGCTGGTTCTGACCAGCGGCGACGGGGCAGAGCTGCGACAGCCGCTGGGGATTACCATCGCGGGTGGGCTGCTGATGAGTCAATTGTTGACGCTGTATACCACGCCGGTGATCTATCTGTACTTTGACCGCTTACAGATGAAGTTCCGTCGCGGTAAAAAACTGACGCCGCTGCCTCACTGATCGGCAGCAACGCGGGAGATAAAGGGCCTATAAGATGAACATCAAACCCAGCGCCCCGCCAGGATCCACCTCGGTGCGATGGCAGCTGTGGATCGTGGCTTTCGGCTTCTTTATGCAGACGCTGGATACCACCATCGTCAATACCGCGTTGCCCTCCATGGCGGCCAGCCTGGGGGAAAACCCGCTGCGCATGCAATCGGTGATTGTTTCCTATGTGTTGACGGTCGCCGTAATGCTACCTGCCAGCGGCTGGCTGGCGGATCGGGTTGGCGTCAAACGGGTGTTCTTCAGCGCCATCGTGCTTTTCACGCTCGGGTCGATCCTGTGCGCCCGTTCGGAAACCCTGAATGAGCTGGTGGCCTCCCGCGTGATACAGGGCATCGGCGGCGCGATGATGGTGCCGGTCGGCAGGCTGACGGTGATGAAAATCGTCCCGCGTGAACAGTATATGGCGGCGATGACCTTCGTCACCCTGCCCGGCCAGATAGGCCCGCTGATGGGGCCTGCATTAGGGGGCTTTCTGGTGCAATACGCCAGTTGGCACTGGATCTTCCTGATCAACATTCCCGTGGGGATCGCCGGAGCGATTGCCACCGCGCTGCTGATGCCCAATTACACCATGCAGACCCGGCGTTTCGATATCAGCGGCTTTATCATGTTGGCGATCGGCATGGCTACGCTGACGCTGGCGCTTGACGGGCATAAAGGCATGGGGCTTTCCTCTGCCACCATCGCCGGGCTGGTGGCAATGGGTTGCGCTGCGCTGGCTGGCTACTGGTTGCACGCCCGTGCTAACAGCCGGGCACTGTTCTCACTGCGGTTATTCAAGACGCAAACCTATCGCGTCGGCCTGACCGGCAGCCTGTTGGGGCGGATTGGCAGCGGTATGTTGCCCTTTATGACCCCGTTATTTCTCCAGGTGGGCATGGGTTTTTCCCCTTTCCACGCCGGGTTGATGATGATCCCGATGATCATCGGCAGCATGGGCATGAAGCGCATCGTGGTGCAGGTGGTTAACCGCTTCGGTTATCGTAATGTGCTGGTGGCCGCCACGCTGATGCTGGCGCTGGTCACCCTGAGTTTTCCGCTAGTGGCGATGCTGGGCTGGGTTTATCTGCTGCCAGTGGTACTGTTCTTTCAGGGCATGGTTAACGCCCTGCGTTTTTCCGCCATGAATACCCTGACGCTGAAAGATCTGCCCGATCGGCTGGCCAGCAGCGGCAACAGCCTGCTGTCGATGGTGATGCAGCTATCCATGAGCCTGGGCGTCAGCATTGCCGGGATCCTGATTGGCAGCTTCGCGCATCATCAGGTGGTGGCCGATAGCCCGGCTATCCACAACGCCTTTATCTACAGCTATGGCTGCATGGCGCTGATTATTGCCCTGCCGGCGCTGGCTTTCGCTCGCGTACCGACCGACATCGCCCCCAACCGCACGTTGACCAAAGAGCCGGGCACCGGCTCCACGAGGACACAATGAGAATTGGCATAACCGGCAAGCTGTTTATGGCGATCTTCGCCACCTGCATGTTGGTGTTGATCACCATGCACTGGGGCGTACGCGTCAGCTTTGAACGGGGTTTTATCGATTACATCAAGCACAGCAATGAGCAACGCATCAGCATGCTCGGCGACGCGTTGGAAGATCAGTATCGCCGCCACGGCAACTGGGAATTTCTGCGTAACAACGATCAGGTGGTGTATCAGATCATGCGTTCGTTTGAGCAGAACAGCGACAGCAGCCACAATCTGCCCCCCAAGGGCTGGCGCACCCAATTCTGGGTGGTGGACAGCCAGTATAACCGGCTGGTGGGTCATTCCGGTCCGATCCCTAAAGAGAGCACCCGCCACCCGATCCACTACAACAATCAGATCGTCGGTTGGGTGGTAGCTACCCCGCCGGAAAAACTGACGCGCAATGCCGACATCAACTTCGATCGCCAACAGCGGCGCACCAGTTGGATGATCGTTGGGTTATCCACCTTATTGGCAGCGGCAGTGACCTGGCTGATGTCGCGCGGCCTGCTAGCACCGGTTAAACGCCTGGTGGGCGGCACCCATCGGCTGGCTGCGGGTGATTTCAGCGCTCGGGTAGCGGTTAGCAGCCAAGATGAGCTGGGCCGGTTGGCGCAGGATTTCAACCAGCTTGCCACCTCGCTGGAAAAGAACGAACAGATGCGGCGGGCGCTAATGGCGGATGTTTCCCACGAGTTGCGTACCCCACTGGCAGTATTGCGTGGCGAGTTAGAAGCGCTGCAAGACGGCGTTCGCCAACCCACACCGGCTTCACTTAGTTCGCTACAGGCGGAAGTCTCAACCCTCACCAAATTGGTGGACGATCTGCACCAGTTATCACTCTCCGATCTCGGTGCCCTCGCCTACCGTAAATTGCCGGTGGATTGCGTGCATCTGGTGCAGATCGCAGTGGCGGCCTTCCGTGAACGTTTTCATGCCAAGCAGTTGGAAATCGTCACCTACCTGCCGGAACAGATGCCACTGTTTGGCGATCCTGACCGACTGCTCCAGTTATTCAACAACCTGTTGGAAAACAGCCAACGCTATACCGATGCCGGTGGTCGGCTGGAGATTGGTATCGAACGCCTGCCGGGAACGGTGCGGATTTACTGGCAGGACAGCGCCCCAGGAGTGAACGACGAGCAGTTGGCTCTCATCTTCGAACGCTTTTATCGCACTGAAGGTTCCCGGAACCGCGCCAGCGGCGGTTCGGGGCTAGGGCTCTCCATCTGTCAGAACATTGTGGAGGCACACGGCGGCGAGATCCGTGCACAACACTCGCCTTTAGGCGGCGTGCGCATTACAGTAGATTTCCCCATCTCTGGTGAATAATAAGGTTGTTTGATGGAAAACCAAAATCAGCCACTACAGATCATGATTGTGGAAGATGAACCCAAGCTGGGCCAGCTGTTGGTCGATTATCTGCAGGCGGCTGGCTACGCCACCCGCTGGCTGAGCAACGGCAGCGAGGTGATCCCGGCGGTGCATGAGCAGCCACCGGCGCTTATTTTGCTGGATTTGATGCTGCCAGGCTGCGATGGCTTAACCATTTGCCGTGAGCTACGGCGCTTTACCGACATCCCCGTCATCATGGTGACCGCCAAAATCGAGGAGATCGACCGGCTGCTGGGGTTGGAGATCGGGGCGGATGACTACATCTGCAAACCTTACAGCCCGCGCGAAGTGGTTGCCAGGGTGAAAACCATTTTGCGCCGTTGCTATCGGCCCCAGGAACATAGCGATGATGATTCACTGTTGCATATTGATGAGCCACGCTTTCAGGCCAGCTATCAGGGCCATATCCTGGATCTGACACCGGCGGAATTCCGCCTGCTGAAAACCCTGGCCTGCCAGCCGGGCAACGTGTTTTCACGCGAACAGTTGCTGAACAATCTGTACGACGATTACCGGGTGGTAACCGATCGCACCATCGATAGCCATATCAAGAATCTGCGCCGCAAGCTGGAGCTGATCGACGGCGACAAGGCGTTTATCCGTTCGGTTTACGGGGTGGGCTACCGCTGGGAAGCCGAACAGTGCCGGTTGGTCAATGGGTTGTGACGCTTACTGCGTCCAGTCTTCCACCTCAAGCTCCGCGACCATAGTGAAAGCCCGATCGCTAGTCACTATGGTTGCACCACCGCTTACCGCATGTGCGGCAATCAGCTGATCCAGCGCCCCCAGCGGTCTGCCTTGTTTTTCCATGCTTGCGCGCATGACTCCATAGCAATGTGCCGCCGCAGAGTCCCAGGAGTAAACGGTGACGGCGTCCAGGAACATCATCACCGTCTGTTTTAGCGCCATGTTCTGCCGCTTGGCTACGCCATAAAGCAGTTCTGCCTGGGTGATGCTGGAAATGCACACCGACGATGGCGGTACCCGCCCCATCGCCGCAAGCAGCCGGGGATGTTGACGAAAAAGCAGGCTCACCGTGTTAGTGTCGAACATATTTTTTATTCGCATAAGGAATGCGGATATCAGCCACCCTATCCTCTCAACGTAGCAAAATCATCTGCCGTCGAACGTTTTGTGCCAACGATGCGAACCGTTACGCAATCGCCAATGCAACCAGGGCAACCTGCCCCCAGGCCAACCTGGCCAGGAGCACAAAAAGCCCCCCATTTCTGTGCACTGGTACGCATTACTTCACCGTTAAAAAAACGCTTGCTGAGACATTAGCTACACTTATCTCACTTATTGGCACTAATCAGGAGCAGGACCATGGCAAGCGGACATTATGAGCTGACAAAATCGAGCAACGGGCAGTATCACTTCAACCTGAAGGCCAGCAATGGCGAGATCATTCTCTCCAGCGAGATGTATGCCAGCAAAGCCTCGGCGGAAAACGGGATTGCGTCCGTGCAAACCAATTCGCCTCATGAAGCGCAGTTTGAAGTGAAAGTCAGCAGCAACAACAAACCCTATTTCGTGCTGAAAGCCAAAAACCATCAGGTGATTGGCACCAGCCAGATGTACAGCTCGGATAGCGCAGCGAAAAGCGGGATTCAGTCGGTGATCAAGAATGGCCCTACAACAGACGTGCGTGATTTAAGCGTATAAATCTCATCAGGCCTGCGCGCGGTATCCGCTACCGCGCGGTTTTTCTGATGATGAAGATCAATCTCCCTTTAAAATTTCCGGTTAATTGCTGATTTCTTGGCGGGCTGCCGCTACAATCCCCCGCTTTCACTGCGCCATTGAGTGGCGCGGTGCTGACCTGAAATCAGACCGAGAATCACTATGTTTACACCAGAACTCCTCTCCCCGGCGGGAACGCTGAAAAACATGCGTTACGCCTTTGCCTATGGGGCCGATGCGGTTTACGCTGGCCAGCCGCGTTATAGCCTACGGGTACGTAATAACGAATTTAACCACGAGAACCTGCAGCTTGGGATTAACGAAGCCCATGCGCTAGGCAAAAGGTTCTACGTGGTGGTTAACATCGCGCCACACAACGCCAAACTGAAAACCTTCCTGCGTGACCTGAAACCGGTGATCGACATGGGCCCGGACGCGCTGATCATGTCCGACCCCGGTTTGATCATGATGGTGCGCGAAGCCTTCCCGCAGATGGACATTCACCTCTCGGTGCAGGCTAACGCGGTGAACTGGGCAACGGTGAAGTTCTGGCAGCAGATGGGCTTGACGCGAGTGATCCTTTCCCGCGAGCTGTCGCTGGATGAAGTGGCGGAAATCCGTAGCCAGGTGCCAGAAATGGAGCTGGAGATTTTCGTGCATGGCGCACTGTGCATGGCCTATTCCGGCCGTTGCCTGCTTTCCGGTTACATCAACAAACGCGATCCCAATCAAGGCACCTGCACCAATGCCTGCCGCTGGCAGTACAAGGCAGAAGAAGGCAAGGAAGACGATACCGGCAGCATCGTGCATCTGCATGAGCCTATCGCGGTGCAAAACGTTGAGCCGACGCTGGGCATTGGCGCGCCAACCGATAAAGTCTTTATGCTTTCCGAAGCGCAAAAACCCGGCGAGTACATGAGCGCGTTTGAGGACGAGCACGGTACCTACATCATGAACTCAAAAGATCTGCGAGCCATCCAGCACGTAGAGCGGCTCACCCAGTTGGGCGTACATTCGCTGAAGATTGAAGGCCGTACCAAGTCGTTTTATTACTGCGCCCGCACCGCACAGGTTTATCGCCGTGCCATTGACGACGCCGTTGCCGGTAAACCCTTCGATCCTAGCCTGCTGACCACGCTGGAAGGCCTGGCTCATCGTGGCTATACCGAAGGTTTCCTGCGCCGCCATACGCACGATGCCCACCAGAACTATGATTACGGCTCCTCCATTTCCGAACTGCAACAGTTTGTCGGGGAATTTACCGGGGTGCGCCGTAACGGCTGGGCGGAAGTGGATGTAAAAAATAAATTCCTGGTCGGCGACAGCGTAGAGATGATGACGCCAGGGGGTAACGTGTTGTTTACTCTGGAAAGCCTGCAAAACAAGAAGGGCGAGACGATCGATGTCGCGCCGGGCAACGGCCATATCGTTTATTTGCCGATCCCCGAGGATATCGACCTCAATTATGCGTTATTGATCCGCAATTTGCCGCAGGACGATAGCCAGAACGGTTAAGATGTTTATCGCCACCCACCTGGGTGGCAATTTTTGGCAAATATTAGAATCAGATCACATCAATTAGCGCGCAGCTTGGTTATTATCAGGCTGCTTAAAACTAATAACGAAAATATTTGCATAGCAATACTAGGAACCACCTCCTTAGCCAGCCCAATCTCCCTTGGGTTGGCCTTTTCTTTTTTATCCCCTTTAATTTCAATCAGCTGCAAATTTCATTGGTATTTTTAGGATATTTCTTGCATTACGCCAAGCGGCGTATCATTTTCCCTGCAATATATAAATTATTCTATAGCGATTAATAAGGTCGTTAATACCAACGCTTAACTCGGGTGAGAGAAAAGTATTACCCCCATTGGGCATTGACTATATAAATACCCTGTAGCAGCCAAACTCGGCATTACCTGAATATTCTTATGGCCCGCCGCTGGCTTGTGGTTTATCGTTAACGGCTTGGGTTAGGGGTTTAGCTACATGGCAACCCATCTGGCCACCCTTTGACAGCCGATTCGTTTTTCGCCACAAGGATCAGGAATGCACCAATATGCACCAGCACTGCTTATCATCAATGGTAAAAGTTCCGGCAACGAGGAAGTTCGCGCAGCGGTGAACCAGTTGCGTAATGAGGGCCAGACCCTGCATGTCCGCGTCACCTGGGAACTGGGGGATGCCGCTCGTTATGTCAAAGAGGCTAGCCAACTGAGGGTTGAAACCGTGATCGCCGGTGGTGGCGACGGCACCATCAACGAGGTCGCTGCGGCATTGGCACAACTCCCCGCAGAATCTCGCCCAATACTCGGCATACTACCGCTGGGGACCGCCAACGACTTTGCTACCGCCTGCTCTATTCCCCTACAGCCAGATTTGGCCTTGCAGTTAGCCATCAAGGGCCGAGCGGTGCCGATCGATCTGGCCAAAGTCAATGACGAGCGCTATTTCATCAATATGGCAACCGGCGGCTTTGGCACCCGCATCACCACCGAAACCCCGGAAAAACTGAAGGCTGCGCTGGGGGGCGTTTCTTATTTCATCCATGGGCTGCTGCGTCTGGATGCACTGAAAGCCGACAACTGCGAGATCCGCGGGCCAGACTTCCATTGGGCCGGAGAAGCGCTGGTGATCGGTATCGGCAACGGCAGGCAGGCCGGGGGTGGGCAGAAGCTTTGTCCTGGCGCGCTGATCAACGATGGTTTATTGCAGGTTCGCCTGCTCACTGCCGAAGAGTTGCTGCCTACGCTGGTCAATATCTTGTTTAGCGGTGAGGAAAACAGCAACGTAGTTGATGCCTCATTGCCATGGCTGGAAATCACCGCGCCACATGAAATAACCTTTAACCTTGATGGCGAACCGCTGAAAGGTCGTGATTTCCGCATTGAGGTGCTGCCTAATGCTATCGAGTGCCGCTTACCGCCAAATTGCGATCTGCTAGGATAAGCAAATAAGCCGCGTGCTCAGATCGAGCAGGCTTTAGCCCGACGTAACTCCCCTCACCCTCTCCACAAGGAGAGGGGACGGTACGTGCTACAAATCAGCATCCACACCTGACCTTATCACCAAATCAGCTCCCTCTCCCTGTTGGAGAGGATTGGGGTGAGGGGCTGGTGCGACAAATTAACTTCCGCTCCTGAACACACCTGCGAACCAACTTCCCTCTTTTTACCTCAAGATAAAACCACCTCCCCATGCCTGCGATCCACCAATAAATGTGATCTTCAGCGGCAATTCTCACAAATCATACTTGTATGGTAGTTAGTTCAAGGTTAATTTCCGCCCATACGTTATCAGCAACAACAGGATGTGGAAGTCATGAAAATTGTTAAAGCCGAGGTGTTTGTCACCTGCCCTGGGAGAAATTTCGTCACCCTGAAGATCACTACCGACTGCGGGCTAACCGGGATCGGCGATGCAACCCTGAACGGCCGTGAACTGCCGGTCGCGTCTTACCTGGAAGACCACGTCTGCCCGCAGTTGATTGGCCGCGATGCTCACCAGATCGAAGATATCTGGCAGTACTTCTACAAAGGTGCTTACTGGCGCCGTGGCCCGGTGACTATGTCGGCAATCTCTGCGGTGGATACGGCATTGTGGGATATCAAGGCCAAAGCGGCCAATATGCCGCTGTACCAGTTGCTGGGTGGTGCTTCACGTACCGGCGTCATGGTGTATTGCCACACCACCGGCCACTCGATTGACGAAGTGCTGGACGATTATGCCAAGCACAAGGAGCTGGGCTTCAAGGCGATCCGCGCTCAATGTGGCGTACCTGGGATGAAAACAACCTACGGCATGGCCAAGGGCAAAGGCTTGGCGTATGAGCCTGCGACCAAAGGTAACTGGCCGGAAGAGCAGCTGTGGTCAACCGAGAAATACCTCGATTTCACCCCTAAACTGTTTGAAGCCGTGCGTGACAAATTCGGTTTTGACGAACATCTGCTGCATGACATGCATCACCGCCTGACGCCGATCGAAGCGGCCCGCTTTGGCAAAAGCGTTGAGCAATATCGCCTGTTCTGGATGGAAGATCCTACCCCGGCCGAAAACCAGGAGTGCTTCCGCCTGATCCGCCAGCATACCGTGACCCCGATTGCGGTCGGTGAGGTGTTCAACAGCATCTGGGACTGCAAACAGCTGATTGAAGAGCAACTGATCGATTACATCCGCACCACCATCACCCACGCCGGGGGCATCACCGGCATGCGCCGTATCGCCGATTTCGCTTCGCTGTATCAGGTGCGTACCGGCTCACACGGCCCTTCCGATCTTTCACCAATCTGCATGGCGGCGGCGTTGCACTTTGACCTGTGGGTGCCGAACTTCGGCGTGCAGGAATATATGGGCTACTCCGAACAGATGCTGGAAGTGTTCCCACATAACTGGACGTTTGACAACGGCTATATGCATCCAGGCGAAAAACCAGGGTTGGGCATCGAGTTTGACGAAAAACTGGCTGCCAAATATCCCTACGATCCAGCCTACCTGCCGGTAGCGCGCCTGGAAGACGGCACCCTGTGGAACTGGTAAACCGAGGAATTACTATGAAAAGCATTACTGTTCAACAGCCAGGGCAATTGGTGATTGAAGAACGCCCGATGCCCTCACCGCAGCAGGGTGAAGTCCGGATCCGTGTGGCTAGCGCCGGGATCTGCGGTTCCGACGTGCATATCTACCGTGGTCATAACCCGTTTGCCAAATACCCGCGCGTGATCGGCCATGAGTTCTTTGGCCATATCGACGCTATTGGCGAAGGTGTCGACCCGTCACGCATCGGCGAACGCGTGGTGGGCGATCCGGTCGTCAGCTGCGGCCATTGCTATCCCTGCTCGGTGGGCAGGCCAAACGTCTGCACCGAACTGCAGGTCATTGGCGTGCACCGTGACGGTGGATTCAGCGAATATGTGACGCTACCGGCTCAAAATGCCCATCGGGTGCCGGACAGCATTCCAGACAACGAAGCCACGATGGTCGAACCCTTCACCATTGCTGCCAACATCTGTAGCCAACTGCAACCGGGCCCGTTAGATGTGGCATTAGTGTATGGTGCCGGGCCGATGGGCCTCACCTCTATTCAGGCACTGCGCGGCGTTTACGGCGTTAAACAGATTGTGGTGGCTGACCGTATCGATGAGCGTCTGGCTATGGCCACCGCCAACGGCGCGGATGTGGTAATCAACAACAGCCAGCTTGATTTGACCAACGAGTTACAAAAACTCGGCATCCGGCCAACGCTGATCATCGATGCTGCCTGCCACCCGGCCATTCTGCCGGAGGCGATCGGCTTGGCTTCTCCCGCCGCACGCATTGGCATTATGGGCTTCTCTGCCGAGCCCTGCGTGATCAGCCAGCAAGCCATTACCAGCAAAGAGATCTCGATTTACAGCTCCCGCCTCAACAGCAACCGCTTCCCGCAGGTGATTGCCTGGATGACGCAACGCCAGATCCAACCAGAGAAGTTGATCACCCATCAGTTTGCGTTTACGCAAGTGCTTGAAGCAATGGAGATCTTCGAAAAAGACCAAAAGCAGTGCTGTAAGGTTTTACTGAAATTCTGACCTGACCACTTTCCAGCTATGGCCTGCTGTAGCTGGAGAGAAACAGGGGCTTCTGACCCTAATCTTTGCCGTCCTTACAACAACAATTTGCAGAGAACAGAACAATGATGAACGCAAAAATTGACAACACTCAGCCGGAAAGAAGTACCTCGGATCTGATCAAGGCGGCCGTTTCCGGCTGGCTTGGTACCGCACTGGAATTTATGGATTTTCAGCTTTATTCGCTAGGGGCAGCATTAGTCTTCCATGAAATATTTTTCCCGGAACAGTCTGCCGCCATGGCGTTAATCTTGGCGATGGGAACCTACGGCGCGGGTTACATCGCCCGTATTGCGGGTGCCTTCTTCTTTGGACGCATGGGGGATACCATCGGCCGTAAAAGGGTGCTGTTTATTACCATTACCATGATGGGGATCTGCACCACCTTAATCGGCGTGCTGCCAACCTATGCGCAAATCGGTATTTTCGCCCCTCTATTACTGGTGTTACTGCGTATTATTCAAGGGCTGGGTGCCGGTGCGGAAATATCCGGAGCCGGAACTATGTTGGCGGAATATGCGCCTAAGGGTAAACGCGGGATTATCTCTTCCCTGGTTGCCATGGGCACCAACTGTGGCACGCTGTCGGCAACCGCCATCTGGGCCGTCATGTTCTTCTTCCTGTCTAAAGAAGAGCTGCTGGCCTGGGGCTGGCGCGTACCTTTCCTGGCCAGCGTGGTCGTCATGCTGTTCGCCATCTGGCTGCGTATGAACCTGAAAGAGAGCCCGGTGTTTGAGAAGGTTAACGACGACAGCACCACCGCAACATCGGCACACGCCGTGGCTGACAATACCCATTCGCTGTCGGCGATGTTCAGCAGTAAATCCTTCTGGCTGGCTACCGGGCTGCGTTTTGGCCAGGCAGGCAACTCCGGTCTGATCCAGACCTTCCTGGCCGGTTATCTGGTGCAAACCCTGCTGTTTGAGAAGGCTATCCCAACCGACGCCTTGATGATCAGCTCCGCCATTGGCTTTATTACCATCCCGTTCCTTGGCTGGCTCTCCGACAAGATCGGCCGCCGGGTGCCTTATATCCTGGTCAATATCTCCGCCATCATTCTGGCTTACCCCATGATTTCGATGATTGTGGATAAGACCAATGAGGTGAACGTGATTATGGCCTCGATCATTATTATCCATAACGTCGCGGTGCTGGGCCTGTTTGCGCTGGAAAACATCACCATGGCGGAAATGTTTGGTTCACGTAACCGTTTTACCCGCATGGCGATCTCCAAAGAGGCCGGTGGTTTGGTGGCGGTCGGCTTCGGCCCGGTATTGGCCGGTATCTTCTGCAATATGACCGACTCCTGGTGGCCAATCGCCGTCATGATGATCGTTTACTCCGTTATCGGCTTGCTGGCAGCGATATTGATGCCAGAAGTCAGAGACCGCGATCTGAGCCTGGCGGAAGATGCTGCAGAAACCCCAGCGCTGCCGATAGCCCAACGCGTCAGCAGTCATTAATCCCCTTCAATTCTCTGCCGCAGAGAAGGTTCTGCGGCAATCAGACCATTACACAGTGAGTTTTAACATGGATACCAAGCTGTTAGCCGCCAACGCCATTGTTCCGCAGTACGATCGTAGCAAACTGGTTCCACGCCTGGTTCATCTGGGCTTTGGTGCCTTTCATCGCGCCCACCAGGCGCTATACGCCGATATCCTGGCACAGGAGCACGGCAGCGACTGGGGATATTGCGAAATCAACCTGATCGGTGGCGAACAGCAAATCGCCGATCTCAAACAGCAAGATATGCTCTACAGCGTGGCAGAGATGTCAGCCGATGCCTGGCAATGCAGAGTGGTGGGCGTAGTAAAACAGGCGCTACATGCGCAAGTTGACGGGCTGGACGCCGTATTCCAGGCCCTGGCCCAGCCCGAAGTGGCGATTGTGTCCATGACCATCACCGAAAAAGGCTACTGTCATTCCCCCGCCACCGGCCAGTTGCAGCTGGATCATCCGTTGATTATGCGGGATCTGGCTAATCCGCATCATCCGCAGAGCGCCGTTGGGGTCATCGTCGCAGCCTTAGCTCAGCGTAAAGCGGACGGGCAACCTGCGTTCAGCGTAATGTCTTGCGACAATATGCCGGAAAACGGCCATGTCACCCGTAACGTGATCACCGCCTATGCCAAAGCGCTCGATCCGGCGTTGGCAACGTGGATCGAAACCCACGTCACCTTCCCTTCCACCATGGTCGATCGCATCGTGCCAGCCGTGACACCAGACACCCTGGCCCAGGTCGCACAGCAAACCGGCGTGCAGGATCCGGCAGCCGTAGCCTGCGAGCCGTTCCGCCAATGGGTGATTGAGGACAATTTTGTCGCGGGCCGCCCGGCATGGGAACAAGCCGGTGCCGAACTGGTCAGCGATGTTTTGCCGTTCGAAGAGATGAAGCTGCGTATGCTGAACGGTAGTCACTCGTTCCTGGCCTATCTGGGTTATTTAGCCGGTTACCAACATATCAGCGACTGTATGCAGGATGCGCATTACGTCAATGCCGCCCGCCATCTGATGCTGGCTGAGCAGGCTCCCACGCTGAACACCCCGGGCACCGATCTGGAGAAATACGCCGATTCCCTGCTGGCACGCTATCGCAACACGGCGTTGAAGCACCGCACCTGGCAAATCGCCATGGACGGTACGCAAAAGCTGCCGCAGCGCATGCTGGACTCGGTGCGCTGGCATCTGGCCAACGGTAGTGATTTTGACTGTCTGGCGCTGGGCGTAGCGGGTTGGATGCGTTACGTCGGCGGTAAGGACGAACAGGGTCAACCGATCGACATCAGCGATCCATTGCGTGAGGAAATTGCCCGTCAAGTCGCCAACAGTGCTGAAGGTGAGCCTCGCGTGATGGCGTTACTGCAAATGACCTCGGTATTCGGACGCGACCTGCCGGATAACCAACGTTTCGTCAATGCCGTGACCAACGCTTATCTGGCGCTGTTGGCGCGGGGAGCGAAAGCAACGGTGGCAAGAGTGCTGGCGCGCTAAGAGCAAAGCATAGAATGCGGGTGGATTTATCCGCCCTCTTTCACGGGTTAATCTGCTAGTATGGTGGCATTCACTACTACTCTCATATATTGATTATCGCCATGTCAGAATCGTACGTCCTCACGAATAATGTCCCGGTCAATCAGCAGATCTATCGTTTCCTGCGCAAAGATATCGTCGATTGCACCATCCCTCCGGGCACGTTGCTTTCCGAGAAAGAGATCTCCACCCGTTTCAGCGTTTCACGCCAACCGGTGCGCGAGGCCTTCATCAAACTGGCTGAAGCGGGGCTGGTGCAGATCTTGCCGCAACGCGGTACCTTCGTGATGAAAATTTCCGCCAAACGAGTGGCCGACGGGCGCTTTATCCGTCAGGCGGTGGAATGTGCCATCGTGCGGCGAGTTGCCACCACCATCACCCCCGAGCAGTTGATGACGCTGGAGCATAACCTGCATCGCCAGGAGCTGGCGGCACAGAATAATCAGATCCGTGAGTTTTTGGCGCTGGACGACGAATTCCACCATCTGCTGACGCAAATGGCCAACTGTGCCCTGGCGTGGGAAACCATCGAGACCATCAAAGCGACGATGGATCGGGTGCGCTTCCTCAGCCTGAGCGAAGTGTCACCGCCGGAGAATCTGATCCACCAGCATTACCGTATTTTTGAGGCGCTGAAAGCCCAGGATCCAGATGCGGCGGAGCGGGCTATTCACGAGCATTTACAAGAGATGATCTATTCGATCACCCCGATTGCCCTGCAAAACACCGACTGGTTTGAAGCCGAGTAAGAACTGTTCCCCTCTCCGACCAGGAAAGGGGACACCATCAACAAGCGCTCACTCGCAAATTTTGCCTTCTAAATAGCATTTCTTCTCAATCGCATCTATTGTCTCTTCGCATCATCAGGTTTTGATTAGTATCTTTTGCATAGCTTCAATCACCGCTTTTGACTACGCCGGTGGCCAAATACCCAGAGTTACCGGTGTATAGGAAGCTTTAACGGGAGTGAATCATGACGGATATTGCACAATTGTTAGGTAAGGAAGCGGAAGACCTTCTGCAACACCGCTGCACCACCATCCCTGCGGAAAATCTGTACCTGCCCGGTGGCGACTTTGTTGATCGGGTGATGATCGACAACAACCGCCCAAACAGCGTGCTGCGCTCAATGCAAACCTTGCTCAACCATGGCCGCCTGGCGGGCACCGGTTACCTATCGATCCTGCCGGTCGATCAAGGCGTGGAGCACTCTGCCGGGGCCTCGTTTGCCGCCAACCCGCTCTATTTTGATCCGAAAAATATCGTTGAACTGGCGATCGAAGCCGGGTGTAACTGCGTGGCATCCACTTACGGCGTGCTGGCTTCGGTCTCCCGCCGCTACGCCCACAAGATCCCGTTCCTGGTCAAACTGAACCACAACGAAACCCTGAGCTATCCAACGCAATACGACCAGACCCTGTATGCCAGCGTTGAGCAGGCATTCAATATGGGCGCGGTGGCGGTTGGTGCAACCATTTACTTCGGTTCAGAGCAATCACGCCGCCAGATTGAAGAGATCTCGATCGCCTTTGAGCGCGCTCACGAACTGGGCATGGTGACCGTTTTGTGGGCCTATCTACGTAACCCTGCGTTCAATAAGGATGGCGTCGATTATCATTCCAGCGCCGATCTGACCGGCCAAGCCAACCACATTGCGGCCACCATCGGTGCCGATATCGTTAAACAGAAAATGGCCGAGAACAACGGCGGCTACCGTGCGGTGAAATTCGGTTATACCGACGATCGCGTCTATGACAAGCTGACCACCGATCACCCAATCGATCTGGTGCGCTACCAGTTGGCAAACTGCTATATGGGCCGTGCCGGTTTAATCAACTCTGGCGGCGCGGCAGGGGAAAATGACCTGCAAGAGTCAGTGCGTACCGCCGTGATCAACAAGCGGGCTGGCGGGATGGGTCTGATCCTGGGGCGTAAAGCGTTCAAGAAATCGATGAAGGATGGCATCGCCCTGATCAATGCCGTGCAGGACACCTATCTAGACAGCAGCGTCACCATCGCTTAATCATTATTTATCAAATCATTAGTCTTCAAGGCTCAGCTCTGCTGGGCCTTTTTCATGTCCTCCCCCCTTTCTTCTTTCATAATTAATTACTTTTCTTTCATCTTTAACTTTCACAATAAAATATTTATCTTTCAAAGTGTGATCCATTTAAAACAAAAACCGCAGCAAAGTGGTTACTGTAAGACCCATGGCGACAGAGCCGCACGTCGCTCCAGGCCATAGCATCCATCACAGGAGAAAAAAATGATTGAGCTAATAACCCACGGAGCCGAATGGTTTATCGGCCTGTTCCAAAAAGGCGGGGAAGTGTTTGTCGGTATGGTGACCGGCATTTTACCGTTGTTGATCAGCCTGTTAGTTATCATGAACGCGTTGATCAACTTTGTTGGCCAGGAACGTATCGAACGTTTGGCACAGCGCTGTGCCGGTAACCCGGTTTCACGCTACCTGCTACTCCCCTTGATCGGCACCTTTGTGTTTTGTAATCCGATGACGTTGAGTCTCGGACGTTTTATGCCAGAGAAATATAAACCCAGTTATTACGCCGCAGCCTCCTACAGTTGCCACTCCATGAACGGCCTGTTCCCCCATATCAACCCTGGCGAACTGTTCGTTTACCTCGGAATTGCCAGCGGTTTGACCACGCTTGGCCTGCCGTTGGCTCCTCTGGCAGTGAGTTATTTCCTGGTTGGGCTGTTCACCAACTTCTTCCGCGGTTGGATCACCGATCTCACCACCAGCGTGTTTGAACGCAAGATGGGCATCCAACTGGATCGCCAGGTTCAACTTTAATTTGTGGAGCGCAGCATGAGTGCTTATATCCGTATTGAGAAAGGTGCTGGCGGCTGGGGTGGCCCACTGCAGTTACCTATCGAGCCAGGTAAGAAAATCGTCTATATCACCGCCGGTACCCGCCCGGCGATCGTCGACAAACTCAGCGATTTAACCGGCTGGCCTGCGGTAGACGGTTTCAAAGAAGGCGAACCACCGGCGGAAGAGATTGGTCTGGCGATTATTGACTGTGGGGGGACGTTGCGTTGTGGCATCTACCCTAAACGCCGCATCCCGACCATCAATATTCATTCAACTGGCCGTTCTGGCCCGCTGGCGCAGTTTATTCTGGAGGATATTTACGTTTCCGGCGTACGGGAAAACAACATCAGCCTGATTGAAGTTGCACAAGGATCTGAAACTCCTCCGCCCACCGAAAAACAGCCACAACCAAAGGTGCGTGACTACGATACCAGCAAAAAAATCACCGAACAGAGCGATGGCCTGTTGGCAAAAGTCGGGATGGGTATGGGGTCAGTTGTAGCGGTGTTTTTCCAGGCCGGACGTGACACCATCGACACCGTGTTAAAAACCATTTTGCCGTTTATGGCCTTCGTCTCGGCGCTGATCGGCATCATCATGGCCTCTGGTCTGGGTGACTTTATCGCCCACGGCCTGACGCCGCTGGCCAACAGCCCAATCGGCTTGGTGACATTGGCGCTGATCTGTTCCTTCCCCCTGCTTTCACCGTTCCTCGGCCCTGGCGCCGTCATCGCTCAGGTCATCGGCGTGTTGGTGGGCGTACAGATTGGTCTTGGCCATATCCCCCCTCAGTTGGCGCTCCCGGCGCTGTTCGCCATTAACGCCCAGGCCGCCTGCGACTTTATCCCGGTGGGTCTGTCCCTGGCAGAGGCCAAGCAGGATACGGTGCGTGTCGGCGTCCCTTCGGTATTGGTTGGGCGCTTCCTCACTGGCGCACCTACGGTACTGATCGCCTGGGCCGCATCGGCCTTTATCTACCAATAAATTGCCCGGAGGAAAACCATGAGCACCATTTTCCAGACCACGATCACCCAGATTGGCGGCTGCGCCCGTGACGCACTGTTGGACAACATGCTGATCACCTTCCGCGAAGGCGCACCGGCAGATATTGAAGAGTACTGCTTCATCCACCAGCACGGCGAGACCGCCGGTGAATTACAAACCGGGGGCGTAATGGAACTTGGCGACCGGCGCTACCCCATCACCGCTGTCGGAGAGGTTGCCACCCAGAACCTGCGCGAATTGGGCCATATCACCGTACGTTTTGATGGAGAAACTCAGGCCGAATTCCCTGGCACGATCCACGTAACAGGCAGCACGCCCGCTGATATCCCGTTAGGCAGCACACTGAAATTTATCGCATAAGGAGTAGATCATGTCTGAAGTAGCTGTAGTGATTGGCGGTGGCCAAACGTTGGGTGCTTTCCTGTGCCATGGCCTGGCTGAAGCGGGTTATCGCGTTGCGGTCGCCGATTTGAATGCCGACAACGCCAATCTGGTGGCACAGCAAATCAATCAGGAGTTCGGGGCCGATCGCGCCATCGGTTTCCAGGCCGATGCCACCGATGAGACCAGCGTTATCGCGCTGGCTGGTGCGGTTGACCGGGCTTTCGGTCAGACAAACCTGTTGGTGTACAGCGCCGGGATTGCCAAAGCCGCGCCGATCACCGATTTTCCACTGGGGGATTTTGACCGCTCCTTGCAGGTGAACCTGGTGGGTTATTTCCTGTGTGCCCGCGAGTTCTCTCGCCTGATGATCCGCGACGATATCGCTGGGCGCATCATTCAAATCAACTCTAAATCCGGCAAGGTCGGCAGCAAGCATAATTCAGGCTACAGCGCCGCCAAGTTCGGTGGCGTTGGATTGACACAGTCGCTGGCGCTCGATCTGGCCGATTACGGGATCACAGTGCACTCCCTGATGCTCGGTAACCTGTTGAAGTCGCCGATGTTCCAGTCGCTATTGCCGCAATATGCGCAGAAGCTGGGGATCAAGCCTGAAGAGGTCGAGAAGTATTACACTGATAAGGTTCCGCTGAAACGCGGCTGTGACTACCAGGACGTGCTGAACACGCTGCTGTTTTATGCCAGCGATAAAGCCTCTTACTGCACCGGCCAGTCGATCAACATTACCGGTGGCCAGGTGATGTTCTGATTTACGGGTTGGGAATAAGGGCTAACTAGAATATATACCTAACAGCCCCTCCCCCCCCCTCTCCCAATGATAGACCAGAGGCATCATGGACACTTGCTTGGGGGAGAGGGAGCCAGTTCGGTGTCGCGGTAAGGTGCTGGAGATCATCTGTGGCATAGGCTCAATGGCTAGGTACGAAAGTTAATTCGTAGCACGTACAGTCCCCTCTCCCTGTGGGAGAGGGTTAGGGTGAGGGGACGATCACCGGACTCTCACTTTTATTTTCACACAGGAGAACAACCGTATGACCAGCGCACTAGTTACCTTCGCCGTTATCGCCTGGCTGATGCAAATCGCCCTGGGTTGGTGGCAGCTCCAACGCTTTAACCGCGCGTTCGAGAGCCTGTGCCAGTTGGGCAGCGTGGGCGTTGGCCGTTCTGGGGGCAGGTTCAAACCTCGCGTGGTATTGGCGCTGGCGTTTGATGCCCAACAACGAGTCTGTGGCAGCATGCTGATGCGTGGCCTGACCATCTTCGCCCAGCCGAAACAACTCACGCAGTTACATGGCATGCACCAACAACAACTCTGCCCAGATGTGATCTTCCCTGAGGATCGGGCATGTCAAACTGCACTATCGTTAGCGATCGCACCGAAATCATGATATTTTCACATTAAAAGACATTACCTTTCATAGTGAACTATATCACCGAGAGGAATGGTCAACTCTTGTGAACAGGGATCTCTATGAAACCAAAGCAGCGGCAAGCCGCTATCCTCGAATACTTGCAGCGGCATGGCAAAACGGCAGTGGATGCCCTGGCAGAGCATTTCTCCACGACCGGCACCACCATCCGTAAAGATCTCACCTTGCTGGAAGAAGAAGGCGAGGTGATCCGCACCTATGGCGGCGTGGTGCTTAGCCGTGACGATGGCGATCAGCCCATCGATCGTAAAACCCATATCAACACCGAAAAGAAACGCCAGATCGCCTATGCGGCCATCAAGCTGATAGACGATGGTGATTCACTGATCTTTGACGCTGGCAGCACGGTATTGCAGATGGTGCCGCATTTGGCGCAGTTCAATAACATCACCGTGATGACCAACAGCCTGACTATCGTTAACGCGCTGGTGGAACTGGATAACGATCAAACCATCCTGATGCCCGGCGGCACCTACCGGAAAAAATCCGCCTCCTTTCATGGCAGCCTGGCGGAGTCGGCATTTCAGCAGTTCAGCTTCGACAAGCTGTTTATTGGGGCCGACGGTGTCGACCTCAATGCGGGTGTCACCACCTTTAATGAGGTGCATAATGTCAGCAAGGCGATGTGTGAAGCCGCCAGCCGCATTGTATTGCTGGTCGATTCCTCGAAGTTTGGCCGCAAAAGCCCTAACGTGGTGTGCGATCTGAGCGTCGTGGATACTCTGATCACCGATAACGGCATCAACCCGGATTACCTGGCTGCGCTACAGGCCAAAGGTATCAATATCATACTGGTAGGAGACCCCCTTGATGAGTAATGCCACTGCCCTGCTCAACTTTGCCCGTGAAACGCTGGAAATTGAGCTGACCGAAGCGCAGCGCCTGCTGATACGCCTGGATGACAACTTTGTCCAAGCCTGTGAACTGCTGCTCAACTGCCGTGGCAAGGCGGTGATTTCCGGTATTGGTAAATCCGGCCATATCGGCAAGAAGATTGCCGCTTCATTGGCCAGCACCGGCACCCCGTCGTTTTTCGTCCATCCGGCGGAAGCCTTGCATGGCGATTTGGGGATGATCGGCGCCGAGGATGTGGTGATCTTCATCTCCTATTCCGGCCGCGCCAAAGAGCTGGATCTGATCCTGCCGCTGCTGGCAGAGAGCAAGATCCCAGTCATTGCCATGACCGGTGGCAAAGAGTCGCCACTGGCGCTGGGTGCTGCCTGTACGTTGGACATCAGCGTTGAACGTGAAGCCTGCCCGATGGGCCTGGCACCAACCTCCAGCGGAGTGACTACGCTGATGATGGGGGATGCATTAGCGATGGCCCTGATGCGCCAGCGTGGTTTTAATGCCGAAGACTTTGCCCGCTCCCATCCAGGTGGCAGCCTGGGTGCTCGCCTGCTAAATCGCGTCCATCATTTGATGCGTACTGGCGATCGCCTGCCGATGGTGCAAGAAAGCGCCAACGTGATGGAAGCCATGCTGGAGTTGAGCCGTACCGGACTAGGCTTGGTAGCCGTATGTGATGCACAGCAAAAAGTGGTGGGCGTGTTTACCGACGGTGACCTGCGCCGCTGGTTGGTGAAGGGTAATAGCCTCAATGATAGCCTCAGCCCGGCGATCACTCGCCCCGGCTACCGCTTGCCAGAACAGTGGCGTGCCGGGGAAGCCCTGGAAGCGCTGCACGAACAGCACATCAGCGCCGCTCCGGTGGTAGATATCGATGGTGTACTGGTAGGGGCAATCAACCTGCACGACCTGCATCAGGCCGGGATCGGCTGATAGTAGCAAACCTCTCAAGCAGGGGCGTAGCATGCTACGCCCGCTTAACGGCCTTGGCGCGTAGCTTTGCCCCTCAGCAGCGTTACTTCCAGTCTGGATTACCCTCAAACTGTTTCTTCAGCAACGCTTTCATCTGATCATCCGGTTTACCCAACCATTGATATTTGGCGTATTTCTTCGGATGGTCAATGGCCTGCGGCTTATTGGGCACTTCAACCCGCACGCCCCAAGCCTGGGACTTGTCTGCTTTAAAAGCCACAATCATAAAGTTATTGGCGCAGTCATGCGGCTTGCAGATGTTACCGATCTGGTAGCTTTGCCCTTGCCAGGTGACGGTTTCGGCTGGTGTGGAAGTGCCGATCCCTTTGCGCGCCCAACCCGGTAACTGTGCCTGGCCCTTCACCATATTTTTCCAACTGGTTTGGTAGCCCGGCTGCTGGATCAGATCTGAAGCAGTGATAATCTGTTCGGCAAAACTGCCGGTGCCAAATCCAAGCAGGGCCGCAACCAGGGCTTCCAGCAACCTCTTTTTTCCTATCATGGTCTTCTCCCTCGGTAAATCAAAAGCGTAGCTCCAAGTAGCTCAGACCACAATTAAACGGGAAAGTTGGCCCAGCGTTTTTCGTCAGACAACCTGCCAGTACCCTTTTTTGGTTGCCCCAACCCTGATTAACCGCTTTCCTTCTTGGAGCACCTTGAGGCTTCGCTCAATGGTACGGCTGCTCATCGCCAATGTTTCCGCCAATTGGGCAATGGTGACAGAGGGGTTGGCAGCAATAATGGCCAAGATACGTTCAGTCGTTCGGCTAAGCGGTGGTAAATTTTCTTCCGACATTTCTTCCGACATTTCTTCCGACATTTCTTCCGACATTTCTTCCGACATTGTGGCAGGTTTCCCCTTCTGCCCGCCAATACCTTCAGCTAATGCCGCCACCAGTTTCTCCAGCATGAAGTCAATAAATGCGGTGCAATCGCTAGCCCGATCACAGACTCCCAGGACTCGGTAATAGTCCTGCTGCTGATTATGGATCAGGGTTTCAACCGGTAACCATGCTAGCTCTGAACGCCATTCACTGAGGATCAACGTTTGCCATAAACGCCCCATTCGCCCATTGCCATCGGCAAACGGATGAATAAATTCGAATTCATAGTGAAAGATAGAGCTGGCGATCAGTGGATGAATATCGGTGTGCTTTAACCACGCCAGCAGATCGCCAACCAAACGCGATAGTTGGTTGGCAGGTGGTGCCATATGGATAAGTTGCTTATCCCTATATACCCCAACATTACCGCTGCGTAGCTGCCCCGGAGCATCGACCAGCCCTCCCATTAAAAAGCCATGTGCCACCAACAAATCCTCAAGACGATGGCTTTGCCAGCTTGGCAATTTTTCATAGGTAAGAATGGCGTTACGGACTTCCTGAATATCTTTTGCCGGTGCCAACACCCGCTTACCGTCCATAATTGCAGTCACCTGCTCAGTAGACAGGCTATTATGCTCAATGGCCAATGACGCCTGGATGGTGCGGATACGGTTCTCTTTGCGTAACAAAGGTGAAGATTGTCCAGCCTGTGCAGCCCAATGCCCCAATAGCTCACCCACCTCAATCACCTGATTCAGGATAGCTGGCGTAATGGTATAAGGTGGTTGATAACCAGCCATCTTGCTTCCCTTTGTTAGCACAAATCAATCAGCCTGGGCCCCATTGGGCTTGGTTCCCGATCATGGGGGGCTTGGTGGAAAATATCAAGCAATTGACCAACTAGCATCGGCTAATGGAAAAGTTGGCTCACCACCAGGCATGGAAATGATGCACCGGCCCAATACCCTGCCCCACCTCCAGGCTATCGGCCTGCTGTAAAGCCAGTTGCAGGTAGTTTTTTGCCGCTGCCACGGTATCGGCCCAGCTCTGGTGGCGCGGGCGCAAGGCTGCCAGTGCCGCAGATAAGGTGCAACCGGTGCCGTGCGTATGCCTGGTCGCTATGCGCGGCGCACTAAAGCGCTGCTCAAAGCCGGGAGTAAATAACCAGTCTGGGCTTTCCTCTTCACTTAGATGCCCCCCCTTCATCAACACCGCCTGACAGCCCATCGCCAACAATGCCTGGCCCTGCTCACGCATTTGTGATTCGTTTTGTGCCGGAGCGCAGGCCAGCAAAGCAGCGGCCTCTGGCAAGTTCGGCGTGATAATGGAAACCAATGGCATTAGCTCATGGCGGATGGATTCCACCGCTTCCGGTGCCAGCAGCGGGTCACCACTTTTAGCCAGCATCACCGTATCCAGCACCACATAAGGCAGCTTGTAATGGCGTAGGCGCTCGGCCACTGCCCGCACGATATCGGCATTAGCCAACATGCCGATTTTAGCGCTATCGATACGCACATCGCTGAGTACCGAATCCAACTGGGCAGCCACAAATGCCGGTTCGATATGATATACCGACTGTACGCCACGGGTGTTCTGCGCCACCAGCGCGGTGATCACGCTGGTGCCATAGGCCCTCAACGCGGAGAAGGCTTTCAGATCGGCCTGAATACCGGCTCCGCCGCTAGGATCGGTGCCAGCGATGGTGAGTGCGTTAATTCGTTTCATAGCAGATCCTCCCTCCGCAGTTGGTAGAGGGCATCCAGAAAGGCGGCAGTAAAGCTGCCAGGGCCAGAACACTGCGCCGTGGCCCTTTCACCACATAGCGCCATCACGCGGCAAGCGGTGGCAACGTTATCCAGCCGATCGCCCGGCAAACTGCAAAATGCTGCCACAACGGCAGAAAGCGCGCAGCCCGTACCCACCACGCGCGTCATTAATACATCACCCCCCGTGACGGCCCAGTCTCGCTCGCCATCGGTGATGTAATCTGTCTCTCCGGTGACGGCCACAATGGCCCCGCAATTACGCGCCAATACCTGTGCTGCGGGTAATGCCACCAGCGAGTCATCCTGGCTATCTACGCCACGGGCGCTGGTCTGCAGGCCGCTCAATGCAATGATTTCCGACGCGTTGCCACGGATCGCCGCTGGCCGCAAGGTGAGCAAACGGCGGGCGAAGGTAGCGCGATATTCCAATCCCCCAACGGCAACCGGATCCAGTAACCAGGGTTTTTCAGCACGATTGGCAGTCTCTATGGCGGCTAGCATTGATTCTGCTCGCGATGCGTGCAGGGTGCCGATATTGATCAACAGCGCATCGGCCATGCGGCTGAACTGCGCGGCCTCTTCCGGCTCCACCACCATCGCGGGGGAAGCACCAAGCGCCAGCAGCACATTGGCCGTCAGCTCTTGCACCACTTCGTTGGTCAGGCAGTGGATCAATGGAGGTTGGCGTTTAAATTGGTTAAAACAGGCCGCGGCACGGGTGCCGGGTAACACATCAGGTCGAGTAAACATAATGCTCCCAACCGGCGTTCAAGAAGGCGGGTACCGGCTGAGATACCGCGACATCCCTACGCTGGCATAATCCAGATCAAGTCATTTGGCGTTGTCTCATTAAACACCAATACGTCTCAAATACCAACAAAATCAATACTAAAACAGATAGATACTACATCAATATGTCTCATGAGAACTCTAACAATCCCAACAGCCTTTTGGTATAATTTGGGTACATAGGAAAAACTGGATTATACCAATGCTAAAAACAAAAACCGAAGTTCAGCGTTTCTCTGTTCCAGAAAGCAAAACCATGAAAAAGGAAAACGTGTTCAACAACGGGCTAACAGGTTTGTATCTGGTCGCTCGCCGAAACCCCTCTGGCGTTATCACCAAAAGTTGGAGATACATTCATGGCAAGTTCGACATTACGTTAGGCACCTTCCCTGCCAATACTCTAGAGGACGCTCGCCAATGGCACTGCCTACAAGTTGCTAAAGTGAAACGAGGCATAGCTCCGGGCAGAGGAGACGCTAGTGTACCAGTAGACATGAATGCTCTCTTCACTGACTGGTTGAAAACAAAATGCCCAGAAGCCTCGAAAGCAAATAGGCAATCCATCTGGAACAAGCACTGTAAACCCCTTTACGATCTGCCACCTAACAACCTGACCTATCAGCATGTGTACTCGCTGCTCATCGCTCTGGGGCCAACCAATGCGGCACATAGAGCATGCCAGATTGTTCGTGCCATGATGTTATACGCCTTCCAAGCTCATGGTATAGAAGGCCAACCAGGGCAGCCAGTATACGTTCCTCAGAAATTATCTGAAGTACATGATCGAAAAACCGTGGCTGCCGTTATCGGTAAAATTCGTGAAAACTGCCTGAGTACAAAACAGTACCATACTCTCTGGCACAACCTTGGCGATACTCCATCACATGCAGCAATGCGTTTTCTGATGGTCACGGGGGCCAGGAAAAGTGAAGTAACGAAGATGACATGGTCCGAGCTGGATCTGGACGCTCAAATCTGGACTCTGCCCGCCACGAGAACAAAAACCCGGCAAGAACGAATCTACCCTCTTCCTGTGGTGCTGATTGAGTTGTTAAAGGAATGGTCTTGGACTCGAAAAAACAGCGATAGCCTTGTTTGGAGTTACATTGGTGAGACAACGATGGCACATTCAGCAGAACGCTTACGCCCTATTGTTGGCAATGATTTCACGACACATGATATTCGTCGTAGTGCCGCGTCGTTGATGAGTGGTGAGGCAGGCATTGATCCGATGGTTGTTGATCTACTGCTGGGGCATAGCGTTAAGGCGGTAACGTCCAAGATTCTTGCGACTTACCAACCTAAGGCTTTTCAGGAAAATGTGAACGCTGCCTGGCCTGTTTGGTTTAAGTGGTTTCAGCGGGAGATTATTGGTTAGGAAGTAACTTCATTCCGAAGAGATGATGCATTGGTGTGTTAATGCTGATAATTAACGATTATTTATTGAAAAAAGGAAAAAGTTGTTAACCATGATATGCCCTGCGGAGGCGGCAGCGTCATGGGAAGAGATAGACGTTGATAACAAGCTTTGGACTATCCAAGCATCACGGATGAAGATGAAGCGTGAACACGCGATTCCTCTCTAACCACAGGCGTTAGCAATTCTGAAAGTGATGAAACCGATTAGCGGGCATAGAGAGCATGTGTTCCCAAGCATAAAATCACCGCACACCAAACCAATGAACAGCCAGACGGTCAACGCAGCGATTAAACGTGTTGGTTTTGCTGGTCGCCTGGTAGCACACGGATTCCGTTCGATTGCATCAACAGCGCTAAACGAACAAGGTTTTCCACCTGATGTGATTGAAGCAGCTCTCGCCCATATTGATAGCAATGAGGTTCGCCGTGCATACAACCGAGCAACCTACTTAGAGCAACGGCGCGAAATGATGGATTGGTGGGGTGAGTTTGTTGCATCAACTGTTGAGAAAAGAATCGGATAACCCTCATAATTGGGAGTTGAAAATGAGTATAATCACTACTTAGAGCGCTTTAGCACTGTATATAAAAACAGATAAAAATTAAAAATTTTGCTTGTTAATTACTCTATTAGTACTTTGCAAGATAAGTTTCGTTTGGTATTGTTATTGTCAAAGAAAGCTTATAAGTATGGCAAACTGCTCAACGCACCGGCCAATACCAAAGGGAAGTTTATATGGATATCTTTGATAAAACTAGTGCAGATAAAAAGTCCATCGGTTTTTTTTATCAGGACTATGTAGCTTTAAAATATTTATTAGAACTTAAACCTGGAGAAAGTATAGGTATAGAAGTATTTGATGACATTCATCTTGAAAATATATCTGGTGATAAAATATTAATTCAAGTGAAACACACTATAGATTACACCAATAACCTTACCAATAAGGATGGTGACTTATGGAAAACCCTATATAATTGGTCGGAAGCTATAAAGGTAATCAACGACAGAGCGGTTAGCCTTATTTTTTATACTAATAAAGCACTGACACAAAGAGATGGCATAGTCCAACTATTAGCGCAAAGCCAAAAAGATATAGAGAAAATAAAAAAAGAGGTCAAAATAATAAAAGAATCATATAAAGGCAAGAGTGATGAACTATATAAACACCTGACAGCCATTGATTCATTAACCAATCTACAAGCAGAAAAACTTTTTAAAAGCATAACATTCATTCATAGTGATCTAGAAATAATTGAGCAGATAAAAACATTACTTCAAATGTTTTCCATCCCAGAAAATAAAATCGATGATACATTTCATAGTATTTCCGGGGCACTTGCAGAGTATAAATACAAACTCATAAAAAACAATAACAAAGTCATCATCTCATATGATGACTTCAGAAAAAAAACAGGTGCCGACAGGATAATTCAAATATCAAGAAACTGCATCAATAACTTTGACCAATATTATAATTTTGAATCTGCGTATCCAACCGATTTAGATAAAAGGACCTCATACAAACAACTTCAAGATATAAACTTCAACTCTAACAACGCAGTGCAATTCATTAATTACATGGCAAAAACAGATGCATTCTTCCAAAGTCTAATTAATGATGGTGAACTCACGAAGAAAGAGCTTGAGTTAATATATCAAAAAGTATTTTCTGAGTGGCAGGTTAAACATGCATTAGAATATTTAGGTAGTGATTACAGTGTGATATGTGATTCACACATTGATATTGCCACGGCGTTATATAAAGAACTAATAAAGTGTAATATCTGCATCGAGAATAATGACTTACCAAGAGAAATGGTAATGGGTTCATTCTTGAAGTTATCGGACAAACCAGATATAGGATGGCTTCAGCACTGGGAGAGTTTATATAAATGAATATATATAATAATGAATTATTAGGGATGCTCTCTTTACAGGAGGTTATATCTATAACTGGCGGTTC
This sequence comes from Serratia sp. Res13-Sevr-LER1-36-b, assembly GCF_015673035.1. Lineage (NCBI taxonomy): Bacteria > Pseudomonadati > Pseudomonadota > Gammaproteobacteria > Enterobacterales > Yersiniaceae > Serratia > Serratia sp. Res13-Sevr-LER1-36-b. Next base: position 221,359 of record NZ_JADACK010000023.1, on the reverse strand, counting down.
TAAATTATCAAATGCAATGCTAATTTTACCCATTATCTTTCATAAAAAAAGCTTGAATTATTTAGCACATAAGCGTACAAAAACAATATCCTTTCAGGATTTATTATTAACCAAGCCTGATATTTTAGTCTCTTTAAACAAAAGGTATTTCAATTTCTTACCCACCACAATAAATTGCATATCTCTATCTATAGAAAATGGCATTCTTGAATTAAAAGATGGTGAACTATTATTTCTTAGTCGATTAATTGATGAGAATGCATTCTCCCAATTGGGTAATAGAGCAATTAAAATACAATCAGCTTCGAAAAACTTAGCGACAATGTTAATGGATTCATCTAGCAATATATATGACTTATGTGGGATTAAATTATAATGCAAATTACTAATATATTAATATGGCAAAACGATAATATCTTACGCAACTTTGAATTGGAAGAAAATAAAGTTAATGTGATTACTGGTGATTCAGGAACAGGCAAGTCATCTATACTCGCCATTATAGACTATTGCTTGCTATCATCTAGTTCAGATGGGATATCAAAGACAAATGTAGATAATTATGTCAGTTGGTATGGCGTAAGATTTAAAATCAATGAAAACCATCTAATCATATGCAGAAAGGCCACCCATCTTGAAGATGATGGTCTTGTATATTTCGATAAAAATGGTAAGATTCCAAGCCACCCTGAAAATAACATTAAAATTGACTCTTTAAAGAATCAATTAAACTACGAATTTGGCATCAATAGCTCATTAAAGATACCTTATGGGGGAAGTACTATTCAGCAAGGCTCAAAAGTATCATTCAGATACTTCATCCCTCATTGTCTCATAAGTCAAAGTACATTGACCTCTGATGAACATTTATATTGGAGAATTTCAGACTTAAAGATAAAAGAACGCATTGACAGAACTTTTGATATGTCAGTAGGCAGTGAAAATGCTGAAACAATGATAATTCGAACACGAATAGAAGAATTACAAAAAAAACTGGCAAGATTAGAATATAAGCAATCTAGTAGTCAAGAATCATATCTAAATTTCGAAGATGAAATAGAGAGCTTATACACTATATCTTACCGACTTGGATTAATGGAAGAGAGAAAAAACTCACAGTTAACCATAGCTGATAAATTTAACTCCTTAAAAACTGTTTCTAAGTACAAAGACCTTGACGAAATACCAAAAGTTAATGAAAAAGCCAGATTGGAAAAAGAATTATTTTTACTTAAGAGTGAACTAAAAAGTATTAATGAATTCATTAGAAATAGCGATGAGTATAAAAAAAGCCTAAAAGAAGGACAGGACTCTTTATTAATAGCTAAATATCTAGATGAGAATTACAACCAAATAATATATAGCAAAAACATATATGATATTGTTAGTTCATTACTCTCTCAAAGCCTTGAAATAAAAAAATCCATAACACAAAAAGGTTCTAACTCTCTAATATCAAAAACGAAAGAGAAGAAAAAAGAGTTAGAGATAAATATAAAAAAAATCCAAAATAGAATAAACGAATTCAATCCAAATGAAAAACCTTCATCAAGTGAGATATATAGATTTATTGGCCATTTGGGTGCGGAAATAAACAGAGTAAATATAAATCCAAAGCAGGACTTTACAGATGATATTGAAAAAATCAATAATCAAATTGAGAGTTTGAGTAGTAAGACGAACGATAATGACATATATAAAGCATTTACTATAAACACTCTGAATGATAATATAAAAAACATACTCACTAGAATGCCTTTAAAAGGGTTTGAACACGCCATTCCAATGTTCAATAAAAGTAGAAAAACTGTTGATTTAATCAATAAAGGGCAAGTGGAAAAGATGATTGATATAGGTAGTGCATCTAACTTCATGTATATACATGTAGCTTATTTCCTTGCCCTTCATCAATTAGCTAGAGAAAGAACAATTGCATGGATGCCGAAATTTTTAGTTATAGACCAACCAAGCACACCATATTTTAGTACCAATGGTAAAAAGTCAAACGATTTTGACAGTTTAGATGCAGCCTTGCACGAGTTAAACTTATTTATAGATAGTATGAAAATTCACGGCGGTTTCCAAATAATTCTTTTGGAACACATTGAAGAAAAGTATTGGCTTGACAGAAAATTACATAACTTCAGGCTGGTAGATAAAGAATTCCGAAAAGACTATGGATTAATCCACCACGCAAAATAATTAATATGGCCGATTTTCAAATCGGCCATATTAAAAAATATTGCGCACATTATTTTTTTGCCAAAAAGCAATAACGCCGTTCCACTCCAAAATCGTTATCTATCCGGTGGTAGTTACGTTGCGGATAGCAGCTTTCCCGATGCCGTAGATAGATTTTAGCAACTAAATACCTACGCCAAATAGTAGATCACTGCAGGGAACTCAATCCGGTTTGAGCGTTCTGATCAATCGCCAAAAAGAAACAAATCACCAACCGGACTGAGCGATACCGATCTTTCAGGAAGAAAACCTGACAGGTACGAAATGAGTCCAAACACGCAATAACCGAAGGTGTAGTTGAAAGGTTTCACCCAGTGATACCATTACCCAGTTGTAGTAAAAAGGCTCTCGATAGTCCCGTCTGTTAGCGCAGGCGGGATTTTTCGCGTTCAATTTTTTACTGATTTCGTATTCAAATGTAGACCACAAACTGGAATGCTCCAATAGGCGCTTCACAGCCTGGATATTGCGATCTGGGGACTTCATCATGTTGGTAGCCATCGTATATCGGAAGCGTTGGGGACTGACAACAAAACGGCACTCTTTGGAAATACGGCGGAAAAAAGCACGGATAGGGTAAATCCCCATATCTGTCATTTCCCCTTCCCATTTTGCCCCACGCGCCACATCAAAACGGTTTACGTTGAACAGTTGTTCTACTCTACACGGAGAAAGAGCAATTCGTATTTCCTTCACGAATAAGCCATAAACCCGTTCAGCAGTCTTCGCTGACCCTTTTTGCTAGCAAGTTGCGTAAAAAAGGAAAAATGCTTGATATCCCCCACTGGACGCCACGCGACCTACACCGAACAGTTCGTACAGGCTTGGCTCGTCTTAAATGCCCCAGTGAAGTCGCAGAGGCTGTTTTAGGCCATACTCGCAAAGGTATCGAAGGCACCTATGACCTCCACCGCTACGAGGATGAGTGTAAGACCTGGCTGCAAAAATGGGCTGACTACCTCGATACCTTGAAGGTATGATTTTTCAATTCTGAGTATCTTCAGATCGTTTCCTGGTATAGAAATTATTCATCGTTTGCTTGTTGACTTGAACATGGCGACGGCTACGCTGCCATGCTATCCAAGCCACCAATTCTTCGTACCCTTGCTGCTTCATCGTCAACGCAAAGCTATCTCGCCAACGATTGAGTAACAACATTTGTACCCCTAGTTGGCGTTGAATATCCGAAATGGTATCTCCCCGTACCAGGCAATCGACATAAGATGACCAGAGTCGCATATGATAGTGCTTTCTCAGCGGTGTATTGGCTAGCAGGTTGAAGCCTTGCTGACAGCCTGTGCAATAGAACTGCGGGCGGGCATGGATACGGTAGCAAGATTGCCCACACTCCGAACAATCAGCCGTTTGGCTGAACTCAAGTTCATTTAGCCAGGCTTTGAACTGTTCACACTGCTCATTCACCTTGTCGGGTGGTTCAACAAATTCCCGCTGCTGACGTGGGAACCACCACGCATACAACGCGGGATAGTCCACACGCATTATCTCGGCGATGACATTATCACGATGGTAAACACCAGCTATCGAAATATTCAGGCGTTCACTCATCTTGGCGGTGGTCATCCCTGAAAGGCGATAAGCAGCAATATGGGGCCACAAAGGAATAAACTCCTGCCGACATCTTGCTAGTGGCGTTCCATACAAGCGATTAAATCCTCCATCACAGCTTTTACACCGATAGTTTTTGATGGTTTTGTCTCGTTTGCTCGCCCGGTTGTCTACCCGAAACGACTTGTGGCCGCACTTGGGGCAGCACTCCGGCGTTTCAAACGGGAAATGCTTCAGATAGTGGATCAGGCGATCGGCCTCTTGATGTAGAGACTCTGGTAGATAAAGGTAATAGTTGATCTCGGTTTCATGAATCACGTTACAAATCTCGTTTATTCTTTACAGCTATGGCCTACCGAGGGGATAGCTACGGGAGCGTAATACCCCCGTTATCCCGAATGAGTTGTACTATGCCGACTAGCTATCAAACGTGCTCCACAACTGGTTTGGTCTCCTTCACGAGCGACATTTTTCCCACTAACGCTAAATCCTTGAGCATGACCGACAATGACTGTTGAGCCATGTTGCGGGCACACGACGGTATCTCCTTCACAGGCGACCATGGCCCCCTGATTTTTAAAGCCTGAACAGGCAGTAGTAACAACTCCGCCATGATCAGTTTTATCGCCAAGTACAATCAATGGTTTAGACATGATAATCCTGTTCTCTGAGTGATTTTTCTACGGATAGGTATGAACCGGGTTTCCAACAAAGGTAAGTACTTTCCCATCACGCTATTTGATTTGATCATTGCATGAAAGATTGTTGGAGATGATAAACCCTCAAGGAGATCTCTTTTGCCGCCAAGCAGTTGTGCCAACGTGGGCGTAGAGGATCATTGAAACAATAAGCCCCATCATAATATTGGGCAATGGTTAGCAGTAGGTGGGCATGAGCATCGCCGTTTACTGGCAGGGCTTGAGTACTGATCTTGTGCAAAGCCTGATACATCGCAGAGAATTCTTCGAAATCAACGGGCATATAGCTTCTCCCTTCTGCGACAAAAAGTTTATTGATTGCCAGAGAAGGCTCGTGCCACTGAGGTTGGTTGGTATCTGGCTGATGTTGGGGTACCACAATGCTGAGGATCAGTGACATTTGTTCCTCAAACCAATCCCGAGTCCAATCTTGTTGATACTCAATCAGATAGCTATGGATCGGATCATCATCGGCTAAGTAGAGAGCATTCAACTCTTGAAGGACAATCTGTTTTAAAGTGTGAAAACGACTATCTTGCATGAAGAAAGAACCAAAACAGAGCCTGGCTGAGCATACCCGCATTGCCAACAATTGGCTTGGGCGGCCATTGTCCTCAGTCCACTGATAACTCTGTGTGACTGCCTGTGCCAGAGCCTCCTCGGTGATGTTATGCATGGCTATCAAGGCCGAGAAGTTAGCCGAGAGATTTTCTACCCCATTGGTAACGAAATCCCGCGTTCGATTGTCATAAATAGTGTCATGCATAGCAGACGTTATTTTCATTTTTCGTTACCCCCCGGTAGCTGTTGTAAGGACCGTTAAGTCAATTACTTAAATAAATCAGGCAAGAAAGCCAACGCTGGATTAGCTTCTTTTAATTTATCCATAACAGGCTGGAACCACTCCGGTTTATGCCACTGGCTGAAATCGGGGCGATGATCAATAGCCATCGGGGTTTTCAACAACGGGTGATCAATTTCTGGTGTGGTTAACCCATGACGTGCCCGGAAGTTTTTTACTGCCTGATATTCGAAAGGCCAAAGTAATAACACTGGCTGTTCAATCTCATGGCCGGTAATGCTGCTTTTATTGTTATCCAAAAATAATGACGACCATTTTAGATGGTTATCACAAAGCTCCATCAACCATTCTTTAACAATATTCTCATCTTTTTCATAAAGCGCTTCTTGACAGAAACGCACATAGAAAGGATCTGTTGGAATATTAACTGAATGCCAGTCAATGGTTTGTTTATGCTCGCTAGCCATCATTTCAATAGCAAGAACACCTAATCTTTGAGGCGTTGGCGGAACAACATTTCCTTCACCATCCCCTCCCCACGCCAATGATTTACTCATTTTACCATTTAACAGACTTTCCTTGATTTTCGGATAGCAATGTTCGATTAAATTAAATCTATTACAAGCAAATGACATCAACAGCATTTCACCTTGATAGGCCAAGCCATTATTGAATCGTTCATTTTTATTGTTATAATAGTCACAGCAAATACCGGAAATTGATGTCATGTAATATTTGCATAAGAATTCATTTGATGTGCTATTTGGGGGTGTAAATACATCACTAAGGTAAACCGTACCATAAAGACTTTTACCTAAATCTAATGAAGTTGCAGTGAATGATAAAATCTTCTCCTTTCCTGAGTCCAAACTATCTTGAATGTCATCAACGATATCACTTTCAATATTATTGATGTATTCATCTTTTTTTTCACTCTTTACAACCTGTCCGATGATTACATATTTTTCAATTTCATTTAAATTAGGCATTGTTATTCCCCTCACTCTTATTTTATCTCATTACAAACAATCATTGTACTATATTTTTTATTTGCTGCGAGATTAAAACCTTCTATCAAACCGACATTTGCAACATATCCTTTTAGTTCCAATGGATTATTGCCTATTTCTTTTATGATTTTTCTAAACTCCTTAAATTGTTCTGGTGTGAGATTATAGCGATTAAGGCCGCGGAAGTCAGAAGTTGCATCCTTTAAATGTTTTAATAAGTTTGTGAAAGGATCTTTCTGTTCATCACTCAACGATGGTCCCTTTGGTGTACCATGATCAGTAAACCCTCCTCTTAATGTTGCTTTGGCATCCAAGGTGATCCACCGTGGGGGCGGAGGTGTTGGGATGACTTCACAAAGAAAATCCACACCGTGTCCACTTTTATTTTGTATTGCCCAAACTTTATCTTTCAGTATCGTTTTACCACTAAAGCTTTTAAATGATTGCGCAGTAGCTCGACCTCCGACCTTAAAGAACATTTTATCATGTAATACACCTTGAAGGGCAAAGTTCATGATGTGCTGTTCTGCAATATAACCCGTGTACTGGTTTAATTTAAGTGCAGCAAGGCCTTGGTAAAACTCTTTTTTCTGCACATACTCCATCAGTTCTTTACCCGACAGATTTATTTCTACATGCGCTTTTAACAGCTTTCCTTCTTGAGTCAGCTCTTTAGTGTTGGCCAAGATACGCATCACCGTTGAGCCATTGGGAAGTGGGCCTAAAAATTCAATCTTTGCTCCACGCACATTCTCAGTGAAAAATTTAGTGATAGCTCGCATCGAAGGATGATGCTGTAATCTTAATCGTTCAGCAACAGCATGGTTAGCAGCCTTCTCTTTATTCACTATTTCCATGATGACTTTTGGTGTTGATGCCATAATTCGTTATCCCTTATTAACGAGTTTAGAGCAGGCTATTGCCCGCCTAAAGAGGCTGCTTTTTCATAAGACTCTACTGGTTTTTGCGTCAACGTCCCGCTTTGTAATACATAAGTCATGCCTCCCCCTGCGATACCTGAACCCAGCGTTGTCAAAATTTTCGTCGACGGACGTTTGCCGAAAGTCATCATCATGTTCAAACCGTGAAACGTGTATTCAATCATACGGCTGTTATTGCCCGTTTGTTTATCAAGCATTTTGGCGGCTTCTAACAGCGGGTTGTAACCTTTTTCGCGAACGCCTAAAAAACGCACAGCCGCATCGGTGGCATTACTGCTTTCCAGAATGATCATCCCTATATAGGCAGCGCGGATCAGTTTTGCGCCCCCTGCAACGACCGCTCCGACGCCACTGACAATAGCTGCAACAGTGATGAGGATTTCAACCGCGGTTAATGTTTTGTCTGTCCACCAATCAACGGTATTGTTTAGATCCACCGTTTGATAGATTGTATCGATCAGCAAGTCGGCCAGTTCATCAAGCGTTTTCTTCGATACGGGTGAGGGCTTGCCGACATAAAGTCCGCTCATGACCGTTTCGGTAAATTCTTGTGCGACAACGATTTCAAAATTGTCATTACAAAATGTTGATCCGCGCCGAAACACATTATCACCGTACTCTGGCGCTACAGGTGACCTACCGACAACATAAACAGTATGGTCAAGTCGCTGATGGAAAGTCACCTTGAACTGGGCGCTCTTCATAGGCACTTGTTTGCCATTCAGGGTCACATTCCATTTTCCTTTGTTATCTTCCGTGCGGCTAGCCAGTGAGAACAGGGCTAAAAACGTGGCAAACTCTTTTTCACCCACTTTTTGGCGCACTTTGTCAAACAACAGATCCATATTACTGATTTCTTGCGCAACCATGTGTATTGCCTCTGGCTTCGAGGCTTGGCTGTTATTCTTTATATGCGCCATCAGTGAGCTGTAGGATGCGCCCATGGGCAAGGCTTCTTCTTGCGCCAATTTAGTGGGATCCTGTGGGTCGGGGAGCTCTTCCATGACCATATCCAGTGGGCTGGCTATGTTTTTCAATGCCTGCTCCGCCTCCTTTTTATCATCAATTTGCATGATAAAATCCAGTACCTGACAAGGTGCTGTCTGAACCTGTTGGCTGACAGGCTCATCTGGGAAACTTGCGGTGGTTACAGCCGCTGGCTGCTGGTAGTTTTGCAGCCTTGGAAAGGACGGTTTTTTTACATAGGTATTGTCAATCGCAGTCTTTTGCCAAATTGGCTTTGGTTCCAGTCCCATAACGTATGCTCTCCTAGCGTGGCGTACTGACGGGCAGTAATATTGCCCGATTCATATCAAGTGCCTTGTCCCCTACTGGACTCAGATAATCACAATCTGCCTGCCATCAAGATCTTCCGCAATCACCCGAGTGAGTCCATCAGTAAACTCAATAAAGGTTTGGGCAGGTAAAAAAGGCAGCAGGGTTTTCACCGTATTGGGGGCGTAGTAGCGGAACATAAGCCAACGCGCCTGAACCTCGTCATAGACCTGATTGAATTTTCTCAAGTGGTGACTTACTACGGGTAATGGTAAGTAGCTGCGCAGAAAAATCCCCCAGTTTTTGCCCCATCCTTCAGCCAGTAACCATTGGGTGAAGTCACTTTCTGGTTCCAGGCGAACCAGATAAGGGGCATGAAAGGCAAAACGTTCTGCGCTGTCTCCCTTCCATAAGCAGCTCCATTCTGTTTCATAAGCCTCCAGCAGGACGGCAATATCTGAACGTTGCAACGCATCAATCACTGCGTAGGTATGACATGGGGCCGAGGAAGATGCACTGATCACTTCCCTACCCTGAGAAGAGAAGGGGGCCACTGCTCCAAACAGTGTTTCTTTGATTATCGCTTGTGCTTCGTTGGCATCTTCAGGCAACGCTATGCGGCGCAATCGTTGATTGTTACTGACCATTTTTAGCTGCCTCTTCTGCCGCTTTCTTCGCTTTGGCACAAATCTCGCAGAATGGCGCACCTTCCTGCACCATCGCGGTAAGTGCTTCTATCTGATCCGCACCGCCAGATTTAACTTCTACATTGGGGGCAGCCAAGATAATTTGCTTCCCTTTGAGGGTAATGCCACTGGAATCAATAGTGATACTGCCTCCGGGGCCTGCCAATGTGATAGTTTGGTCGGCATGCATAACGTAAGTAGGAGAGCGAGAGAAGATTTTGCTTTTCACTATCTCGTCGTAGACGCCTTCAATTTCAAGCCGGCTGTTACCCCCAATCTGCTCAATGGAGTCGGCGTAGATAACGTTCTTTTTCGAGCTGTTGACGACCAAAGTACGGTTATTCTCTACCTGTATTTCCTGATCTTTCATTACCCTGATAACAGCGTTATTACCTATGGTTTCAAAATGATCTCGCCCTACGTTAGTGCGTTTGTCCTGGCCGATTTCTTCCTGTTGGTCAACGCCGACAGATTTGGTACGGTTGTGGCCGATAGAGTGGAACTGGTCGTTGAGAATTTCTGTACGGTGATCTTTTTGCGCATGCATGTAGATCTCTTCCCGCGCTTTCTCATCCTCAAAACGCAGTTCGTTGAACCCTTCACCTTTATGGGTTTTGGACCGTATCGTCATTTGGGTTTTTGTTGCGGGTAAGTCACCGGGGGTCTGATTGTTGACATGATAAGTACGCCCGATAATCACCGGTTGATCGGGATCACCGTTCAGAAACTCCACGATAACTTCATGACCAATGCGCGGAATGGCTGACATTCCCCACTTTGTGCCTGCCCAGGGTTGAGACACACGAACCCAGCAGGAACTGGTATCATCTGTTATGCCTGAACGATCCCAAAGAAAACGCACCTTGACCCGGCCAAGCTCATCGCAATAGATTTCTTCAGAGGATGGACCCGTGACAATAGCAATCTGTGCACCATCAATGCGTGGTTTGGGTAGTGAAAGCGGACGCCACGTCTGGTCATTGGGAATAAATGCAAACTGGCTGGTTATGGTTGTACCTTGCCCTCCCGAGACAGTCTCCAGAGCCTGAGGTTGTTGCCCGGTATGGATGGCCTGGGTGATTTGCCAACGGGTATTCAGTGTGTCTAGCGGATGGTTTTCCAGGGTAAAGCGCACACCGGGTTGCAGGGCAGGACAATTACTCGCCCCTTCGCCCTGATGGGCGTCATTGCGCAATGCCTGAATGCGCCACTGGGCAAACTTTTCCCCGCTCGGACCGGTATTTTTATAGCGACCAGGGTAATCATAATGCAGATACTGGGTGGACTGGTGTTCATCATCTCGAGCATAGTCGCGATACTCTGCTGCCCATTCGGGATTTTTGAAGGTGTAATCTTTCAGCAACACGTCCGAAGGGCGCACACTTTCCCGGCGCTTGAAGGTGGTGATACAAGGCTCATCGAGTGAGGTTTGTGGCTGGTCTGGGTAGTAGGGGAGCGTCGGCCCATCATTCACGATAATGTTATCATCGGCAAAGACCAGCGTGTGCTTGCCATTCTCATGCTCAAAGAAATAATAAATGCCTTCTTCTGCCGCCATTCGATGAAGGAAATCCAGGTCGTTTTCGTTATATTGGACACAAAACTCTCGGGCTGCGTGCGTGTAACGAAAAGCATGAGCATAGTCAATGATGTTATTTTCTTTCATCAAGGTTTCCAGAATTTCTTGAAAACCCTGTTGCTGGAAAATGCGGGAATTTTGCCTTAACCCTGCTCGCCAGAGCGCGGGGCGCACACTGAGCCGGTAACGGGTTTGATGAAGTCCGGTATCGCCTTGCTCAACGGAAGTGACAATACCATTAACGATACGCTGCACTTCCGTTTCACGCCAAATGGTCAGCGTAGCGGTTTTGTCCAGAATTGAACGAAATTCCACACTGGGGCTGGCACTGGCAACATCAAGTTCGAGTGTGAAGAGTGTTGAGAATTGCTCGTGCAACGTAAAACCCGCTACCACGAAGGTTTTAGGCGGCAGGTCCCCCACACTCACAGTAAACCGCAGGCCACTCGCATCCATGTTCATATTTCCTTATTGATGGCGTGAATACATCCCGAACGATACAAATAAAATACTTATGATATATAAGACATTTTAATGCATGGAGAAAGCAGCAACAACCTGTATCTACGCATTCAGTGAGACCTGTCTCGGTTATATCTCGTTATAACCGAGAGGATAGCGTGGTAGGCAGGGACCTCTTCTACTGGTGAATGGCTTTATTCTTCAAGACAATCTTCAAGAATGGATGCTGCCAATCCCCCTGATAAATTTTTGTGGAAGATACAAACCCATCATGCTCTAACGCGCAAACAAGCCCCGGATGTTCGCGTACAAACTGATAGACGGCCCGACTTTCCAGCCCTTGCAACATATGAGCCAGTAGCTTGCGGCGCATCGCGTCACTCCGCCAACGCTTGCCAACCTTAAGGTCTTTATAAGTACAATTGAAGGTCTGGCCCACTGCGTTAGTGACACATTTCCCGTAGCGGTTCGTCCGGGCTGTTGCCTGGTAGTGATCGAGTAACCTTGCCAAATCAGCTTTGAGTGGCTCTAAGTGCTCACGCCAGCGCAACAGAATACGTTTGGCTTTGGACGGTCCGAACGCCTTTCTCAGCAGGCGGACAGTCGCGCTTTTGAATGAGAGACTAACATACCCAGCGTTGAACACGCTGGCATAGCGGAACTGTTTAACCAAAGCTTCTTCTACCTTCAGAACCTTGCAGATCACCTCTGTGTCAAGAAGCTGTAAGTTGCGGTCCGAAACGCCAATCGACTGTAGTTCACGGCGGAGGAGCTCAAGCTGGCACCCCTTAATGTCGTAGTTGTAACCCCGCGCAAGACAGGTCCACTTCATGCCGGATGGCAGGCTTTGGAAGCCAGTACCCACCTCGAACGAGCGTCCGCCAATCTTGGCCGCTTTATACGATTGCCTATATGCAACAACCAAAGGCGTGTGTGTAATCAGCTCTACGCCCACCTCTGCCAAATGAGACAGGAAATTGCGATAAAACATCATATTAACGCTGGAATGGTGCTCGTCTACGTACTGCCGGAGTGCATCAAGATTGATATGCAGCGGTTCTACATTGCCCCACACGGTTTTCAAGAGGTTCCTGAATGGCTCGTTCGGGATATCGCGCTTTGACCATTGATGCTTCACTGCCTGGCAGCCACGGCTAATGGCTTGTCCGATCAATTCATCAAAAGAGTAGGTTTTGCGTTTATTGAAAATATTCGTCAAGTAACTTAGGCGATCAGTCCGGCTGAGATACTCAGCGCGATCCTTGGTGAATAAGCTGTGCAGGAACTGCTTAGATACCGCGAACTCCCTGCATTTACGCCCAGAATGTGTATAGTCAATGATCTTGACTAACCTGGCTTCCTCAATCAACTCCAGAGCACGAGTATGCGGCAGATCTTTTGGTTGCTTAAACACACGCGGAAGCTCACGTTTACCGAGAGTCTCTGCTGGCAAGGGTACAGAATAAGTCCAATCTTTGTCACCTTTGAAGCGAGCCTTTTTACGGGTATTCCGGCTGACCGTAGAACAACAAATAAGATGTTCAAGGAATCGGGCAATATCACCGTAATAGGGTCGCCGTAAATGTTTCGGCCCATAAAAAGGAATGTTGAATACAGCCTTAATAAATGCCTCTAGCGTATACAGAGTTACCAGGATATTATTCTTAGTGAGATATGCTTTCATATATAAACGCCTGCTGATTGAAGGAAAGCGGGTGAGCTAACGCCACTTATTTACAGTTGGTAATTACGCAGGCAAAAAAATATGATAATGATAATGTTATGATGATAGATAATGGAGGCTCAGCCTCCTACACAGCTTAAGGCTGATATAACGCCAATGCTGGATAATGGCTATAGTATGGGGAAGCCATATATATGATACATACTGTTATATGCATCTATAGAGTATGTGCACGTATCTATATACCACCTAGATACAAATATCAGACAAATAACAACCAGCTTATAATGGGACTAGATAATACCCCCCTTAAAACCCTTTGTAGATATATCTACTCTCAGAGTTAGATAGCCTACCAAGCTTATAGAACCCCATTATTTCTGATGTTTACCAATTTTAAGATCGCTATTTCGCTTAAAACCGCGATTTGACGCATTTACAGGGAAATTATGATCTTTGTGAGCGAAAAGAAATGAATCTCCGGTTTTCCCTAGCCATTGTACGAGATGCCGATTTACTGCTCATCTGATGGGTGATTTGACCAGTCTGCAAGCAGAGAACATGCATCAAATCGCCGAGTTGAAGCACCATTTTTTGCCAGATTAAATAAAATAAGAACTCATATTGGCTTCTAAAAACTGTAGATAGCTGGGTTCTATCGGATGATATCAATCTGGGTGGGTATGTAAGAGAGTGAGATCTAGCTGCCCAACCAACAGGCTGTCCAGCGGTCTAATAGGCGAGTTGATGACGATACGTTGCGCTTTAAGCACCGTATTTTTGCAGATCACAAAAAGTGATTCTGAGTGGAGAGCTACGAAACTGCGTCCTGCGAACCGCTTCTGCTGGTACACGCCAATCACTCAATCACTTTTTGACTATGCCCAAAATGCAACGGACAGCCAAGCAGCAAGCTCTGAGTAGTGTTGATCTACCTACTACTACCAATTGATAAGCTTAATGTCTCTGCGCTACATTTACTGGCTTCTTCCCTCGATCTTGGCTAAAACCTCGTTAACAAACCTTGTTGCAGGCCATGAACCTTACTTGTTAAAACAGCAGCCGTTTTAGTCTGCAATCATCGGAGAGTTGAATCTGTAACACAGCGCTGGCAGTGTGGTATTTTTGAATCCTGGGCGAATCACTTTGTGGGATACCAATGAACAAACTTATTTTTCACCGCTATCATGGGCTAGGTAATGATTATCTAGTATGCCGACGTAGTGTGGCGGATCGTCTGAGCAATCAACAAATACAACGTATCTGTGACCGTCACTATGGACTTGGCTCTGACGGGTTACTTATCGATATCGACGATCTTGATGTTCCCACGTTACGTATAATCAACCCCGATGGCTCCGAAGCTGAGAAGAGCGGTAACGGTCTGCGGATCTACGCCCGCTACTTGTTTGACATAGGTCGAGTCAAGCACTCCCCCTTCTTTGTGAATACTCTCGGTGGTCAGGTGCGTTGTGAAGTTACAGAAGGTGCGCATCAAGTTATCGTTGATATGGGGCAAGCCAATTTTACCCCTGCTGCGTTACCTGCTTCGGTAGAGGGAGAAGAAGTGCTGGCATTACCACTACTGATTGATGGGCATAAGCTGACTGCATCCTTGGTGTCGATGGGCAACCCGCATTGCGTTATACAGGTGAAAGAATTGGATCTTGCTTTAGTGCAGGAAATTGGCGGAAAAATTGAAACAATGCCCATCTTTCCTAAACGCACGAACGTTCAGTTTGTAGAGGTTCAGGATCGCAGTAATATTCGCATTGGCATATGGGAACGCGGTGCTGGTTATACATTGGCATCGGGAAGTAGCAGTTGTGCCGCTGCCAGTGCAATGCGTAAACTCGGGCTGGTTGATGATAACGTTACCGTACATATGCCCGGTGGGCGGTTGGCTATCAGTTTCAGTGGCTATTTTCAGGTTAAAATGTGCGGCCCGGTACAGAAAATATCAACCTCTATGCTTGATGAAGATTGTTTTTTTGATATGCAACCAGACATAGGACAACAATGAAAATACCCCTCCTGTTTCATGTTAATTAAGCCAAACAAAAAGATGGAGTAGACAATCTACTCCATCGGCCAGCATTTTATTTAGTCATTCAATAAATCAATGAATTTGTCATAGACAAAGCAATAACGACGGTCAATAACTTCGTCTCCATAACGAATTTGTACTGTACTGTATTCTTTTTGGCTATCAGACAGCAAAACACCTCGCTGAGTCAAAGCCTTGAGTACAACCTTACGTGATTTAAGGCTCATGGTGTCATTAATCAATTTAGCATCAACCGCAAGTACTGTTTTCCCTTTCACCTGACAAAGAACCGCTGATGCACCTTTAATCAAGTCTTTACTTAAGTCACCATTTTTGATCAAATTCAATTGTCCCCCTGATTTCAGAATGCTAATAACATCAGGTGGTAACAGCATTGAAAGAGCTGGCTCCGGTGAGCATGGCATATTCATTGAATCAAGATAGCATTTTGAGATACCCTGCATCACATCACTTTTATCAAAAGGCAAGATCTTATATTTGATAGCCAAACAACCGCTAACGTAGGCCAGAGCAAAGCGTTTGGCGATACGCATATCAATACCAGAGTTACGGTTTACCTTATGTTTATTCAGAAAGAATTCGATCCCTTTTTCTAAGTACGCTTCAAGTTCATCATGATCATTCTGAATATCAGCAACCAGACGCTTCAGGAACGCGGGTTTAGCTGCCCCATAATAGCGATGAGTGACATCCTTAACCATGTGTGCAAGTTCATTGCTGGAAGTCATACCTTCTGGTAATGACTCGAAGATCCCCATACTACGACCAGCATCAGCAGGAACATCGATCATACGCACATTCTCACCCTCTAAGCGCTCAATTTTACCGATTTCAGTATGTTGAGCAAAGCTAAGTTCACCCGTGCTGAAAACACCCAATCTCCATTCAGCTACGTTATTCGCGTAAAGTGGCGAACGTGCTTTGCCTTTACCCTCTGTCAACATGTGAACACGGTTTGTGATGATTTTAGCCGTCGTGATCAAATCTTTATCCAACAGTTTGCTTTCATCAAGGATCAACGTGCTGTCATTGTGAGCCACAGCAATTTCTTCAAGACTTTTGTCAGTATTGTTCCAGGACGTAACAATAAAGTTTGGTGCACCTGCAACGGAAGCTAGAATGTAAGTAGGAGAGCTTTTATCCATGTTGCTTGTACCCCAGAGATGGAAGCCGCCTCCTGCCATATCCAGAAGTTTGAGCAATAATCCTGAAAATGCGCTACAAATAGCTAACATGATACGGGTGCTATTTAATGCATAGACAGCGACATTAATTTTCCATTCTTTCAACGTACCTTGCTTAGTTTCGTTCGGTAACTGCTTTTTCGCATCAGGGTGCAGTACAGGCTTATCTCCCTTAATTTCACCAATCACTTTATCATTGACACGCAAGTAAACATCACCGCAATAACCGGGTTTATAACGCAACAAGATAAACTTATCTATTTTCTTGGTAACCTCTTGGAAAATAAGTTCCATTTTCTTTTTCGACAAGCTAGGATCACATCCTGCTTTGAGCAATAGCTTTTTCAGTTCATGCTCACTTACCAAAGATGCTGCTGGAATGACAATCAAAATACTTTTACCGCTATTCACGCTACGTATTTTAACTAAGCGAAACGCAGTATCTGAAGGAGATAACATTCGAGACTTGGCTATTAACTGTACATCGATTTTTACTTCATCATTATTAAATTTGTTTTGTTTATTCTTCACTGTTTATTCCTCTTTATTGATTATTCACGCACTCACCCAATCATTTTCATTGTTTAAGTGCGTGACAGTTCATCTACTCAATTAATCTGAATAGTGTTATATCTATTTCAATCCAACAGTAGGTTTAACGCGTCTGCATAACGGTTATTACTATCTATGCGGGGTTATTGCGTTTAGCTCATTAACAAATGGTCACCATACTTCCTTACTTTATACATAAAGGTTAACCCTGCCATTCCGATTGCATCCAACATTATCAGAGAATCAGTATGCTGCTTACTTAATAATCTGTATTTCCTAGTCCAGCGTTTTCTTTTCCTCTCTTTGCCATCTAGTATATAGATATCATTATATTGGATAGATTCAACACGCCACCAAATGGCTTTAAATCGATAACTTATCTGACACTCAGGCTCCTTCAATTTACTTGATAGCATCGGGCGGTTGATCACTCCCTCTCGTATATTCATGTTCTTTTTGTTTTTCAACTTAATGCGAAGCTTTTTGATGGCCTCTTTATCATTGGGAATAATCAAGTGGAAGTGTGGCATCCACTTCTGAATATCCTTATGGAAATCCATTTCGAACCCACCGATTACCATTCCTTCAAAGCCACTTTCTTTGAGCCAACGCCGGAGTCGTGCTTTTAAAGCGTCTGGTCTCCATTCCAGTAATTCACCATCACTGATTGCATCTTGATAAAAGATTAATGTTAGTCCCCTCCATCTTTTTCTCTTCTTACATAATTTCATTACCTCCCTGATCATTATAAGCCGATGACGTCTGAAACATTCAGGACAAGCGGCACTGCCACATGGATAACGTGGTTCGCATTCCCATAGTTTCTTAAACAATACTTGGTAGATTTTGTCTTTACGTTTCTGTAATGCCTTCTCTCTTATAAGCCTCTCGGCGTGTACCTCCTTTACTGTTTCGAATTTTGGGATTGTCTTGGCGAACTCTTCAAGTTCATCATTCAATTTTGCCAATGGCATTATTCGACGTATTTTCATCCAGTTCCTTATTTACTAACCGTTGGCCGCTCCTCAATCCAGCGTTGTACATCCTCTTCCCTCCAAGCAATCGCCCGACTCCCTGTCAATGACACTTGATAAGGGAAGCGTTTTGCCTCGATAAGACGGTACAAAGTCGCCCTTGAGATGGCACAACGGTTTAAAACTTCCTTTATTTTTAGTAACTTGCTCTCTCTCATCTCTTCCCCCTTGTTCGCTGATGAGGAGATAATAACGATATTTTACGAATGGTCAATCTGGGCTACCAGCTAAAAACAAGGTGTGCTTCTCACACATAATATTAATTAATTGTGGAAATATCACCAAGATAGAATATACTTACAAAGATGTGAGAAGCACATGATAAAAAAACAAAATTAAAGTATATAACTCTAAGCAAGGGAAATATCACAGGGTATGACAATGAAAAATCCCGTTAAAAATAGAATCACGGTCAAAAGTGTCACAAAAAAAACCAATACTAGTTTCAAGCCAACTGCCAAGATCATTGATACACGGGGGAGGAACGCTAGTTACAAACGAAAAACTGAGGAGGTTTATAAAAAATCAGGATTTACAGCCACCAAGCTACGACTGGGTAAGGATGTCATGGATAAGCTGGGTGAAATCTACGAAGACCTGCTTGGCGAAGAGATCGATCTAGAACATAAAGATCTTGAAGCTCTGAGCAGAGTGGTTAGCTACTGCATCAGCAAGTGCTATAAAGAGATGCACATAAAGAAGGGCAAAGGAGAGTTGCCAGACATCACTCCTGCGAAAACGAACAAGGCACAACAATTATATGACTTGTATCAAGCGGTTTCTTTTCAGGAAGCTACCGGCCATTCTTTAGACGAGATATCCAGAGAGATGACGTCGTGGAAAAGAGAGCAGTTTTCCCCCCGTGTAACAAGATCCGGACAAGGAAAAATTGGCAATGAATTCGAATGGTCTCGTCAGAAAATAGAACCACTGCTTGATATTCATAGTGTGAATGATTTAATAGAAAAGTTTAACAAAAGGAAAGTAAAAAAAATCACCAACATTTTAAGCGCTGAGAAGCCATGATTTTGGCCCCATCGCCACGGTGATCGTATCGGGCAGTGGTCGATATCTCGCTGTGACCAGCCAATTGACGCACAGTATTGATATCAACTCTCTGCTCCAGCAGTTGAGTAATGAACGTACGACGCAAGTCATGGGGTGTAAACTCAGTCACGTTGGCGGTGGTTCTCAGTTGTTCCAGGATCGCCGTCAATCCTGCTGTGGTTAACGCACTGACTGCCGGCTGTCCAGATCGATACACTTTAGTGAATAGGGCGTCCCCCTCACCTTTGGCGGCTATCCATGCTGACAGTGCCTTGGCTACAGCAGGAGCCACATGAATTTCCCGGTACTTGCGTCCCTTCCCTTGTCGGACAATCAATAGACCATCCGCATAGTCACCCTCCTGAAGTTTGACCAGTTCGCCAGCGCGTAATCCAGCCCCGCACAAAGTCAGCAGGATAGCTGTATCTCTACATCTACGAGCGGGTTCACCGTGGCTTTTGGCCGCTTTCAGAAGTAGCCGGACCTCATGCCTACTTAACGCTCTTCCCTGCCGTATCGGATCGCCTTTAACGCGTTTGACAGCCTTGATACGTGCTAGGGTTTCCGCATCCAATCGATGCAAGTTGAATGCTGTCTGTGCCAGTGATCGCAATGCTGCCAACGCCATATTGACCGTTGCAACGGAGTAACCTTCATCCAGCAGGCAAGCGCGTATTTTAGCCACCTTGCCATAGTCTAGTTGTTCCCAAGGGTAAGACTGCGCGGAAGATCGTTTGCTAAGTATACGAGCACTACGATTGAGCAAACTGGTGATACCGCCACGGCCTGATATCGCTAAGCTGTTGATGTAGGCATCAAACACGGTGGTCGCTGTATTTCTCTGATTAACGTTCAGTTTAAGCTTGAGCATAGCTAACTCGTGATAACGTACATTAAACCAAGTAACCGGACTGCCTACAGCAGCAGCCCACGCTCTGCCATTGAGACGGTTTGTGTACCGGCAACAATGAAGTGGTCTAGCACCCGCACATCAACCAGTTCCAACGCAGATACAAGCCTTTTGGTGATCGCCAAGTCTGCCTGGCTGGGTTCCGGCTCACCGCTGGGATGGTTGTGGACGAGTATCAACGCTGCTGCATTATGTCGCAGACATAGCTTCACCACTTCTCGGGGATAGACGTTAACGCCGTTGATAGTGCCCCTGAACAGCTCCTGGTAAGCCAGAATGCGTTGCTGGTTATCCAGCAATACACAGCCGAATACTTCATGCTCTAGTGGTGCCAGTTTGAGCATGAGGTAATCCCGCACATCTATCACCGACAGCAGTTGTTGCCCACGAATATAGCGGTTCTCGATGATGGCTTGTGCCTGCTGTAGGATCAGATCTTCATTGCAGCGATTAGTCATATCAGAACTCCCGTTCAACAAAGTAGATACAGTCAGGGAAAAGTTGGCGTGCGCTGTTACCGGGCTTGAGTGACCAACTTTTTCGTGATGATTTTCGTTTGCCGCTGCTATCGAAGAAGTAGAGGTATTGACTGTCTATGCGGGTGATGACTGACCAGTGATGTTGATCGCTAATCAGGATGAGGCGGGAAAAGTCACTGTGGTTGAGGTATTCGGCTATCTCGGTGAGGATGCGCTGGGTGGTTAATCGCTTAAGTTCTCGGAAGGGCTGGCTGATTGTGGTGGGGAAGTGCTTGTGGTAGTACCCTTGCCGCAATACCCGGTCAATCAAGTAATCCATTCGGGTTTCATCAAGGCCGTGGGTCAGCCATTCCTCTAACGGCCATTCATAACTGTATTCCCGCAACAGGGCGCGCATCAGTGGTTTTCTCTTCACTCTGCCATCAAATAGGTAGCCCATCATATTCACCAAGCTGTACGCCCCACACAAACAATCCAGGTCACCCTGTTGGGATGCACAGATCCCTCTATCCTTGACCACAATAGATACCCCAAATGGATTCAATTAATTTAGATTTCCCAAAGGAACTGGACAGTATAAACGTCCATGTCGTAATACTGAATAAAGTTGGATTGCCATAATTCAAATAGCTCGCAGCCAGCTTTATGCCCGAGGTCGCCTAACCCAGCATGGAATGCATATTGTTGCGACCAGCTAAAATCAATTTCCTTTTCCAGTTCAGGGTAAACCCGGCCCATATAACCAAAGTCAGTAACGTAATCAAAAAACCAGCGTTCTTCTTTTCTGATTAGCCGGATTTCCACTGGATGATAGCCACCAAACTCGGCACTGTAGTCGGGGTCTCTAAAAATAAATGACGCAGCTTTCAATTCTTGCTTTATTGGCGGAGCCTTGTCCATTTCTTTAAATAATAGTTCAATCAACTTTTCATTAACGGGAAGCCTATAGCCTTCCTGATGGATAATATTCATAAAGTTTCCACTTAAGTTAAAATAGTCGATGAGTCGAATTAGAAATACAGTTACACCTCCCGTTAAGGATTAATTAAATATTATTGGTTTGCGTGGCTGGAAATAATCACTTTACCACAATGACATTTTATCAAATAATACGTGTCATGGCAAATAGTTTCAATGTGAAACTATTAATTAAATAATGACTTGGGAAGGGGCTAAATTAACTATTCAGACCAGATTAGGCGTGTGAAATAGAGGTTAAAAGTTGCTGGCGCTGTTCCTCAGAAAGCGTCATCAACTGACGTGCCAACATCATCACTTCTGGCTCCATATTAGTGGTTAACATCAAATCATCGGCTACCTGTTCCAATGCCTGCTTTAGCAGCCTGTCACGGGATTGTGGCTTCATGGTCTTGAACAGTTGCACCCAGAGGTTAAGTTGCTCATCGCTGCCATAGGGTGAGGCTATTTGCGTTTTCTGCTGCTGCTCCACACGTTCACTTTGCAACGACATGCCCGCCGCACGGATATGATACTCAAAGCCCTTATGTCCAGTTCTCTTTCTCTTGATGTCAGGGTGCATAGCCGCCAGTTTTTCCAGACGCAAGCGGCAACCTTTTGCGGTGCCTGGCATACCCGGTTTCCCGACAAATGCGGGTGCTGAGAGCCATTGATCATCATCCAAGTGGGTTTCTTGCGGCAAATTATTTTCCATAAACTTTAATCCAGATATCAATGCGTTAAAAAGAATCGGCAAAATAACTCACAAAAGGAACTTGATAAGTATCTTTTATTCGCATTTAATGTCCATGTACTGATACAGAGGAGTTAATATTGTGAATAACCACGTAGCATCGCAAAAAAAGTCCCCTAAGGGAAGGCTGGAGGATTGGCATCGGGCTGACATTGTGGCGGCCTTGCATAAGCGGGGAGTGAGCCTGTCGCAGTTATCACGCGAGCAGGGATTGGCTCCCCGCACACTCAATAATGCATTCAGCCAACACTATCCCAAGGCGGAACGCCTGATAGCCGGGGTATTGGGCATGACACCTGAACAGTTGTGGCCCAGTCGTTATCTCAACAAGGCACCCTCGATTCATGCCAAAAAGGGATAGCAATGGCGACCACAATCACATCGGTAACTGAGAGCTTTGAATACTTCTTCCACTCGCTATACCGGCAAGAGTTTGTCAAAACACTTCGTCTGAATGAATGCAGCGAAAGAGAACTACTTCCCTTGGTTCGTTGCTACCTATTAGGGTACTTTGCCGATGCGGTATCACCTGAGGTGCAGGGGAAGCTACCGGGGACGATAACAGGGAATGGCTACATTGATTTTGTGATTGATGATGTGGCGGTTGAGTTTGCGGTACGCAAGCCCATGGCGGCGAAATCCACCGTATCAGCCACCGTCAACAGCACGGAAATGAAGAAGCTAATGAAATATCCCGGCAAGGCGTTACTGGTCTTGTTCGACTTCTCAACCACACCCTATACAGAAGCTCAGATAGAAGCTTTCCGTGATTGGCCCTCACTGGGGAAAGGCAACCATAAGAAATCAGCTTTCAACGTGGCTTACTTTTATGTGGAGAAACGCAAGCCGCTGACACTGGGGAGATTCGTTAAAAACATCCGTATCAACTGACAAGGAAGCACGATGAAAAACATGATATTAGCGGTCTTGGCTGGCAGCTTGTTTTGCAATATAGCGGTAGCCGCCAAAATGGAAGGTAAAACCTTTATCTACCAGAAACCCGATGGTGAAATCAGGCTGTCGGCAGTACCGGGTAATGGGCAACAGGCAAAATTCTCGATTAACACCAATGTGGATATGCAAGTTTGTGAAGTGGAAGGGATCGCCACTGCTATTGCTGAGACAGCAGAGCATACTACCTTGCAATGGCGAGATAAAGAGCAATGTTTGATTACCCTGACATGGGGCCAGAATCGCGTTAATGTCCAAGCTACAGAGGAATGCAATAGCTATTGTGGCATGAATGCCGGGAACTCATTGTCTGGCGTCTATAAGTAAACTCATTTTTCAAATGGCAATGTGTAATTAATTACTTATGCAAACCAGCATTTTATATGAGGGGTCATGCCAACTGACTTAAATAAAGACTCACTATTAGATCCACTTTATGACCAAGCACTTAATATGCTCGTCAGTGGTGAGTTGGAAAATAAAATCACAGCCGTTCAACATCACTTCAAGATTGGGTATAACCGGGCGGCTAATCTGGTTGAGAAAATCAGGCAGGATAACGTTTTATTAATTAAGGATAGATAATGTCTTTTATCGATAAACTAAAAGAAAATCAGAAAAAGAATGAAGAGGCAGGCCGTAATGATCTTAATGCGGTCAGACAAAAGCTACTCAGCGGCGACTATGGACTAACAAAGACAATCTGGCTATGGTGGTTTATTCCTGCCGTGTTATTGTCAGTGATGGAGTACTTTTCTGAATCAGCAGGGACAATTCTCAGGATCGACATTGCGATGTTGGTTTGGAGTGGTCTGATGTTCTTTTGCATTATGAGAACAACAGCTAATAAACTGTGGAAAGTGTTGGCACTACTAGTTACCGGTGTTGATTGCCTGTTTTCTCTATTAGGCGTGGCATCATTCTTCCTGTGAGCGTTCTGATGAAACTGAGACTACTCTTCTCATGCATTGCCTTGATTAGCCTGTCTGGCTGCGATTCAGGTACACCAAAGTGCAACAGTGATGAGGCTAAAAATCTGGTGGTTGATATTGCCACCAAGGAAGCGGCTAAGACGTATTACAAACTGGATGGTGTGACAATCTCGGTGGAGAATGTCAGAACCGTAGAGCACCAAAGTAAGCTTGATGTGTACCAGTGCGCTGCCGATTTAAAGTTCGCCAATGCTGAAAAAGCCAACTCAATCCCCATCACTTACCGCATTCAAAAGACCGATGACAATAACGGTCAGTTTTATATTAACGTATTCGGTTTATAACGTATAGGCGGCTGTCCATTGGATGGCCGTCAGATCATTTATACCCACCTGTATTTTACCTCCCCCCTTCTAATTATATGAGAACAGCCACATGAAAACCTATTATGTAGAAGGCAATGTTTGCTATTTATATTTTTTAGTGCCTCCATTACTCGAAATGCCTGAGCACGATCTCGAAGTGAATATATTTACATGTAACCCGGAAATGATAGATGAAAGTAAGTTACCCGGTTTCGAAGATGAGGTTTTATATAAAAAGATATCTTCCGCAGAAGAGTATGAATTACCTGATCGCTACGTAGATTTAAATGTTATCATTATAGACAGCAAAGAAAGTGAAGAGTTTATTGATATTGCCAGCACACTAAAAGCCATCAATTTTGTTCTGGTGCATCCAGACTATCATTTGACAAGAGACATTCCAGACGCACATTTTATCCCGTGCTGGGATAATCCACCTCGTGTATTGTATCATGTGATTTGTGCTGCATTTTATACCGGTGTGCTTTGTAACGCTTCTAATACTAATTAAGGTGGTACGTAATGCCCTCAATAAAATTAAAGATAATCATCACAGCTATCATCACGATTATCATTGCTGTTCTTATCTGGTTGTTTACGCCCGAAGAGAGGACACCAGAAACGCCATCCAAAGCTAATACCCTTTACGTCCAATCGAGTTTACCGGGTGAATGCCGGGCAATCATTACCCCTATCTTGGATAACGTAGCATCAAAACCCAGCGAGATCTCTTGCAAAGTGCAACTGCGTTCAAATGATTAACTAATTGTATTTAAATAAAATACAGGTGGCTTTTTATGACCACCTGTTCTTGGCATTTTATTTTAATCTGTCAGATCTGTGCTTTTTTATTTTCAAAAAGACCATCTTTCTTGCATCATACGTGATTAGTAAAGAAATAGTCTGAGTAAAGAGAGACGTGACGAAAAATAAAAATATCACACTAAATATGCCAAATGCCCATCTTTGTTTTGCTACTAAGGTATCGATGTATTCTAATGACCTTTGGCTATTAAAAGATTCACAAATTATATCTATAGTTTGGGGCGGTAGTTTTATGACTATGTCAGTTTTCTTCTCGCATTCTTGTGGTGTTATAACCCAAGAGTTTTCCCTGCCACCTAAAACGTTATACTCTATTGCCTCTTTTTTATTAAACCAAAACCAACCTGTATTATTGATGTTTATTAATCCTGCTGGTTTAATAGCTACAACCAGTGCTGCAAAGAAAAGAAAGAGGGGGAGGAACAGAGATAAAAAAGTTAGTGTTGGTATTACTTTGTTGATTTTCTTTATCTTCAATGTATCGATTATAAGATTTCGTTTAAGTTTTGCGATGATTCTGAAGTTTAACTCATACTTTTTAATCCAATCCTCGAACTTTTTCTTTTGTTTTATCGATACAGCATCAGTATTGTAGTGGTAATTAAATTTTTCTATTTCAATTATGTCATTAATGAAGTCATGTTTGCTTTCTTTTTTATAGCCAAGCCAAAAGGCCCAAAATCTATTTACTATGGAAAAACCTGATTTCGCTTTACGCTTAATGTAATAAAGAGATGATATCATCATTATAAAGATGAATGGAAATAGAATGAACTTGTTATCTATAATTGATAATAAAGGGGAAATAAACGTATCGAACTGTGTATTCACAATGCTATATCCTTATATAATATGAGATGTGGCAATATTCTAACTCCTCTTGGTTCCAAAACTGGGTAGTGTTGATCGCCCATTCTCCTCAACCAACAGAGTTAACCCTTCGACATGCCATACAGATGTTATCTCGGCCCGATCTCTTTTGGAACCTCATTGATAAATGTTCAACGTTAAGGCGTTAAACATGATATCACCGCACCAGACCTGGTCAGGCTCCGTTACTGCGAACTGACGCTCCAGTCTATTTGGCAGACTTATGTGCTCCTGAGTCGATTTTCTGTAGGCATGTTTTCCCGGCTGGCAGCTACTCAGACCCAGCGCTTTCATTATCTTGCTTGCCCGGTACCGGCTTAACGCAAGTCCCTACGGAGCTGTCTTGCCCATGATTCGAGTGCCGATGTGCTGACATTCATGGCTTGGCTAGCTGCGCGGAATGAGTAGCCCTGGTCAAGGATAAGTTGAGCGCATTCAAGTTTAAATTCAGCAGAGAAAGTCCGCCTCGTTTTGTTAGTCATTTTGTCACCTGTTTAGTGGTTGAGGTGATGATATCACCTCTATTCAGGTGGCCAAATTCACTATGCCACTACAATCACCATGTCGACGTCGTTATTCTCAGGTGCAACCCGCCGTGCAGGAATAAAGGCAGCAGGAACAGCAACGGTGGCGTCATCTTGATGATGTTTGAGCCAGTAATAAAAGGTAGCGATATTCAGGTCATGCAGCCGAAAATAGTGTTTTTTAGACATTCCACTCTGTTGCCAGGCGTCAAGATGTTGCTGCCGTTCACTGCGAGAATACCGTATTGTCATCGTTCACCTCAGGTAGATTGTATCGATGAGGTCAGCATGCAATAGCGGAATGTCGTTAACAATGTGAGTTCACCGTCCGGTTACCGTCAAAAGGCCCTTATGGGGTTCCTACGCCATGAATGAAAAGTGCATAATAACGTCAGAGGGCGTAGGCTGGACGGGAATAGTAATGAGCGCAAACTAATTCGAATTATAAATCAGTTCAGTGTACAATCCTTTAAGTCCATCAAGCGATAAAAACTGAGACGGCCTAGCCTTCTTTAATTCATTTTGAAAGTTGTATCTCTCACTCGAATTAACTAAAACAACGCATTTTTTAGCACGAGTTATACCAACATAATGCAGATTTAGGCACTGCTCATAATTTGTAAACACCTCATCATAAGAACCCTTTATAAACTCACGCCTAGGCAAAATCCAGTCGTAAAGATCAAGGTGAAACACATAATCAAACTCCAGACCTTTTGATTTATGCAAAGTCATTATCTGCAACTCATCATCTCTCACCGGAAGATAATTATTAATCATCATTTTGCTAGCTATGATTTCATTAATTGCATCGATATGATTAGAGTATATTTCGCATCCAGTTAATTCTTTAATAACGGCTCTAATAGCCGGAATCAAATTTTCATACTCAACAGTTCGTACATTCCCAATAGATCTTCTTAAGGACTTCATCTCCAACTTGCTTAATATTTTATTTTTTGTACCATCTATGATGCCTTGGGCTGTCGCATTATTATTATAACGGTACATCATAAGGTATTTTATCAAGGCTGATGTGTCACCGCTAATTTTAGATAACGAATCATCTAAATAAGCTCTACTCTTAGTTTTAACTAAGTTAGAAATCATGCTGACTGAACCATTAGTCGCTAATAAGATAGCAATTTCGCTTTCTTTTTTTATTTTAAACCTCACTTTAATACCCTCTATTTGTGAGTCAATCCATGATGCAATCTGACTCTGATTGCCGTTTATGCATATTCTCTCAACAAAATTGCCTTCACTTTTCAGCAATGGACAACCCTTATCAATAAGTCTACTCGCGTAATTAACTATAGAAGAGTGAGATCTATGATTTAAAGTTAGCTTAAATGGTTCAAAACCGCTCCCCTTACCAGTAAGTTCAATGAGGTATTCAGAACTTCTTCCTGCGTAAGAGTAAATAGCTTGATCAACATCACCTACAGCCGTTGATCTGATACTTAGACTTGAAAGATATAAAAATATAGCATGTTGTACATAGCCTGCATCTTGATACTCATCTACATATAGAGATATATATTTTGAAGAAAAACACCGATTACATGCTAATGATTTAATTAAAATGTAATAGGCAAGTAATGGGACGAACTCCAAAACTATAAATCCCTTAAGGTATAGATTCTGCATTTTAGAAAAGTCATAATTACCGATATCAGCGCAGATTGATTTCATATCACAATACTCAGATAAATACTTCTGCCAATCTATTGACAAAGCATCAAGCTTAATAGTGTTTATGGTTTCTACTTTCCCCCACAAGTGAGAAATATACTTATATATTATCTCAGTTAGATAAAACTTATCCATAGTTCCAAAGAAACTTGACTTAATATTCGATAAATATTTGCCACATCTTTTTTTTAACTCATCACTTGCTTTATTTGTATAAGATATTGCTATGACACCTTGATAATCATTGCAAGATGAAAGGTCATTGATAATCCTCTCAATAATAACTGCTGTTTTCCCACTTCCAGGACAAGCAGTCAGCACCATATGTCCTGGATGATCAATAGCATTTTTTTGTTCATTCGTGAGCTCTATTTTCATATCTCCTCCTTAGCTAAACTTACCGCTAATTGTAATGGTTTTATGAGCTCACCATCTCTTAGCCTTTTAAGGCTATCACTATTTCCTTTTAGGAACTCCCTCATTCTAATTGCTTTTCTTCCTCTAAGATATTTTGCAGCATCTTCATCATTATCGACTCCTGCATAGTCCCTTAACTCTTCACCAAGCTCGATACTAACATCATGCTCCAAATCGATATGTGATACAAATACATTCCTTACATTCAATAATTCATTATATTTCTCTCGCTCACTCAACAATTGCGACTTAGTAATTACCACATTGCTTGGTAATAATTTAGTTGAACCAATAAGTGACAGCGCACGGTTTAAACCTGCATATTGCCATTCTTGTTTTTTAGGGATTTTAGAGCAATCATTATCTGTTCTTACCACCCAATCTATTTCAAATGCGTCGAGTATTTTTTTATAAACTTCAAACTGGATACCATCAACCGATAACAAGCTTACATTATAAAAATCCAGATCAATTTCATTTGATGAGGCCAATTCTTGGTAGAATAACAATTCAGAGGGACCTTCCACTAAAAAAACCACTTTAGAAAAGAAGGCTTCAGCAGGTATTATGCTTATTCTATAGCCCATTCCATCCCATGCATTACTTATGCAATTAGAGCACCCCTCACTAGCAGCATATGATTCACCGTCTTTATGATTTATCTTAATTATCGAATCAGGTTTATAATTCACAGCTATTTGTGGCGAATGCGTGGTTACTATTGATTGACCAGGCAATTTATTAATTAGGTATTCTGATATCTTTCTCTGCTGGTGAGGATATAAATGAGATTCAGGTTCTTCAACACAATAAATAACCACTTCATTCTCAACATCATGTTCACGAACACTTTTTGCTTTCCAAAGGGCTAACAATATCTGATTATTAAACCCATCGCCACCTAGCATAACTTTTTTACCATTAGAGTTTGAGCTCAACTCTAATTTTTCAATAAACTGATCAATTCCTATAGCCCCAGAGTCTAATTGTACTATATGTTTCTCGTTGTTATATGAAAGTTTTTTCAACTCATCGTTGAGCTCTTGAGTTGCCATAGAAACATAACTAATCTCTTTGACTTTATTATTTACATTATCCAACAAACCGGTTAATTCTGAAAGTAATCCTTCATCCTTTTTTGATTGTTCTTCGCTCCTACTTTCTTGGGCTAATCTTAGTAAGTGTTTTTTTTCGGTGGAGATATACTTTAATAAATCCCTCTGGGAATTAACATATCTCAAGTTAAGATGCTTCAAATAAAAACGACTATTAACCTCGTTAAAATCATCAAGTTTGTGACCAATGTATAGTTTATAATCTAACTTTATCCTGCTAGCAACATATCTTATAAATGTTTTTCCATCATCGCTTACGTAACCACCTAATCTTGAAAGAACAGCGTCTTCTTTCACATCTCTAAATTCAATAGTAATTTCAAAAAATTCACTTTGCTCACCTTTACTATTAATATGAAAATCGCTACTTTTTGGTTCAATATCTAGCTCTGATAAACTTTTATCCAAAAGTATCCTTAATGAATATATTAAATTAGTCTTCCCAACATCATTACTACCAATAATTAAAGTCGACTTGTTGAATTTAATATAACTATCAGAATAGTTCCTAAAAGACTTCAAATAAACATTATCGATGTACATTTAATTTCCCTCAAAAAATGTTGAATACCATTGAAACATTTCTCTTCGTTGTTCTAAATACTGAGCATGATTGTAGGTACCGCGAATGCTATTTTTATCCACATGCGCCAACTGCATTTCAATCCAAGCAGTGTTGTAACCTTGTTCATGCAAAATAGTAGATAAAGTATGCCTAAAGCCATGACCGGTAACACGCCCAGCATAGCCAATGCGTTTGATGAGTTGATTAATGCTTGCCTCACTCATCGGCTTGTTCGGATCGTTCCGCCCCGGAAATACATAACGATAGTTCCCTGTCATCATTTGCAGTTCATTCAGTATATCTAACGCTTGTTGTGACAAAGGTACAAGATGAGAGGGGCGCATTTTCATTCTTTCGGCTGGAATTTCCCAAATAGCGTTAACTAGATCAAATTCTTGCCATAATGCAGCTCTCAACTCTATGGTTCTAACCCAGATAATCATTAGTAATTTAGTTGCTAATTGAACTAATTTGCTACCTGAGTAGGCTTCCAGTGCAACGAGAAAATCAGGGATTTCACTGGCGGCCAAGAATGGAAAATGGTTGGATTGGTGAACTTCTAATGCACTGGAGAGATCGGCGGCAGGATTAAAATCGGCACGACCTGTCGCAGTTGCGTAGCGGAAAACCTCAGAACAACGCTGCCGAACTTTGCGCATTTTCTCTAATGCACCACGGGCCTCTATCTTACGAAGCACATTAAGCAGCTCAAGAGGCTTTATTTCTGATATGGGCCTTTGTACTACATAAGGGAAAATATCGTTTCTGAAGGCTTCCATGATGTCAGAGGCATATCCAGCCGACCATCCGGCCGACTTCAATTGATGCCATTCCTTAGCAATCACTTCGAACGTGTTTCCATCCCCTACTTGTTGAGCCAGTTTCTGCTCTTTGCGGACTTCACTCGGATTGCGTCCCTCGGCAACTAGCTTTCGAACTTCATCATGTTTTGTTCGCGCCTCAGCCAGTGTGACAGTAGGATATACACCGAAGGAAATCATCTTTGGTTTACCGGCAAAGCGCTAGCGGAAACGCCAGCTTTTGCTGCCGTTGGGTTCAACTAAAAGAGATAAGCCCAGACCATCGCCAAGTATATAAGATTTGGTATCTGACTTGGCACGACGTATCTGCATATAATTAAGGCGCATGTGTATAGAATTTCCAGACCGAACAGAGTTATACACGATCCTACACACATTTAACTCTGGATTCTACCGAGCACCCTCGGATACATACGGACAATAAAACCAGCATCAACATGTTTTAAATGGTTTTTTGACTTATTCGGATACTCTAGGATGTTGAGATGGTGCCGACAATAGGAGTCAAACCTACGACCTTTGCATTACGAATGCTAGCCAAATCAAAAAATGAGTACACATATGAGTACAAACATAAAACAATATAGAATCAATGGCATGATAACTAAATCATAGTCCAACACCCAACTTTAACACTAAACAAATCAAGTAATCAGCCCACACCTGTAATCACTCCTCGCACTTAGAACTGGTTACATACCTCCCCACACAACCACATACATTTCCTGTTTTGCGCGTCAGCACCTGCCATATAGCCCTTTCCTGCGAAACCAAAGAGACCCTTTTACTGGGTAAGTGACCTGAAAAAAGCAAAACATGCAGGTTAATCTGTATAAAATCGCTCTGGGTACGCAGGTGGGTACATAGATCACCTTCCCCTTGCAGGTACTAGCTGAAGCATAATCCAGATCAGGTAATACGGGTAATTTCTCAGCCCCTAAGGGCACCCCGAGTCGACGTTTGCCATTATTAGCGCTGCCGCCAGTGAGGTCAATCACGCGATAGTGTCAAAAAATAAAAAGGAGACGCCGTCCCCCCCGGATAATGTATAGTTTGCGTTTGACGGGGAAACCATGCTCACTCACTCATCTATCCGCCTGAACAAATACATTAGCGACAGCGGCATTTGTTCTCGTCGATCTGCCGACCGCCACATCAAGCAAGGCAACGTTTTCATCAACGACAAGTTAGCCTCCGTGGGCGCTCAGGTATTGGTCGGGGATGTGGTGAAAGTTAACGGCCAGCCGATCGAACCGCGTGATGCGGGCGATCTGGTGCTTATCGCTCTGAATAAGCCTGTTGGCATCATCACCAGCATGGGGAAGCACGTGCGGGATAACATTGGTGATTTCGTTAATCACAGCAGACGCGTCTTTCCCATCGGACGCCTGGATAAAGACTCCCAGGGGCTGATTTTCCTGACCAATGACGGCGAACTGGTCAATAAGATCCTCCGTGCTGGCAACAATCACCAAAAAGAGTACCTGGTGACCGTCAACAAACCGGTGACCGATGAGTTTATTCAGGGCATGAGCGCAGGCGTCCCCATCCTGGGCACGGTGACTCAAAAATGCCTAGTGGAACAAGAAGCCCCGCAGGTGTTTCGCATCACCCTGGTGCAAGGGCTTAACCGCCAAATCCGCCGCATGTGCAAATATTTTGGTTATGAAGTCACCAAGCTTGAGCGCGCACGTATTATGAACATCATTCTGAAAGGGTTGCCGCTAGGCGAATGGCGGGATTTCACCGCTGAGGAACGGAGCGAGCTATTTAAGCTGATTGAACACTCCTCGTCCGAGGATATTTTCGCCCAGAGGGTCGGCGGCCAAGCATAACCGCCTCATCATCATTCAATTGCGGGAAAGCACCCGGCACCACCCAGTTGTAATGCGGTGCAAGTGAATCCCTGACGAAAATTATTTATGCGTAACAACCGGCGTACAGCTTGGTGCGCTCAGCGTTGGGGCCGACAATAGAAGACCCGGCATCATCATCGAAGAGCAGTCAAAAATTCGCCCTTTCTCAGTAGTAGCTCGGTAAGAAAGTTTCTGTCCACCCAAGGCATCAGGTTGGGCGCTATTAACATTGGTCACGGTAATTTCATCCGATGATCCCAGACCCAGCATTTTAGCTGTTTCCGCCTGCAACAGCGGTATTGCCTGATCGGTTTTCAATGTTGAACAACCCGCCGCCAATAGCGTAACAGTTAAAGCGATAAACATTCTTTTCATAAATCATCCTTTAAAACCAAACAGAATCCTGATGGGTCTCTATGTTTTTCAGCGTATGAACTCCCGCGTAATATATTTCTCCGCCATAAATAAAGGAACCCTCCTAAGGTAGGGTATGCTCACGCTATATTGTGTGATGGGCGAGCAACTGATCTTGCGGCAATCGTTGATTAACCTGATACAAAATACACTGCGTTACTCCAGGAATGGGGCGTACTGATAGCGATCCGTCCTCACTTAGCGGGTCTGCAATTTTCTTGAAAATCTGCACCTTCCTGCCTTTACCTCTCCTTGCGTTCGAAATTGCAATCAACCTCTCAAAACAGCCGATAATTATCAGTTGATCTTGTTTTCATTCGGCTCTATCTTCTCGCATCCGGGTACATGAAGCGGCTCGCTGGATGCGGTCTATCCCTCCTCCCCTTTCCGTCTACCAAACGGATTTATGACTCTTTTCTTGTCAGAGTTACCACACGGCATTTGATAACTTTCGGTAAACATGAACTCAACGGTTAAAGATACCCTGGCAGCACGTGACGTCACCCTCACCCCGTGGACAGGCTTTTACTTCCTGCAGTCGCTGCTGATCAACTTCGCCCTCGGCTATCCATTTAGTCTGCTGTATGCCGTGGCCTTCGGCTGTGTGTTACTGCTGCTGTGGCGTCTCAGCCCACGCTTGCAAAAGAGTGTGATCGGGCTGTTTAGCCTCATCGCTGCCATGTACTTCCCGTTTGCTCAGGCCTATGGCTCGCCCAATTTTAATACCCTGCTGGCGTTACACTCGACCTCGGTGGAAGAGTCCAGCGAGATATTGACCATCTTCCCATGGTACAGCTATCTGGTGTCCCTGTTTATTCTGGCTCTGGGCATTATCGCGTTGCGCCGTAAGCCAACCCCAAAAGGCGCTTGGAACACCTTCAACAGCTTATGTCTCACCATCAGCGTGGTCTGCTTTTTTGTCACGCCAGTACAGAATCTGGCGTACGGTGGCGTGTTTAAATTGACCGATTCTGGTTATCCCGTGTTTCGTTTCGTCAGGGATGTGATCGTCAATAACCAGGAAGTGATTGATGAAAAAGCCCGTATGCAGGCGTTTTCGCAGCTGAAAGATTCCTGGAACGTGCTGGCGGTGAAACCGAAATATCACATCTACATGGTAGTGATCGGCGAAAGCGCACGGCGAGATGCCTTAGGTGCGTTTGGTGGGCACTGGGACAATACCCCCTTTGCCAGCCACGTAAACGGCTCGCTGTTGCTTAACTATATTGCGGCCAGCGGATCAACACAGAAATCGCTCGGCTTAACGTTAACCCGTGTCATCAATGGCAAACCGCAGTATCAGGATAACTTCGTCACGTTGGCCAATCGGGCAGGGTTTCAGACCTGGTGGTTCTCAAACCAAGGCCAAATTGGTGAATATGACACCGCTATCGCCAGCATTGCCAAACGTGCCGATGAAGTGCAGTTTCTGAAAAACGGTGATTTTGAAGCGGATAAGAATACCCATGACGAAACGCTGCTCAAGATGACCGCCCAGGTTTTTGCCGCCCCACGCAGCACTAACCCGCAGTTGATCGTCTTACACCTGATGGGTTCACATCCGCAAGCCTGCGACCGGACTCAAGGGAAATACGTGGACTTTGTGCAGTCCAAAGAAACCTCCTGCTATCTTTACACCATGACGCAAACTGACAGCCTGCTGAAACAGCTCTATCAGCAGTTACGCGATACCGGGGAAAGTTTCTCAATGGTCTACTTCTCCGATCACGGCCTGGCGTTTAAAGAGCGCGGTACCCAGGTGCAATATCTGGCGCACGATGACCAGTTTCAGCAAAATTTTCAGGTCCCCTTTATGGTGCTTTCCAGCGATGACACCGAACACCGCCTGATTAAAGCCCCGCGTTCAGCCAATGATTTCCTGACCTTTTTCGCCTCGTGGACCGGGATAAAAACCAAAGAGCTAACGCCGAAATATTCGTTTCTTTCCGAGCAAAAAGCCGCCCCCATCTATATCACCAACTTTAAGCTCAAGAAGGTGGACTACACCCATTTGCAGACGGATATCTTTGAAACCCAAACGCGCTGAAGTGTAACAAGGTAGCCTTTGCATCTCGGGCCACTTCGTCTGTAATATGAGGCAGTTAAAATGAAAAGAGCCTGTTGACCAATGAAAAAACTGACTTTTCTACCCCTCACTTTCCTGACACTGGCGCTGGCGGGTTGCACCAGTGACTACATTATCACGACTAAATATGGCGATATCCTACAGGCCCATGGTGAACCTGACACTGACCGCAATAGCGGTATGACCAGCTATACGGGCATGAACGGCGACTATCATCTGATCAATACCAATGATATTTCAGGGATAGTCAAAAAATAGCCTTTCCTGCGGCTGCATGACTTTCACGCCCACTATGCGTAAAGCCTTGCCATGGATTGCAGCAGTTGCATTTTTTATACAGGCCCTTAGAAACTAGCGACCTGTTCGTTGTTAACGCCCCCGATAAAGGTTATACCCCATCTGCTGGGCAACAGCCGCAACCATTTTTTGCCCCCGTACGCTGTTACCAACGGGATCAAGAGGGGGTGAGAACGCGGCAATCCCCATTACGCCGGGCACCACGGTCAAGATACCGCCTCCAACACCACTTTTACCTGGTAAACCAACGGTATATGCCCAATCGCCAGAACTGCCATACATCCCTTCCATCGTCATTTCTGCCAAGATAAAGGGCGTGTTAGACTCTGTCAGCACTCGCTTTTTGCTGACGGGGTTGATACCACCGGCGGCAATTGTCGCCCCCATCGTGGCCAATTCAATGGTATTAAGCAGCGTTGAGCATTGGCGGGTATACACATCGCAGGCTTCCATTGGATCGCAGTACATCGCATCAGCGCTATAGAGTAACCAGGCGATCGCACGGTTATGGAAGTTGGTCGTTTGCTCTGAATCATTCACCTCGTCAGAGAGTGCGATCTGTGCCCCCGCTAGCCGCTGTTGCATATCAAGAATACGCAACCAGCGGTTTTCCCGGTCACTCGCTTTCACTAAGCTCACCGTTGACATTGCCCCGGCATTCACCAGCGGTGAGAGGGGTTTACCTTTATGTAGCTCCAGAGCAATCACTGAGTTAAAGGGCAAGCCAGTGGGATCGGCACCAATCTTGTCCTGAACCTGTTGTGGGCCAACATCTTCCAACGCCAAGGCGAGCGAGCACACTTTGGAAATTGACTCCAGCGCAAAGCGAAACTCCGCATCCCCCTGAGAAATGATATCCCCGTCGACGGTCACAATCGCCAAGGCGGCTAAATGGCTTGGCACGCTCGCTAAAAAAGGGATATAGCTGGCATTCTCGCCGCCACTCAATGTGGAATACTGCGCATAGGCATCCGATGCCACCTGTTGAAGACGTTGTAAATCGATAGTCATGTTGTTGCCCCCCAGACTGAATTTGCGGAGTTGGGAGATAATACTCCCAACCCTTGAAAGAAATATTAAGGTTTTGGCACCTGAGCGGCTGTTACAGCAGGCTCAATAGTTCTCATCACGCCAATGGCTATGCAAAGCCACCATCAGGCCCAGCCATTCTAGGCCCGCCCACTTAAACATAGCGTAATAGGCAACCAATGAGCTCTGGGTGAGGTTGATATCGGGTTGAGGGCCCCAAAAAACCGCTAGCGTGCCTAGCACAAAGGTTACCCACTGCTGCTAACATAATGGCGATAGGATAGTTTCAATAGCGATGTGACCAGCTCTACCGGCATAAACGGCAATTATCATCTGATCAGAGTGAAAAAATAGCGGCTGTCTGAGTTTTTATCTTCTCAACCGTAGCGGCTTTCTTGTTTATTCGAGTTAACCAAACAAATAGAACTTTCGCTAACCAGGCTTGAATAAGCCTGGCTGCGATAATGTTGAAGCGATATCCGCCCTTATTTAGCCGCCAGCTTACACAGCGTTAACGCCACGTTATAGGAAGCCTCGAACGACTTAAGGGGTAAAAACTCGAACCGAGAATGGAAGTTGTGCGCGCCGGTAAAGAAATTGGGTGTTAATAACCCCTTGGCGGACAACGCAGCACCGTCTGTACCGCCGCGCATCGGGATGACTTTAGGCTCTATGTTCAACTCGGCCAGTGCGGCAAAAATCAAATCTATGGCCCGGCGGTCATCGGTGATGGCATTGCTGATATTGCTGTAGGTATCGGTGATGTGATACTCCACGCGGGCAGTAGGATATTGCACAGCAATCTTCTCTGCTACTTCACCAATCTGCTGTTTGCGGCGCTCAAAGTTCGCCAAATCGAAATCACGGATATTGGCTTTCAGCAGCGCTTCGCTTTGCGATGCCTGCATGCCGTTAAACCAGATATAACCTTCGCGCCCTTCGGTATGCTCAGGAGTCTGCTGGCGATCGAAGTGGCCGATGTAATCCATCGCCATCAGCAGCGGATTCACCAGCACACCTTTAGAGGACATCGGGTGACTGGTCACGCCGGTAAAGCGCAGTTCGGCGCTGGCGGCGTTGAAGTTTTCATACACCACTTCACCCAATTCGCAGCAGTCGATAGTCCAGGCAAAGTCGACGTCGAAACGCGCCAGATCCAGCGCTTTGGCGCCACACAGGCCAATCTCTTCGTCCGGTACAAACGCCACCACGATATCGCCGTGTTGGTCCTCTGCGGTAAGGTTTTCCAACACCGTCATCACTACCGTGACGGCCGCTTTGTTATCCGCCCCCAACACGCTGGTGCCATCGCTGAAAATAATCTCTTCCCCCGGATAGGCTTTGATTTCCGGGTGTTCAGCGGTGCGTAGCCAGATATCTTGCTGCGCGTTCAGGCACAAGTCCTCACCGGTAAAACGCAAGATTTGTGGATGGATGTCCGGCGATAAACCAACGTCTACGGTATCAATATGGGTGATGAATCCGATACGTGGCGCACCGGGTACGTTGCCTTTTTTCACTGCGGTGACGGTGGCATGTTCGTCAATAACCACATTATCCAGGCCGAGTTGGCGTAGTTCCTCAGCCAGCATCTCCGCCATGGCGAACTGACCAGGAGTGCTGGGCAAAGTACTTACCGCTGGGTTGCTCTGGCTGGTGACGGCCAGGTAGCGGAAGAAACGTTGGGTTAACTGCGTGGCGAGCGGTGAAGACATTATGTTGTGTATGAACGCATCCCGTTTGCAAGGCTTCCATGGCTAGGATCACCAGAGCAATCTTTCAGAATTCACCCTTTTGTTAGAGTTTATTTTTGCCAACTACTGCCTTTACCGAGGCTAGCGTTGACCTCATTGTTATCGTTCGATGTTGTTTGCTGACAATGTAAATTTAATGTTATTTATTAAGCGCTTTAGTACAAGCTTTATTTTTCAGTGGTAGGCTCACCAACAGGAAGATAGTGATGATAATTAAAATTACAAAGCTTGCGCTGGCCATAGCAGCGCTCTCAATAAGCTCTGGGGTAGCAGCAAAAACGTTAGTCTATTGTTCAGAAGGTTCACCAGAAAACTTTAACCCGCAACTCTACACCTCCGGGACCAGCGTCGATGCCAGCGCGGTGCCGATCTATAACCGACTGGTGGATTTCAAAGTCGGTACCACCGAACTGCAGCCTAGCCTGGCAGAAAGCTGGGACGTCAGCGAAGACGGTAAGGTGTACACCTTCCATTTGCGCCAAGGAGTGAAGTTCCAGAGCAACAAATATTTCAAGCCAACGCGCGACTTTAACGCCGATGATGTGATCTTCTCGTTTATGCGCCAGAAAGATCCAAACCATCCCTATCACAACGTTTCCAACGGCAACTACTCCAACTTCGAAAGCCTGGAGTTCGGCAAGCTAATCACCGCCATCGACAAGGTTGATGACCATACCGTGCGTTTCACGCTGGCCCATCCGGAAGCGCCGTTTGTTGCCGATTTAGGCTGGTATTTTGCCTCAATTCTCTCTGCGGAATACGCCAATAGCATGTTGAAGGCGGGCACGCCAGAGCGTGTGGATATGGAGCCGATTGGCACCGGGCCGTTTGAATTGAAGCAATATCATAAAGACTCCCGCATCCTGTTTACCGCCTTCCCTGATTACTGGCAGGGCAAAGCGAAAATCGACCGTCTGGTTTTCTCCATCACGCCGGACGCGTCGATCCGTTACGCCAAGCTGGAAAAAAATGAATGCCAGGTGATGCCGTTCCCTAACCCGGCAGACCTGCCACGCATGAGGGAAAATAAAGACATCAACCTGATGCAAAAAGCGGGCTTGAACACCGGCTTCCTGGCGTTTAACACTCAAAAGGCCCCGCTGGATAACGTGAAGGTCCGTCAGGCATTGGCGCTAGCCATTAATAAACCGGCAATCATCGAGGCAGTATTCCAAGGTACTGGCACTGCGGCGAAAAATATACTGCCTCCGGGCGTGTGGAGTGCCGATGCGGATTTGAAAGACTACGATTACGATCCGGAGAAGGCCAAAGCCCTACTGAAAGAAGCTGGTTTCGCCAACGGTATGACCATCGATCTGTGGGCAATGCCGGTTCAGCGCCCGTATAACCCGAATGCCAAGCGCATGGCCGAGATGATCCAGGCCGACTGGGCGAAAGTGGGCGTAACGGCCAAAGTGGTCACCTTTGAGTGGGGCGAGTACCTGACACGGGTGAAAAACGGCGAGCACCAGGCCGCACTGATGGGCTGGACCACGGCAACCGGCGACCCGGATAACTTCTTTGGCCCGCTGTATAGCTGTACGTCAGCCAACGGCGGCTCTAACTCGTCGAAGTGGTGTTATCAGCCGTTTGATAAGCTGATCCTGGAGGCTCGAGCCGAAAGTAATCACCAAAAGCGCGTTGATCTGTACAAAGAAGCCCAACAGATGATGCACGACCAGATGCCTGCGGTGATGATTGCCCACTCGACGATTTTTGAGCCGGTGCGCAAAGAGGTCACCGGATACGAAATCGACCCGTTCGGCAAACACATTTTCTATCAGGTCGATGTGAAATAAACGCTGACGCTTGAACGATGACTCAGGGCTTCAAACCGAGAGGGATGAAGCTTTTTTTTGGCGAAAAGCTCATTCAAGGTATGTTGCCTATTAAGCCCCAAAAAACTCGAATAGTATGATGTTTGAAGAATAAAACCGCCATCGCCTGTGATCCAGAACCTATATTTAATTAATGAGGCCTGCCTTTTTCGGCCAGGGTTCCACAGGGAGAAAAGTATCAACCACTTATTCGGCCACCAATGGCTGCTGGCAATGACGTTGATCACCAGCGCCAATGCGGCTCCCACAACGCCACCGGATCCGATTGTTCTGGCGCAGGAGCAATTGGCCCAGATTGCTGCCTACCAGTGCAGGATCGACTCCCGTTCGGCACAAGGCGATCGTACCCTGATGCGTTACAGCTACCGTAAGCCGGGCTATGTGCGGATGGATTTTAGCGAACCTCATCGCGGTGCCGTGCTGATCTATGATCCCGACAGCGGTAAGGTGCGCGTATGGCCATTCGGTATCGGCACTCTGCCAGTGTTGAGCCTGTCCCCCAGCAACTCGTTGGTACAAGGCCCTAATGGCCATCGCGT
The DNA here is from genome assembly GCF_015673035.1 of Serratia sp. Res13-Sevr-LER1-36-b. Classification (NCBI taxonomy): domain Bacteria; kingdom Pseudomonadati; phylum Pseudomonadota; class Gammaproteobacteria; order Enterobacterales; family Yersiniaceae; genus Serratia; species Serratia sp. Res13-Sevr-LER1-36-b. Next base: position 180,537 of record NZ_JADACK010000023.1, on the reverse strand, counting down.
AGACCAATCGGACGTCGGCACCTTGCTGCGTAATATTCGCCACCTCCAGCAAAGGGGGAAAACGACCGTGATCGGCAAGGAAGCCCTGGCAGGCCAAGCCGCTTTACATGTCACCATCCTTGGAGCGACAGGGGTTAGCATCGATGGCGTTCACCGTTATGAGGTTTGGCTAGAGGATAGCCACGGCTTCCCAACCAAGGTGGTCAGCTACGATAGCAACGATCGAGAAATGGAAACCGTGATGATGGATGCGCTGGTGTTCAACCTGCATTTTCCCGCTGACTTCTTTACCCCTTAAGGCAGAACCTGATATGGCCGAATACCAGTTAACCACCCTCTGGCGCATCAAAGCCCCGTTACCAACGGTATGGGAGGTGCTTTATCATCCCGATATCTGGCCAAGCTGGTGGAAAAACCTGTTACAGGTGATTGAGATAGGCAAAGGCGATACGCTCGGCATCGGTGCGTTGCATCGTTATACCTGGCAAGGCGTACTGCCTTACCGCATCACCTTTGATATGCATATCGTGAATATTGTGCCGTTACAGTTACTGGAGGGGCAAGCCAGTGGCGAAGTAGAAGGGGTCGGCCAATGGCTGTTAAGTTCCGATGGGGTTTATACCCTTGCGCGTTATACCTGGCATGTCCGAACCACTACGCTCTGGATGAACTGCCTGGCACCGCTGGCGGCACCGTTATTTCGCTGGAACCACGATGCGGTGATGCGGGCCGGAGCCAAAGGATTGGCGCAACGGCTGGGTACCAGCGTTGAAATGAGTTGATTGTCAGCTATAGTGCTAGCAAATCATCAGGAACCGCCATGCACATAAGACCTTACCAAGAGGCCGATCGCCCTTTCCTACGCAGCCTGTATCTGACCGCCCGCCAAGCCACCTTTATCTGGCGTGATACGCGAAATTATCGGCTGGAAGATTTTGATCGCTCAACGATTGGCGAAGAGATCTGGGTAGCCGAGCAGGACGGCAAACTGCTCGGCTTTGTCTCGATTTATCGCGCCGAAAATTTTATTCATAATCTGTATGTCGACCCCCTGTTGCCGCCACAGGGCGTGGGCAGCGCGCTGTTGCATGCCGCAGAGCAGACGTTTACCTCAACCGGCTCGCTCAAGTGCCTGGTGAAAAACGACAAGGCGCTGGCGTTCTATCACAAACACGGCTGGCAGATCGTCTCCACCGGTGGTGACGGCGGCGAAGAGTATTACCTTTTACATTCACCGAAAGGATAGCGTTGTTCTTAAGCTTGCGGTTTCAGCACAATGGAACAAGCGTATCTGTCCGCCGGATGGATAGACACCGTCGTTTCGAACGTTTCACCATGGCGATCAACGTAACGACGAACAATCCTCAGTGCGGGTGAGCCGGGTTCAACGCCAAGCACTTTGGCAATTTTCGGCGATACGCCAACGGCGGTGATGGTCTGCCGAACCTCTTCACTCTTGACCCCATAATGTTTTTCAATCAGCTCGCTGATCAATGCGTAGGGATCGCTGCGCACCAGGCGACGTATCTTGTCATAAATAAGTCGGGTATAGCTGTCTGTCCAGCAGATGGGGGCGTCTTTCTTTGCGCCGTCTTCACGGATACTGGCGATATGTAACCAGCGCGATCCTGGCGCACCACCGATCACTTGAGATAGCTCCTCATCAGCCACCACCTCATCAATCTTTTTCACCACCCGAAGGTTATTGTTGGCCAGGAAAAGCAAATCTTCCAGGCTGGCCAGCGGGTGATTCATAGCGCTGTCTGATTTTTTTTCCACTATCAGCGTGCCAATCCCCTTACGCCTGACGATCAACCCCTGCTCGGTGATATCACGCAAGGCTTCACGAATGGTATGTCGGCTGACATCAAACTGTTCGCACAGCTCCATTTCAGGTGGCAACAGCGTACCTACCGGGTACTTACCCGAGGCAATGCTTTGCACCAGCTCACGAGCAATACGTTTATAAAGAGATTCTTTCATAGCGGTCTGGCCGTTACTCCCGAAAAATTTTCAGATCAACATCACAAAGTTGTAGCAAGACAGCTTTGCTCAAATGTCCGTACATTATATATTGTCCGTACATATCAAATGTACGGACATTTAAAGTAACCTGAACAGCAAGAGTCCTCGTTTCCTCGCGCCTCACGAGCTGCTGTTTAGCCACCTGTCCCTATATGACATATGAAATAAATCTTACCACCATTCTTACACTCAGGGAGGCAATATGGCTTCTAATGTTCTTGATTCTATTCTGTTCCGTGACGCTTTTGGTACCCCGGAAATGCGTGCCATTTTTGATGATCGCGAGTTGGTGCGCAAGTACGTCGAGGTGGAGGTCGCTCTGGCCAAAGCCGAAGCCCGCTGTGGGGTGATCCCAGTGGAAGCCGCAGAGGAAATTGCGGCCAGCTGCAGTGCTGACACGCTGGATTTTGACCTACTGCGTCATGAAACCGAAATCGTTGGCTATCCCATTTTACCGTTGGTGCATCAGATATCGAAGCAGGCTGGCAGCTCAGGGGGATACGTTCACTGGGGGGCAACGACACAAGATATTATGGATACCGCAGTAGTCCTGCAAATCCGCGATGCATTCGAACTTATCGAAACCGATATCAACGAACTACGCCGCATTCTGGCTGACATGGCACAGCGCTACCGAACCACCCCAATGGCCGGACGCACCCATTTGCAGCAAGCCTTGCCGATCACCTTCGGCTATAAGGCAGCAATATGGCTCAATATGTTTGATCGGCACGCCGAACGCCTGGCGCAAGCCCGCCCGCGCGTCCTGGTAGGCCAATTCGCCGGAGCCGCCGGGACGTTGGCATCGCTGGGGGATAAGGGGCTGGTTGTGCAGCAGGCGATGATGGAAGAGCTGAGGTTGGGCACTCCGGACTCCACCTGGCATGTAGCACGCGACGGTTTTGCCGAAGCCGTTAACCTGTTGGGCCTGATCACCGGATCGTTGGGCAAAATCGCCTATGACGTCATGCTAATGGCCTCAAACGAATTCGGCGAACTCTATGAGCCCTTCGTCAAAGGCCGTGGTGCCAGCAGTACCATGCCGCAAAAACGCAATCCCATATCCAGTGAGCTTATGCTGGCCTGCGCCAAAGGAGTTCGTCAGCAGGCTGGGTTGATGTTGGATGCGATGGTCCAGGATCTGGAGCGCGCTACCGGGCCCTGGCATGCCGAATGGATAGCCATCCCAGAAAGCTTCATTCTCAGCGCCGGTGCACTGAAGCAGGCAAGATTTATGCTCGGTGGGCTGATTGTGGATGAAGCTGCCATGGCAAAAAACCTGGACATGACGAATGGGTTGATCGTAGCCGAAGCCGTGATGATGGGGCTTGCACCTTATATTGGCCGCCAGGATGCCCATGATGTGGTGTATGACGCCTGCCGCATTGTCAATGAACAGGGAGGACGCCTCGCCGATGTGCTGAACGCGTTACCGGCCATTGCCAGTCGTCTGCAGCCAGAGCTGATTGAGCAGCTTACCGACCCGACCAATTATTTGGGTATGGCACCGCAAATGGTGGATCGGGCAGTACAGCAATCAGCCAAACAGGGCTAACGCATCCGCAGGAAATTCAATCCTTGTATAAGGAGATAATTATGTCAGCAGGATCACCCGACAGAAAGAAAAAAGCTATCGCCACCCTGATCCCACTGCTTTTAGGCTTGGCGATCTGGCTTTACCCGGTCCCCGAGGGATTAACACCGCAGGCTTGGCAGATGTTCGCCATCTTTGCAGCAACTATTGCGGCTATTCTGACTCAACCACTGCCCTCCGGGGCAGTCATGCTGGTCGCGCTTTGCGTAGCCATTTTTACCGGAACCCTGACGGAGGCTAAAGCCTTATCCGGCTTTGCCAGTGGGACAGTATGGCTGATTTTCTGTGCTTATATCCTGTCACTGGGGTTCGTTACCTCCGGCTTGGGCAAGCGTATCGCCTATAAAATGCTGTCACTATTTGGTGGCAGCAGCCTGGGGATTGCCTACTCGCTAGGGGTATCCGATCTGATTATGGCTCCGGCCATGCCATCGGTAACCGCCAGATCGGGAGGCATCATCTTTCCCATCGTACGCTCTATCAATGAAGTCTTAGGATCAGCTCCAGGTAAGAGCGGTAAAAAGATCGGCGACTTTCTGATTATGGTGTGCTTCCAGTTCACCCCCATTACCGGGGCCATATTTCTGACGGGTATGGCGGCGAACCCACTGGTGGGCAGCCTGGCAAAAGATTCGTTGGGGGTAGAAATAACCTGGGGTGGCTGGTTCGTGGCCGCGGTCGTTCCCGCCATGGTGTGCTTTTTCCTGATGCCACTGCTGGTCTATAAGATCTTGAACCCGGAACTTAAAAAGACCCCGGAAGCGAAAGACATGGGACGCCGTGCTCTCAATGAGCTGGGCGCTATGTCAGGCGTTGAAAAAAAGGTCGCGCTGGGTTTTATCTTGGCGCTGCTGGGCTGGGGCACCAGTCTGCTGACAGGATTATCGGCCACCACGGTAGGGCTGGGGTTGGCTGCCTATCTGTTTGCTACTCATGCCGTGAGTTGGAAAGACCTGCTTAAAGATCAGGCCGCGTGGGATACGGTGATCTGGTTCAGCGTCATCATCAGCCTGGCGGGCGGGCTATCCAGCCTCGGTTTTATCAGTTGGATGACCACCAAGCTCGAAACCACTATTAGCGGTTTTGGCGCAATGCAGACGTTTGTCATTCTGGGGATACTGTATATTTATGTGCATTATCTGTTTGCCACGGCCTCCGGCCATGTCGCTGCACTGTATGCACCGTTCGCGGCTACCGCTATCGCTGCTGGCGCGCCACCGATGATGGTTGCCATCTGTTTTGGTATTTTCAGCAATTTGATGTGGGGAAATACCGAATATGGCGGCGGCCCTGGCCCCATTTACTTCGCTCAGGGATATTTTGAACGGCCACGTTTCTACAAAATCAACTTTTGCGTGGTGACGTTCAACGTCATTCTGATCTTCGTTGTCGGCCTCGCCTGGTGGAAATTGCTAGGGTACTATTGATTACTATTACCGAATCAGGCGTCATGGGCATAGCGCCTGATTCATTCAGTGCATTCACTCCCCATAACCAACCAAGGAATAGCCATCGTGGATCCGGCTGGCGTCAATACAGGGATAGACACCTACCGCGCACAAACAAAGCGCTACGTACATCTGCTTTTTGCCCTTCAGGCGATAGGTGCATCCTCACCTGCGATTATCATCTCACTGGGCGGATTGGTGGGTGAGACATTAAGCAGTAATAAAGCCTTATCCACGCTGCCGGTCAGTCTCTTCAACATTGGCCTGGCCTTGTCCGTGTTACCTGTAGGAGCCCTGATAGCCCGCTTTGGGCGCGTTAACGCCTATACCCTTGGTGCGCTCAGTGCGTTCATCGGTGGGATAATAGCTGCATGGGGCGTCATAAACGGCTCCTTCATCCTGTTCTGTCTGGGCTGTCTGATGGCCGGGGGTTACGCGGCGTGCGTGCAAAGCTACCGTTTTGCGGTAACGGATTATGTCACCAAACCTGAGCAACCCGTGGCGATCTCCCGGGTTATGCTTGGCGGACTGTTGGCAGCAGTGATTGGCCCACAACTGGTGATCTGGACGCAAAACCTGTTGCCAGTTCCCCTGTCGGCCAGTTTCCTCGGGCAGTCTCTGCTGGCGTTGATTGCGTTGCTGCTTTTATGGCAAATGCGGCGCATGACCGCTCGCTTGGCGGCTCAACAAAACCCGCTTTCCGACCCCGTTCAAACAACATCAACAGATAAAATTCGCTCTCTGGGGGAAATCGCTGGTTCATTGCGCTTTATCACCACCGCAGTGGCAGCCTTGGTCTCTTATGGGCTGATGACGTTTATGATGACCGCAACGCCGCTGGCGATGATCCATCACGGACACAGCCTGTCTACTGCCACATTAGGTATCCAATGGCATATTCTGGCCATGTACGCGCCGGCGTTTATCACTGGCCGGCTGATATCGCGTTTCGGGCCACGTAACGTCTGCGCCAGCGGGCTATTGCTGACGGCCTGCGCCGCTGCGGTTTCCATGATAGGCACCGAGGTCATCTGGTTCTGGGGAGGATTAATTCTGCTTGGCGTCGGCTGGAACTTTGGCTTTGTCAGCGCGACCGTCATGCTGAGCGCTTGTTACACACATCAAGAACGGCTGAAGGTTCAATCACTGAATGACTCTTTTGTCTTCGGCACCACCGCATTAGCCTCTCTGTTATCTGGGCAGATGATGCATATTCTCGGCTGGTTCTGGCTGAATATGCTGGTGTTTATCCCAGTCGTCATTGCGTTGGGATTGTTGTTTATCCAGGGTATGGCGGAAAAAAAAGCGGCAGCATAACCCTGCGCTGGCGTATGGAAGGGTCAACGGCAATATTTCAGCGTGCGCCACCAAAACAGCAATGCCACCAGGCTTACCGAGCCGCCCAGCCAGCATACGCCATGCCACCCCGCCCACGCATAAATATGGCTACCGGCAAACGCCCCCAACCCACTGCCGACGGCATAAAACAGCATGTAGCACCCAACCAGACGACTGTGGGACTGCGGATGCGCAGTGAAAATCATACTCTGGTTGAGGACATGGATTGCCTGCCCGGCCAGATCCAGCAAGATGATACCGCCAATCAGGTACGCCATTCCTCGCTCCATCAACCCAAGCGGCAACCAAGCGATCATCAGCAACAACAGGCACATCCCGCTAGCTAGCTGCCCCCAGCCTTGGTCAGCTAGATGCCCGGCCCTCATCGCCGCCAGCGCACCAACTGCCCCTACCAACCCAAATGCACCAATGGTCGAATGAGAAAAAAGAAATGGGGGCTGGCTCAAGGGGAGAACCAGCGTGCTCCAGAAGATGCTGAATGCCGCGAACATCAGCAACGCCAACATACCGCGTACCTGCAAAATCCGGTCATGGCGCAACAGGCCCAGCATTGAGCTCAGCAGTTGCCAATAGCTTAACTTCAACTCGCAAGCTGGCTGCTTTGGCAATAAACGAGCCAGAACAGGAAGCAATATCAGGGTAATCGCCGCTGAGAAAAAGTAGACCGTTCGCCAACCGCCGATATCCGCCAGTAACCCAGAGAGAGTGCGCGCCAGCAGTAAACCCATCACCACTCCGCCCTGAGCGGCCCCCACCACGCGTCCACGTTCCTGCGGGGAGGCCAACGTAGCGGCAAAGGCGATCAATCCCTGCGTCATCGCGGTTCCCAACAGCCCCACCAGCAGCATGGCCGCCAGTAGTGCCAGACTACTACTAGACACAACAACCATCAGCAAAGCAGCAATCAACAGTATTTGCTGCACCGCCAGCAGGCGATGGCGATCCAGCAAATCCCCCAAAGGAACCACCAATAACAGCGCACAGGCACAACCGATCTGGGTCGCCGCGATCACCATCCCTACCCTTGCCAGGCTGATATTAAAATCCACCGCAATGGCATCAAGCAGCGGTTGCGCGTAATAAACATTGGCCACGCTGAAAGCGCAGGCTGCTGCCAACAGCAGCACCAGTGACGAAGGTAAAAGCTCAACAGATTGCGAGCGGAAGGCTTCCAGCGGTTTATCACTCATCAAGCGCCTCATTAAAAGTGGTTTCATTATTAAACTCAATGCACTTTAGTGAAAGAGGTTTTATAATGCAACCAGAATAATTCTGGAGCCGCAGCATGAAACGAAAAAGCCTTGAGGATGCTCAATGCCCGGTAGCACGAACCTTGGATGTGCTGGGTGACTGGTGGTCACTGTTGATCATCCGCGACGCCTTTGACGGTATTAGCCGGTTTAGTGAGTTTCAAAAGAATCTGGGGATGGCAAAGAATATTCTTTCCACTCGGCTACGCACGCTGGTCACCCAGGGGATTTTGCAAGTGAGCCCTGCCGCCGATGGTAGCGCCTATCAGGAGTATTTGCTGACCGATAAAGGCCGCGAAATCTTCCCGATTATCGTCGCACTGCGCCAATGGGGAGAGGATCATCTTTTTGCGGCAGGAGAGGACTATTCACGCCTGGTGGAAAACGACAGCGGCCAGCCAATACCTCGCATGACGCCAATCGGCCATGCAGGGCAAGAACTCAACCTACGCAATACCCGGGTTGTCAAAGTAGATGAGAAATAAAAATGCTGAAAGTCATTGCCGAAGATTTTATCAAGGTTGAAGCGATAGAAACGGTGTTACCGCTTTATCAAGAGTTGGTTGAAGCCACCAAGCAGGAACCCCGCTGCATAGCCTATGATCTGTATGTCGATCAAAAGGATGCCGGGCACTTTATCTTTATCGAAGAGTGGCCCGATCGCGCGGCGTTGGAGGCTCACTGCGCGAGTGAACACTTTAAACGCCTGGTGCCGCTGATTGATCAGCATACGCGTAAAGAGGCGACCTATATATTGATGGATCCCTTTGTCTAACAGCATGATTACAGCCCATGTGCTCCTTTGGCTAGTTATTCGTACAAAAATAAAGTTAAGCAGACCAACAATATGCCAATTGGCAATACCGTCAAAAATACCGTCAACAGGTGTGAGTTAGTCAAAAGTCATAATAGAGAAAAAACAAAACCCCCTGTAAAAACAGAGGGTTAATATCAAACTAAATGTTTCAGTGCAGGGAGGAAATCGACTGAATCATTCCCATTCGATCGTCGCCGGTGGCTTCCCGCTGATATCATAAACCACACGGGAAATACCGTTGACTTCGTTGATGATACGGTTAGAAACACGGCCAAGGAAATCGTACGGCAGGTGTGCCCAATGCGCGGTCATAAAGTCGATGGTTTCTACCGCACGCAGAGAGACAACCCAATCGTATTTACGGCCATCGCCCATCACGCCAACGGAACGCACCGGCAGGAACACGGTGAACGCCTGGCTGACCTTGTTGTACAGATCGGCTTTGTGCAGCTCTTCGATGAAGATCGCATCGGCACGGCGTAGCAGGTCGCAATACTCTTTCTTCACTTCGCCCAATACGCGCACGCCCAGACCTGGCCCTGGGAACGGGTGACGGTACAGCATGTCGTACGGCAGGCCCAGCTCCAGACCAATCTTGCGCACTTCGTCTTTGAACAGCTCTTTCAGCGGTTCTACCAGCCCCAGCTTCATTTCTTTCGGCAGGCCACCGACGTTGTGGTGCGATTTGATCACGTGCGCTTTGCCGGTAGCGGAAGCGGCAGACTCGATCACATCCGGGTAGATGGTGCCCTGAGCCAGCCACTTCACGGCGCTCTGCTTGCAGGCTTCTTCGTCAAACACTTCGACAAAGACGCGGCCAATGATCTTACGCTTGGCTTCTGGCTCATCCACACCCGCCAACGCGCTCAGGAAACGGTTTTCTGCCGCTACGTGCACGATGTTCAGACCGAAGTGGTCACCGAACATTTCCAACACCTGGTCGGCTTCGTTGAGGCGCAGCAGGCCGTTATCTACGAATACGCAGGTCAGGCGCTTGCCAATGGCACGGTGCAGCAGCATGGCGGTAACGGATGAGTCCACGCCGCCAGACAGGCCGAGGATCACGTGATCTTCACCGACCTGCTCACGAATACGCGCAACGGCATCTTCGATGATGGTGGCAGGCGTCCACAGCGCTTCACAACCACAGATATCCAGCACGAAACGCTCCAGGATACGCTGGCCTTGGCGGGTATGGGTGACTTCCGGGTGGAACTGTACGCCGTAGAAGCGTTTTTCCTCGTTGGCCATAATGGCAAACGGGCAGGTATCGGTGCTGGCAACGGTGACGAAATCTGACGGGATAGCGGTAACTTTATCGCCGTGGCTCATCCATACGTCTAATACCGGTTTGCCTGCCGGGCTTATCGCATCTTCGATATCGCGGATCAGGGCGCTTGATTGGGTGATTTCCACCTGCGCATAACCGAACTCACGCTCGGTTGAACCCTGTACATGGCCGCCCAGTTGCATCGCCATGGTCTGCATGCCGTAGCACACGCCCAATACCGGTACGCCGGCGGTGAAGACATATTCTGGCGCACGCGGGCTGCTCAGTTCGGTGGTGCTTTCCGGGCCACCGGAGAGAATGATGCCGCTTGGATTGAATTCGCGGATCTGCTCTTCGCTGACGTCCCAGGCCCACAGCTCACAGTAAACACCGATCTCACGCACGCGGCGGGCAATCAGTTGGGTGTATTGTGAACCGAAATCCAGGATCAGGATGCGATGCTTATGAATATTTTTTGTCATGTGAGGCAAATTCCAGCAACAGAGAAAAAGAGCAAAAAGGGTATTTGGGATGAGAGGCTGCCCCCTCATCCCTGCCCCTCTCCCGCAGGAGAGAGGTTAAAGCATTAGCCCATGCGGTAGTTTGGTGATTCTTTGGTGATGGTAACGTCATGCACATGGCTTTCTTGAATCCCGGCACCGCTGATGCGCACAAACTCGGCTTTGGTACGCAGTTCGTCGATGGTCGCACAGCCTGTCAGGCCCATGCAGGAACGCAGGCCGCCCATCTGCTGATGTACAATCGCCTTCAGCATGCCTTTGTAGGCCACACGGCCTTCGATACCTTCCGGCACCAGTTTATCAGCGGCGTTATCGGTCTGGAAGTAACGATCCGAGGAACCTTTGGACATCGCGCCCAGAGAACCCATTCCACGGTAAGATTTGAACGAACGGCCCTGATACAGCTCGATTTCGCCCGGAGATTCTTCCGTCCCCGCCAGCATTGAACCAACCATCACGCAAGACGCACCGGCAGCAATCGCTTTGGCGATATCGCCAGAGAAGCGGATACCACCGTCAGCGATAACAGGGATACCTGTTCCTTCCAGCGCTTCGACCGCATCGGCGATAGCGGTGATCTGCGGAACACCCACGCCGGTTACGATACGAGTCGTACAGATAGAGCCAGGACCGATACCGACTTTCACCGCGCTTACGCCGGCTTCCATCAGGGCTTTGGCACCAGCCCCGGTCGCGACGTTGCCGCCAAGGATTTGCAGGTCCGGGTATTTGGCACGGGTTTCACGGATGCGCTGTAACACGCCTTCGGAATGGCCGTGTGAAGAGTCGATGAGCAGAACGTCAACACCAGCAGCGACCAGCGCATCAACACGCTCTTCGTTACCGGCACCAGCACCCACCGCAGCGCCTACGCGCAGACGGCCATGCTCATCTTTACAGGCGTTAGGTTTACGCTCTGCTTTCTGGAAGTCTTTGACGGTGATCATGCCCAGCAGGTGGAAACTGTCGTCCACCACCAGCGCTTTTTCAACGCGTTTTTCGTGCATTTTTTGCAGCACAACTTCACGCGCTTCGCCTTCCTTGACGGTGACCAGGCGCTCTTTTGGCGTCATCACTGCGGTGACAGGCTGAGTCAGATCGGTTACGAAGCGCACGTCACGGCCGGTAATGATCCCCACCAGTTCGTTTTCTTCGGTCACAACCGGGTAACCGGCAAAGCCGTTACGCGCGGTTAACTCTTTCACTTCTGCCAGCGTGGTGGAAGGTGTAACGGCCTGTGGGTCCGTGACCACGCCGCTTTCATGTTTTTTCACCCGGCGAACTTCTTCCGCCTGGCGCTCAATGGACATGTTTTTGTGAATGAAGCCCAGACCGCCTTCCTGCGCTAGCGCAATGGCCAGGTTGGATTCGGTTACGGTATCCATGGCTGCGGACAGCATAGGGATATTCAGGCGGATAGATTTGGTCAGTTGGGTGCCAAGATCTGCGGTATTAGGCAGAACTGTGGAGTGGGCTGGAACCAGGAGAACGTCATCAAACGTTAGAGCTTCTTTTACAATACGTAGCATGGGCAATATCTCACCAAGGTGGATGCGGAAAAGATAAAATATTGCCGTGGCATTATACAGAGCGTAATCGGTTGCCTCCAGCACTTTCTTACAAAAACTCTTGATTACCTTTCGCCGAGCTGTAATATCGACCAATTAAGTGCTTGTTTTGAAATTTGATCTGGGTCACATGTCACTACCTACTTCACCGTCCATTTTTACCGTAAGCCGCCTCAATCAGACGGTTCGACAGCTGCTGGAAATGGAAATGGGGCAGATTTGGCTCTCCGCCGAGATCTCCAACTTCTCCCAGCCCTCCTCCGGCCACTGGTATTTCACGCTGAAAGATGACCGTGCCCAGGTGCGTTGCGCGATGTTCCGCAACAGCAACCGCCGCACCACCTTTCGCCCACAAAATGGCCAGCAGGTTCTGGTACGTGCCAGCATCACCCTGTATGAACCACGTGGTGATTACCAACTGATCGCCGAAAGCATGCAGCCTGCCGGTGACGGCCTGCTGCAACAACAATTCGAACAGTTAAAACAGCGCCTGGCGGCCGAAGGTTTGTTTGATCAGCAGTTCAAACAACCATTGCCAAGCCCGGCCAAATGCGTTGGGGTGATCACCTCCGCCAGCGGCGCAGCGCTGCACGATATTTTGCAGGTGCTACAGCGGCGGGATCCTTCACTGCCGATCGTGATTTATCCCACGTCCGTGCAAGGTGCAGAAGCTCCGTTGCAGATCGTTCGCGCGATCGAAACCGCCAACCGCCGTGATGAGTGCGATGTGCTGATCGTCGGGCGCGGCGGTGGCTCGTTAGAAGATTTATGGAGCTTTAACGACGAACGCGTCGCGAAGGCAATTTTTGCCAGCCGTATCCCGATCGTCAGCGCCGTCGGCCATGAAACCGACGTTACCATTGCCGACTTTGTTGCAGACCTGCGGGCACCTACCCCTTCCGCGGCCGCAGAGTTGGTCAGCCGTAATCAGCTTGAGCTGTTGCGCCAATTGCAGTCACAGCAACAGCGGCTGGAAATGGCGATGGACTATTATCTGGCGCAGCGCCAGCAGCAGTTCACCCGCATCAACCACCGTCTGCAACAGCAGCATCCACACCTGCGGCTAGCTCGGCAGCAAACGCTGTTATTCAAGCTACAGCGCCGTTTGGAAGATGGGATGCAGCAGCAATTGCGCCTATCTTCTCGCCGCAGTGAACGCGTGCAGCAGCGCCTGGCGCAGGTACAGCCGATGGGCCGCATCCACCGCTTGCAGCAGCGTGTTCAGCAGCAGGAATACCGATTGCAGCAAGGGATGGAGCGGCAACTCAATGGCTATCGCCAACGCTTTGGTGTCGCCTGTAGTCAGTTGGAGGCAGTTAGCCCACTGGCAACCCTGGCTCGCGGCTATAGCGTAACGCAGACGCCACAGGGTGAGTTACTGAAAACCACCAAACAGGCACAGGTTGGGGAAATGCTGAAAACCCGCCTGCAGGATGGCTGGGTGGAGAGCGAAGTCAAAACCGTCACCGTGGCAAAAAAGCCGCGTAAGAAACGCGTGGTGGAATAGCGGTTAGTGGCAGAGCTGATCGACTTCTTCTGCGGAAAGGCCGGTCAGTTTCATTACCATGGTGCGTTCGAAACCGTTCTCCAGCATGGAACGAGCTATTTTCACTGCTTCCTCAAGTTTGCCTTCTAGCCGTCCTTTTTGCTCGAGATATTCTGCAATAGTCATCAATTCCTCCTCATGCGATGGCGCACGACTAGCCAACTCACGGATCAGCGTATCCTAAATTGCGTAGCGTAAGGCTACCTAGATAGCAGTGTATTAATGATAACCAATCCCACGCAAAGCTTCATCCAGTTTGATACTTCCCCAACCCTCTGCAGAGGGTTGGGATATGACATTAATTACAGCACAAAAGTATCCCGGCAAACCCCGTTCACCCACAGCTCGCGAGTCTCACCTGCTGGCAATACAATGTTCAGCACCTGCCACGTCGGTTTGAAATGCCCCTCGTGGGTGAAGGTCAGCTCGATGCGCTGATTGTCACTCACCGCCTCCCAGCGGAGCCACAGCGCATTATTCTGCTGCCAGCCATGGCTTTCCCCATCGTCTTCAAACAGCAGGCCTGAGGACCATCCGCAACCCTTGGTGGGGAACAGCCTCAGTTCCCGGCGATCGTCTGCTGCAATATCCACATGCCCCAACCGCTGTGACATTGGGATCCCTGCCCCAGCGCGTACCAGCAGTGGTAAGCGTTCCAGCGGTGCCTCCAATACAATGCTTTGTCCACCGCTGTACCATTGGCCGCTATAGAAGCAATACCAACCATCAACGTTATCCGGCAGGTAGACTTCACGCTGGCGCTGCCCCTGCTCCACCACGCTGGCCACCAGCAGGTCGCGGCCAATCAGGAAATCATCGGTCTCACCGAAGGTGCGCTCATCGTGCTCATGATCGAGGAAGGTTGGCCGCAGCATCGGCTCATCATCATGGCTTGCCTGCCAGAGTAGCGTGTAGAAGTATGGCATGAGGCGATAACGCAGGTTGATGGCATCTCGGATCATCGGCGTCGCCGCCGGGTACATCCAGGGTTCATTGACGGTAGCATCATCATTCCAGGAATGAATGGTAAAGCGCGGGTGCATTACTCCGTTTTGTACCCAACGCACCAACAGTTCCGCGTCTGGCTTATCGCCGGAGAAACCGCCCACGTCATGCCCAACGTTAAACAGCCCGGACAGGCTCATCCCCACCCCCATTCGGGTGTTATAGCGCAAGGTTTGCCAACTGGTGCGGTTGTCGCCACTCCAGGTTTGCACATAACGCTGCATACCGGCGCAGCCAGAACGCGAGATCAAATAAGGCCGCAGGTTCGGCGCAAAACGCTGCTGTGCTTCAAGTGAGGCACGCATCATCAGCAGCGGCATCACCGGGCGAATATGCTTGATGGCAATCGGCTTGCCGAAGCCATGGCAGCGCGCTTCACCATCCCACACTTCATACTCGTTGTTGTCATTCCAGGTGGAATCAATCCCCATTTCCAGCAGTTGCTCCGTCACCCCCTGCTGCCACCAGCGCACCGCTGCCGGGTTGGTGAAGTCGAGATGCGAACCTTCGTCATCCCAGAAGCTGGAACGTTCTGGGCCGTCGCTCTGCGAATCGCGGATAAACAAGCCAAGTTCTGCCACCTGTTGATATTTGGGATGGTCCTGCAACAGGCAGGGTTTGATATTCGCCGCCAGCTTCAGCCCAGCATCGTGGAAGGCTTGGCTAAGCTGTTTAGGCTGCGGCACCTTGTCGTAGTTCCAGTTGAAGACGTAGCGTTTGTTATTGATCGAGGTATAGCCGGAAGAGAGCTGGAACGAATCGCACGGGATGGCGTGCTGGCGGCACAGCTGGATAAACTGCTGCAACTGCTGCTGGGCATCCGGTGCGTCGGTGTAGTGCATCGTCGAGCCGCTGTACCCCAGGCTCCACTTCGGCCCAAAATGGGTTTTACCGGTCAGACGCACGAAGGCCTTGGTGACGTCGAGCACCTTTGGCCCCAGGAACAGATAGTAATCCAGATCGCCCGCCTCGGCCTGATAGCGGCGATAGGCCAGGTGATAGTTGTCGATCTCATTCCCCAGATCCAGCCAGCAACTGCTCAGGTTGTCATAAAACAGGCCAAAGCTGACCTCTTCCCGGCGCGTGATGGTAAACGGGATATGCTTATAAAGCGGATCGGTGCTGGCAGCGTTGTAACCCATCGCGTCCAGGTTACGCATTTCAAAGCGGCGGCCCGTACGCTCCAGATCGCCCGCTTTTTCACCTAGCCCATAGTAACGTTCGCCCTGATGGCGGCGCTGATAGTGCGCCACGCCGTCGCCGTGCGCATTAAGCAGATAGGCACTGGTTGGGCGATCCGCAGCCAGTGGTAGCCATTCCCCCGCCGCATTGCAGTATTCCCATTCCAGCCATAGCGGCTGATGTATCGTCACGCGCAACTGCGGAGTCGCTACCGTCAAACTGTCTGCCTGCTGGCCAAGTTTATAGCCCGGCAGGCCAAAACCAGCGACGCTGAGGCGATCCCGCCCTTCCCAAGGCACATCCTCCTGCGGAGCGATACTCCAGGTGCGATCCAGTGCCAGTTCGCCGTGGCGTTTGATCAGCACTCGGAACAGATTGCTTTCCAGCACGTACAGGCAGAACAGGTGTTGCTCATCCACCAGCAGTTCAACACGGTCGGCGTATTGCCCAGCCAGCGTCCAGTTTTTTAACGTTTTCATAATTATCCAACTTAAACAGTAGGTGAAGGTTTTTTGCCGCGCTCGGCGATCAAACCGATCAGGAACATCGCACCGATCAGATCGAAGAAGCCCATCGCGACGAAGAGCGGGTTGAAGCCGACGGTATCGGAAACGGCACCAATCAACAGCGTGAACAGGAAGCTGGCGATCCAGGCGCTGGAGCCGCGCATGCCGTTCACCGTTGCCATCTGGTTTTTATCGAAGGATTCCACCACCAGCGCGCTCAACATGCAGGAGATCACCTGGTGCCCAAAGCCACCAATTGAGATCAGCGCGATCGCGATGTAGGGATCTTTGGTGATCGCGACAAACGCCAGCGATACCATCATGAAGGCTCCGGTCACCGAGCTGGCCACCACCGAGTTCACCCGTGAACAGCCGAACCATTTGCGATACAGCGTAGTGAGATAACCACTGGCGACGCTGCCGATATCCGCCGCCAGGAACGGAAGCCAGGCAAACATGGCAATCTGTTTGAGATCCATGCCGCGCTCGGTGGCCAGATATAGCGGCACCCAGAAGCTGAACACCGCCCAGGCCGGCTCAGCAAGAAACGCTGGGATGGCGATGCCATAGAATTTTTTGTTTTTGCACAGGATCGCCAACGATTTAAAGAACGGCAGCTTCGGCAGTACCGGTTCATTATCCTCGTTGATCAGATCAAACTCCTTTTGGCTCAGGTTCGGGTGCTGTTGCGGCGAGTGGTAAAACACCCACCACAGCACCACCCAGATCAGCGCCAGGGCACCAGAGAACAGGAAGGCTCCCTGCCAGCCAAAGGACACATGGGCAATCACAATGATCGGCGGTGCCAACATCGCGCCGATCGAAAAGCCAACCCCTGCCCAGCCAGCGGCAATCGGCCGTTCTTTTTTCGGGAACCAGTCAGAAATAGCTTTCGCGTTAGCCGGCGTGGCCGCCGCTTCAGCTGCACCCATGAAGAAACGCAGGATCGCCAGTTGCAACCAACTGCCCGCGCCAGCATGCATCATGCACACCACCGCCCAGATGCTGGCACAAACCAGAAACCCCATCTTCAAACCAATGACGTCTATCAGCCAGCCGCAGATCGGTTGGAACAGGGTATAAGCCAGTTGGAAGGACGCCACCACCCAAGAATATTGCTCGGTGGTCATGTTGAGGCTGGTTTTCAGCTCAGGTGCCAGAATACCCAGCGAGTTACGGGTAATGTAGTTAACCGTGACGCCCAACAGGAACAGGGCCAACATCCACCAGCGCAACGATTTGAATTTACGGCGGCTGCTGGCGACAACCGTTTGATTGATTTCTACACTCATCTTGATCTCCGTGGCGACCATACGCCTTTTTGGTAGGGCAACTCTTGCTAACGGAGGTGTTAACAGCGTTATTTGTGACGTCGGCCACAAATACAACGTCAATGCTGCGACAACCCTATGATTTAATGTTGTTTTACTTGTATTCCATCCAATAAATTGGACTGATAAATCTATAAAATTGGTGTACCAAGGCAGACTAACCAGCGGAGAGTGCAAGTGAAATGGCGAAATTTGCAAAAGTTTTCATACACCAGCTAAATTTTCGCCGTTATAGCCATAGAAAGCCGTCTGAAAGGAAGATATACGCCGTGAAAATATTCTCACGACCGAATTTGAAGGAGATCACAAAATGAACGGAAAGCTGAAAATACAGGAAATTGCGCGCCAAACCGGGCTTTCGATCAGCACCGTCTCACGCGTGTTGGCAGGGAAAGCCAACACCAGCGCCGAGGCACGGCAACGGGTGCTGGCCTGTGCGCAGCAAAACGGTATCCTGCAGGGGCTTTCCAACGGCAGGCTGATGTTGAACAATGTGATGGTATTTGCCCCACAGCGCGCCTTTGATGTCCGCACCGATATTTTCTACTACAAGGTGATCCAGGGGATCACCACCGCACTGGCGCAACATGATGTGAGGATCCGCTACTGCGGGTTGGAGGAGCAACACAGCGACAGCGTGCTGTTTTTGGAAAAGATGAGCGACCCGTTAACCGAAGCCGTGCTGATCATCGGCATTGATGACGAGCATATCCATACGCTGGCCGCCGATCTGAACAAGCCCTGCATTCTGATTAACTGCACCGATCGCCAGATGCGGTTAGACAGCGTTTCCCCCGACCATCAGCTGATTGGGGAGTATTCCGCCAACTATCTGTTGCAACAGGGCCACAGCCGTATCCTCAATCTGCAATGTCTACGACGCAATACCATGGAGTTGCGGCTGGCGGGGATCAAACAGGCCTATATGCGGCACAATATTCCCTTCGATGACCGCCAGCATCTGGTCACCACTTCCGGTTTCGGTAGCGAAGAAGCCGAGCAGGCCATCACGGCCTTTATCAACAGCGTTACCGATCGGGCACAATTGCCGACGGCAATCCTGGCAGGGGGTGACTATATGGCGGTGGGTGCCGTCAATGCGCTAAAGAAAATGCACATCAGCGTGCCAGGGCACATTTCGGTGATGAGTACGGATGGTTTTAATCTGGCGGAGATCCACGACGTACCGCTGACCTCGGTTCACGTTCCTCGTGATGAGCTGGGTGCAGAGGCCATAGCGCTGTTGCAGCGCCGTATGCTGCGCCCGGATGCGCCACCCAGCAATATGCTGTTGCATGGGCGTTTAGCGGTTCGGGCCTCGGTTAAACGCCTCAGCCAAAACAAGGTGTCGCCAGCGGTCAGCACGCACGACCACCGGCTCTATGATGCATGAGGTCATTCCACCGGTTGATAGCTGAACTTCACCCGCTTTTTGGAGATCAGCCCGTGGCCATGTTGGCAGAGATAATCCACGGCGCCACAGGCTTTCAGTTCTTGCAACGGTTGCCCGCAGTCGGGGCACTCGGCAAGCTGCCGGTAATCGCTGTTGCAGTCATCACAATGATAGTGGCCATTCACCCAGCTCATCGGCTGGGCACAAACCGGACATAAGGCGTCCATCTTTCCTCCTGGTTTAAATCACGCCCCACGAGCGCAAGAAAGAGATCCCCAGCGCGGTGGTAAAGAAGGATCCCACGGTGGTGATCGCAATAATATTGGCGGCCAACGTCGCGTTGCCCCCCATGGCTCGCGTCATCACATAGCTGCCGGAGGCGGTTGGCGTCGCAGAGAACATAAAAATAATGCCGAGCGTAGCGCCCTCGAAACCGCATAGCCAACCCCCAAACGTCATCAACACCGGTACTAAAAACAGTTTAGCCGACGAAGACAACGCAGCGACGTTGGAAGAGCGGAACATTGCCCGCAGATCGAGGCTGGCCCCGGTACACAGCAAGGCCAGCGGTAATGACAGACCTGAGATGTAGCTGCCGGTCTGCTTGAGCACTGGCGCAATCCCCAGCCCGGTCTGCGCATAGGCCAGGCCACTCAGCAGCCCCAAGATCAGCGGATTAGTCACGATACTGCGCAGCAATGACAAATGTTTGATCTTCCGCCCGTTGCCGCCTTGCAGGCTGCGCGTCAGGGTGATGACCGACAGCACGTTAAACAGGATCACCGTCACTGTCAGATACAACGAGGCAATCGCGACGCCCTCATCGCCGTAGGCGGTCATAGCATAAGCCAGACCAACAATCGCGGTATTCGCCCGGAACCCTCCCTGTACAAACACGCCACGCTCGCGTGGCTCTTTCACCAGCCACTTGGCCGCGATCTCCAGCAGCAAGAAGGTCGCTATCGTCCCCACCGCACCGTAGATCACCAGAGCAAAATTATCGCGCAGTTGCGGGTGGTTAGTGGCAATGCTGAAGAACAACAGGCAGGGCAGCGCCAGATTAAAGACCAGTTTGGTGGCCCCATCGATAAAGCGATCGTCCATCAGCCGCCAGTGGCGCAGCAGGATCCCCAGCAGCATCATCAATAAGTTGGGTACGGTGACGCTAAAGGCAAAACTCCAGGTTTCCCAGGACATGAGCTTCCTTTACAGGGTCGGTGAGAAGTGAGATTGGCAGATAATAGAACGGTTTAAGCAGGATAAAAATAGGGCGCGGTATCAATTCCACGCCCTACGATTGTTATTTTGACTTCTTCAGGTGGCTCATCAAGCGCTTGCGCTTGCGCATCTGGTTTGGCGTCAAGGTGTTGCGCTTACCCGCAAACGGGTTCTCACCCTCTTTGAACTGGATGCGGATCGGCGTACCCATCACCTTGAGTGAACGACGGAAGTAGTTCATCAGATAACGTTTGTAGGAGTCGGCCAGATCGGATACCTGGTTACCGTGGATCACCACGATAGGCGGGTTATAACCCCCTGCGTGCGCGTATTTGAGCTTCACGCGGCGGCCACGCACCAATGGCGGCTGGTGGTCTTCGGCAGCCATCTGCATGATCTTGGTCAGCATCGAGGTATTTACGCGACGAGTAGCACACTCATAGGCTTCGTTCACAGATTCGAACAGGTTACCCACACCGCTGCCGTGCAGCGCAGAGATAAAGTGCACACGCGCAAAATCGACAAAGCCCAAACGCAGATCGAGCATCTCTTTCACGTGATCGCGATCTTCCTCACTCATGCCGTCCCACTTGTTGACCGCAATCACCAGTGAGCGCCCACTGTTGAGGATAAAGCCCAGCAGCGACAGATCCTGATCGGAAATGCCTTCGCGGGCGTCGATCACCAACAACACTACGTTGGCATCTTCGATCGCCTGCAACGTTTTGATCACCGAGAATTTCTCTACGGTTTCGGTAACTTTGCCGCGCTTGCGCACCCCGGCGGTGTCGATCAGCACGTATTCACGCTCGTCACGCACCATCGGAATGTAAATGCTGTCGCGAGTCGTGCCTGGCATGTCAAACACAACGACACGCTCTTCGCCGAGAATACGGTTAGTGAGCGTCGACTTACCTACGTTAGGGCGGCCAACGATCGCCAGCTTGATCGGCAAATCCTGCGGGTTGAAGTCATCTTCCGGATCTTCATATTCACCCTCTTCCAGCTCACCGCTCTGCTCGGCCCAATAGGCGGCATTGGCTTCTTCTTCGGTCAGCTCGACTTCTTCCGGTTTTGCCGGAATGAACGGCACCAGCACGTGTTCAATCAGCTGCGTGACGCCACGGCCATGGGAAGCGGCAATCGCATAGACGTCGCCCAGGCCCAAGGAATAGAAATCTGCCGTCGCGGTGTCCGGATCCATGCCATCGGTTTTGTTGGCAACCAGAAACGTCGCCTTCTGGCGATTACGCAGGTGCTGAGCAATCCCCTGATCGGCAGGCATCAGCCCGGCACGGGCATCGACCATAAACAGCACGATATCGGCCTCTTCGATCGCCAGCAGCGACTGACCGGCCATACGCGTTTCAACGCCATCTTCCGTCCCGTCAATACCCCCGGTATCGACGATAATAAATTCGTTGCCCTCAACTTCAGCACGACCATACTTGCGGTCTCGCGTTAGCCCGGGGAAATCCGCCACCAGCGCATCGCGCGTCTGTGTTAAACGGTTAAACAAGGTGGATTTACCGACATTCGGGCGCCCGACCAGCGCAACGACAGGTATCATGTTGAAGCCTCATTACTTAATAATCAATGCGTTACTATGCAGCGCAATAGACAGCAGCAGCATAGCTTAAAAATACGAAACGGCTCCTGGTATCAGGAGCCGTTATCCCATGAATCTTACAGGCTGCACAGCCTGCGATTGATTGGGTATAAAACTGTTAGCGAGTGAAGGCGTAAACCTTGCCGCCACGCGCCTGGATCAGCAGTTTGTCACCCGCCACAATTGGCGCGGACAGGAAGCCGGAGCTATCCACTTTTTGCTGAGCCACAAAACGGCCATCGGTGGTATTGATCCAGTGCAGATAACCTTCGGCATCGCCGACGACAAGGTAGCCGTTATACAGCGTTGGTGCGGTCAGGTTACGGTGCAGCAAATCGCTCTGACGCCACAGGTTAACGCCACCTTCGGTATTCATCGCCACTACACGGTCATTCTGATCGACCACATAGATACGGCCTGCGTCGACGATAAAGTCGTTCACCGAGCCCATATCACGTTTCCACATGATTTGGCCGGAGCGCAGATCCAGCGCCGCCATGTTGCCATTGTAACCCAAGGCATAGACCACGTTGTCAATAATCACCGGCGTGGTGTCTACGTCATTCAGGCGGTCGATCTCAGTCGCACCGCTTGGCTGGGAAATACGCTGCTGCCAGATCAACTGGCCCTGCTGCATCAACACGGCGCTGACGCGACCGTTGTCACCGCCAACTACCGCTGCACCAAAGGCCGTTGCCGGAGCAGACTCACCACGCAGTGACAGTGAAGGGATATCCAGGTTGACCGTCCACTTGATGGCACCATCAGACTCGTTCAACGCTTGCAGTTGGCCGTTGGTGGTATGGATCAGCACCAGCCCCTCTGCGACCACCGGACGGGAAATCGCTTCACCCGCCACCTTGGTTTGCCAGGCGACTTTACCGTCTTCGGTATTCAGCGCATATACCACTGCTTTCTCACTGCCAACGTATACGTTGGAGCCAGACACCGTCAGGCCACCAGACAGCAGCGCAGGCAGGTTACTGGAGAAGAAGCCGGTTTTCTCGGAGAGATCGGCCTTCCATTTTTCTTTACCGTCGGCCAGGTCCATCGCTTTCACCGTACCGCGACGATCGGCAGCATAAACCGTGCTGTCCTGATAAGCCGGACGCAGGTGAGAGTAGTACTCGCCAATGCCATCACCGACCGACGTGCTCCACGCTTTGTTCGGCGTGAACTGATTTTCAACCGTTGGCAGCGGCGACATGGTAACCACGTCTTCTTCGCCACTAAACAGCGAGCAACCACTCAGCAAAGTCACGGAAACCAGTCCGACCAAGAGTGTTTTACGCAATTGCATGGGAATTCCCCTTAGCTGGACAAGTTATTCAATTTCATGCGCATCACTGCCGCAAGCGCCTGAGAAGCATTGGATTCGATGCCTTTGCTGTAAGCTTCGCGTGCACCTTTGCTGTCGCCTTTGGCCAACAGCACGTCGCCGCGTACGTCTTGCATCATTGCCATCCAACCTTCGCCTTTGACGCCATCCAGCGTTTTCAGCGCTTCATCCAGCTTTTTCTCTTGCATCTGAATACGAGCCAGACGCAGATTTACCAACGCCAGCAGGTTTTCATCTTTGGCATGGCCCTGTGCCACCACCAGTTGCTGTTCTGCCTTGGCAAAATCACCTTGTTCTGCAAAGTGTTTAGCCAAATCCAGAGCCGCGAACACGCCGTAGCTGTTGTCGTTGGCCTGGATAAACTTCTCTGCCGTTGCCACGTCTTCGGCTTTACCCGATGCCAGGGCAACGTCAACCTGTTGATAAGACTGTGAGGCAGCCATCATGCTGGAGGTCTGGTTGCTCTGCCAATAGCGCCAACCAACCAGGGCACCAATACCGAGCACCACACCCACAACCAAAGCTTTACCGTTTTCGGCAAAAAAGTTGCGCACGGCGTCAAGCTGTTCGTTTTCAGTGGTATAGACTTCCACGGTGTCCTTCTCCTTAACCTAACATCAAAGCCAGACGCGCAGCGACTTCGCTTTGCGCCAGCGTTTCTTGTTCACCACTGCGCAGGTCTTTAATCACTACCTGCTGTGCTGCGACTTCGTTCTCACCCAGGATCAGGGCGATACGCGCGCCCCACTTGTCCGCACGGGTGATCTGCTTTTTAAAGTTGCCGCCGCCATAGTTGGTCATCAATTTAATCTGCGGCGCAGCATCACGAACCTGCTCTGCCAGCAACATGGCCGCACTCTGGGTACCCGCACCGCTCGATATGACGTACACGTCGATGGTGGCCGGTGCCTTGAAGTCCGGATTAACCGCCTGAACCAGCAGCACCAGACGCTCCAGACCCATGGCAAAACCAACGCCAGGGGTAGCGCGCCCACCCAGTTGCTCAACCAGGCCGTCGTAGCGGCCACCGGCACACACGGTGCCCTGAGCGCCCAGGCTGGTGGTAACCCACTCAAACACCGTGCGATTGTAATAATCCAGGCCGCGCACCAGGCGCTCGTTAACGGTATATGGGATACCGGCCTGAGCTAAAAGTTCACACAGCCCGGCAAAGTGGGCTTTGGACTCGTCATCCAGATAATCGGAAAGACGCGGCGCATCGTTAAGCAGGGTTTGCACTTCTGGATTTTTAGAATCCAGCACGCGCAGTGGGTTGCTGTACATGCGGCGCTTGCAGTCTTCGTCGAGTTTTTCCTGATGCTGTTCCAGGAAAGCCACCAGAGCGTCACGGTAGTTGGCGCGAGCTTCCAGTGAACCGATGGAGTTCAGTTCCAGATTGACGTGTTCGGCAATACCCAGCGCTTTCCACCAGCGGGCAGTCAGCAGGATCAGCTCGGCGTCAATATCCGGGCCTTGCAGGCCAAATACCTCTGCCCCTAACTGATGGAACTGGCGGTAACGGCCTTTTTGTGGACGTTCGTAACGGAACATCGGGCCGATATACCACAGACGCTGTTCCTGATTGTACAGCAGACCATGTTCGATACCGGCGCGTACGCAGCCAGCCGTTCCTTCCGGGCGCAACGTCAGGCTTTCGCCGTTGCGGTCCTCGAAGGTATACATCTCTTTTTCCACGACGTCGGTCACTTCACCGATGGCGCGCTTAAATAACGGGGTCTGCTCTACAATCGGCAACCGGATTTCGCTATAGCCATAGCCGCTCAGCACCTGCTTGAGTGTGCCTTCAATACGCTGCCACAGTGCCGTTTCTTCCGGCAGGTAATCGTTCATGCCGCGAATGGCTTGAATGTTTTTTGCCACGTGAGTTCTCTGTCCGTTTATATAAAATGGATCCGATTATAGGGACTTTGCCACCCGCTATTCAACGCAGATGCGCAATCCAGTCCTCGGATTATCAATCAGCAGGCCAATAGCCGCCGACTTATTCTTCCAGAAGATTGATCGAAATGCGCTTGGATTCGTCCATCATGGCCGCTTTAGCCCGGATCTTCGCTTCCAACTGGTCAATCATCTGTTCGTTATCAAAACGCTCTTTCTGGCGCACGCCGTCTTCGTAGAAGCCACTCTTCTTGTGCCCGCCGGTTACCCCAATGGTCGACACCAGGGCTTCGCCCGGCCCGTTCACCACGCAACCGATAATGGACACATCCATCGGGGTGATGAGGTCTTCCAGGCGTTGTTCCAACGCATTGACGGTGCCAATGACGTCAAACTCCTGACGTGAACAGGTTGGGCAGGCAATGAAGTTGATGCCACGGGCGCGGATGCGCAAGGACTTCAGGATATCAAAGCCAACTTTCACTTCTTCAACCGGATCCGCCGCCAGCGAAATGCGCAGCGTATCGCCGATCCCTTCCGACAGCAGCATGCCCAGGCCAATGGCTGATTTCACCGAGCCACTGCGTGCTCCGCCCGCCTCGGTGATGCCAAGATGCAAGGGTTGGTCAATTCGGGCAGCCAGCAGCCGGTAAGACTGTACGGCCAGGAACACGTCGGATGCTTTCACGCTCACCTTGAACTGGTCAAAGTTGAGACGGTCCAGAATATCCACGTGACGCATGGCGGATTCCAGCAGCGCTTCCGGCGTAGGTTCGCCGTACTTTTCTTGAATATCTTTTTCCAACGAGCCGCCGTTAACGCCGATGCGGATCGGGATATTTTTGTCACGCGCACAATCAACCACTGAACGGATACGAGATTCGTTGCCAATGTTGCCTGGGTTGATACGCAGGCAGTCAACGCCGTATTCGGCAACCTGCAGCGCAATGCGGTAATCGAAATGGATATCAGCCACCAGCGGTACGTTGACCTGCTGCTTGATCAGCCGAAACGCCTCGGCGGCGTCCATGGTGGGAACGGAAACGCGGACAATATCAACCCCCACGCGCTCCAGAGCCCGGATCTGATTAACCGTCGCTTCGACATCGGTGGTACGGGTGTTGGTCATCGATTGCACGGCAATCGGCGCTCCATCGCCTATAGGCACGTTACCGACGTAAATACGGGTAGATTTGCGACGGTTAATGGGAGCTTGGTTATGCATCAGTTACTCTCCACTGCTGCTCAGACATAACGACAATAGCCGCGCAATTACTGCGCGGCAACGGTCAGACGAGCAACACGGTTTGACTTGACAAACCGGCTTAAATCGACCGGTTTACCCTGGAATTGGACCTGTACCGAAGCCGGTGCGCCAAGGGTCAGTTTAAACGGCGCCTTGCCAGCCAGATTCAGCCGGGAACCGCTTTTCTGGATGCCGCTGACCAAGGATTTCCCAGTCGCGTCAACCACTTGTACCCAGCAGTCGCCGGAAAAATCCATCACCAGCCCGTTGGCATCAGCCTCCGAAGCACTGACGCCAGCAGCACCGGTAGGCAACTGAGCCTGAGCGACTGGCGCGGTCGATGTCGCATCCGGGATAGTAGCCTGGCTTGGTGCTACCACAGCAGGCTGTTGAGCCGCCTGAGGATCAAGCACGGCCGGGACCTGTTGAGTCGTAGCAGCACTATTGGTTGACGGCGCAGGGCTGTTGTCTGGAACAACTGCCGATGCACCATTATCCACGTTACCGTCGGTCAATGGCACGGGCTGGCCTTCACCATGCTGAGACAACTGTGCGGAAGATTGATCCGCCATGGTGGCGATCTCTTCCTGCTGAGCCTTGTGATTCTGCCACCACCAGGCACCGGTCAAACCCACGACCACAAACACAATCAGCCAGGTAAAACTCATCAGCCAGCCATCACGCTTTTTACGGCGCTTACCCAAAGAGAAGCTCTGCATCTGAGCCACCTTGGCCGCTCTCACTGGTGCCTGTTTTTCCATCATCGGCAACAGTTCATCTTCTGGCAAATGCACCAGCTTGGCATAGGAACGGATATAACCACGCACGAACGTTGAAGCCAGATCGGCAGACATATTGTCGTCTTCAATGTCGCGCACGGTAGACATTTTTAGGCACAGGCGTTCAGCCACGGCCTGTTGACTCAGCCCGAGTTGTTCACGAGCCTGGCGCAGGCGTTGACCTGTTGTCATAGATACGGTTTTATCTTGGGAATCTTCAGTATTCATTAGCTAAGAACTGCTGGTACTGTTTGGATTGTGGAAAACTTCGCGCTAGCTGTTTGCCATAGCGTTGAACGCTATC
The DNA here is from genome assembly GCF_015673035.1 of Serratia sp. Res13-Sevr-LER1-36-b. Classification (NCBI taxonomy): domain Bacteria; kingdom Pseudomonadati; phylum Pseudomonadota; class Gammaproteobacteria; order Enterobacterales; family Yersiniaceae; genus Serratia; species Serratia sp. Res13-Sevr-LER1-36-b. The sequence goes on along the minus strand of NZ_JADACK010000023.1, from coordinate 153,328 downwards.
CTGACGGCCCGCTAACGCGGCGAAACGAATCTGTAACCATAGACTGTCGGCACTCGCCGGCAGAACATGTTGATAACTGTCCAATAAAAGTTGCGACTGCGCGCGCTTCCCTTCTCCAAATTGCTTTTCTGCTTCCACTAGCAGCGGAGCCCCCTTGTCCGGATCGATCTTCAGCGCTCGCGTTAATAACTTACGAGCTTCATCATTTTGACCGGCCTTGAGGAAACAGTAACCTGCGTTTTCCAGACTGTCGGCAACCTGGCCATATTCTGGCGCCAGTGCCGCAGCGCTAAACTGCTGTTGGGCCGGTACATACTGCCCTAAACTACAGAGAAACGCACCGTAATTATTCAATACGGTACCGTTACCCGGTGCAAGTTTAAGCGCTTGCTGATAACGCTGTTCAGCGGCGGCGTTATCGCCAATCCGCTGATTGTAGAGTGCCATGCCCAATTGGGTACGATAATCCTGTGGGGCCGCATCGACCGCTTTTTGCAGATTCTGCCTGGCAGCCGGTAGATCGCCCTGGTTCAGATACTCCAGGCCCAGTTGTAACCGGGTCTGGCCTGCTGCCACCGCTGGCCCGTCGTTATCGGGTTGCGAGCTGGAGCAGCCCGCCAGCAAACTGGCCGCCAATATTACACCCCACAGTTTCAGCTTCATGCTTGCACTCATTTCCTTATCCGATGTTACCCGATCGCCTGAAGGATTGCTGCTCACATAACAGGCTGTTAGATAACAAAAAAATCATGCTATAGGATTCAGACCGCTCGTACGTTGATAGGTTCCCCGGCCATTTTCTTTTTCAGGGTGCGCTTGGTACGATCGATCACCTCTCCCGCCAACTGCCCACAGGCAGCATCGATGTCATCGCCACGGGTTTTACGAACAATAGTCGTAAAGCCGTATTCCATCAACACCTTGGAGAAACGGTCTACGCGGCTGTTGGAGCTGCGGCCATAAGGTGCGCCAGGGAACGGGTTCCATGGGATCAGGTTGATCTTGCACGGCGTATCTTTCAGCACTTCCGCCAGTTGGTGCGCATCGTCGGTGCTGTCGTTGATATGATCCAGCATCACGTACTCAACCGTGACCCGCCCTTGATTGGCATTGGATTTTTCCAGATAACGGCGTACCGCTGCCAGGAAGGTTTCAATATTGTACTTGCGGTTGATCGGCACGATCTCGTCGCGGATCTTGTCGTTAGGCGCATGCAGCGAAATAGCCAGGGCCACATCGATCATATCGCCCAATTTGTCCAGAGCGGGTACGACACCGGAGGTAGACAAGGTAACGCGGCGCTTGGACAGACCAAAACCAAAGTCATCCAGCATGATTTCCATCGCTGGCACCACGTTGGTCAGGTTTAGCAACGGCTCGCCCATACCCATCATCACCACGTTGGTGATAGGACGTTGGCCAGTGACTTTGATGGCCCCCAGGATTTTAGCAGCACGCCAAACCTGGCCGATGATTTCCGAGACGCGCAGGTTGCGGTTAAAGCCCTGCTGAGCCGTGGAACAGAATTTGCACTCCAGTGCACAGCCTACCTGTGAAGACACGCACAGGGTGGCGCGATCGCCATCTGGGATGTAGACGGTTTCGACCTGTTGATCGCCCACCTTGATGGCCCACTTGATGGTGCCATCGGCCGAACGCTGCTCTTCTGCGACTTCCGGCGCACGGATTTCCGCTACGCGCTGTAATTTATTGCGCAGCACCTTGTTGATGTCGGTCATCTGCTCAAAATCATCGCAGCAATAGTGATACATCCACTTCATCACCTGATCGGCGCGGAAAGGTTTTTCACCCATATTGGCGAAGAATTCGCGCAATTGCTGACGGTTCAAATCCAGCAGGTTGATTTTGGCCGTAGCCGGTTGTTCCGTTTGCACGGTCAGGGAATTATTTTCAGACAAGGTATGCTCGGGCGCGATGGGTTCTAACATAATGATCTCTTAGCCTCGTTATTACACGTTATGGCTTGAAGGAGTGGAAAGTAAGTGTGTCATCAAAAGACACGCCCCAGGCAAGATAGCTTCCCTGGGGCGCGGCATTGTACAAATTTTAGTAGCGGGTTTCTACGTCTGAACGGCTTTCACGGCATTTTTATTGTATCTGCCGGTAAATAGTCGGTTTCAGCAGAAAACACCCACAATTAGCGTGGGCAGATTTCGCTTTCGTTAAAGAAATAGGCGATTTCACGCTGGGCAGATTCTACTGCGTCTGAGCCGTGAACGGCGTTGGCAGTGAAGCTGTCTGCATAGTCAGCACGCAGGGTGCCGGCCAATGCGTTGTCCGGGTTGGTTGCGCCCATGATGTCACGGTTACGCTGTACGGCGTTTTCGGCTTCCAGAATCTGAACTACGATTGGGCCAGAGGTCATGAACTCCACCAGACCGTCGAAGAAAGGACGACCTTTGTGCTCAGCGTAGAAGCCTTCGGCCTGTTCGCGAGTCAGACGCAACATTTTAGATGCGATGATTTTGAAACCCGCGCGCTCGAAACGAGCATAGATAGCGCCGATGTCATTGTTAGCTACTGCGTTTGGTTTAATGATGGAAAAGGTACGTTCTACGGTCATGATGGCCTCTATTATGTCTTCCAAAACAGGCCGGGCGATAAGGTGAGGTGCCGGCCTTTCAAGTGGCGCAGATTATATGTGCGCTGTTAACGCTTGCCTACGGGAAAATCAACATTTCATTAAAAAAAAATTATCTTAATCCTCGATAGTCAGCGACAAATTGGATCCTGGTCGGTCGGCTTACTGTGTTTTATCGGTCGATGGGATCATATTGCGCAGCCAACTGCCCCAGCGACGCTGATAGAAGGCCTGGGTATGGGTGATCAGATAATGGCTCACGCCCCGCGCATTCTCTTCCACCAGGCAAAAATCAACTGGCTCATCGTTCGGCGCGGTTTCGCTGGCCACCATACCGGCTTCGCTGATCAGGGCTTCAATCTCTGCCGGATCGCCATCCACTTCCAGACCCACTAACAGGTTCGGCTTCTCGTCTACGGCGCGATCGTGCATCAACGCCAGGAAAGCGCGGCGTACCGGTTTCCGCTGGCTGAACAAGGTCGTCAGCGCATCCACCATCGCCGCCGGATACTCTTCAGGCTGCCCTAGCAGTAGCTGAGTTTCGGTATCGATATAGCGCTCTGCCGGTTTCACTACGCCACCGGTAGCCAACAGCATCGCGATCTCTGCTGGCAAGAATTCTTTGCCGTGGGTGCCTTTCGGGTTCAGGAACAGTTCGGCACCTTGGGTGATTTCAAACAGCACTCGAGCGGGCATGGCGATAAAGGGTTGCTCATCCTCCACCGCTTTTTGCAGCGCCTCCAACGAGGTGAAGAAAGGCACCACGCTGCTGCCATCCTGCTTTTCCCAGTGCTGAATGTTCACCGGCGTCTCGGCATTCAGCGTAATTTCACCGTCGTGCGGCACCTGCTCGCTGTCACCCAGAATGTAGACCGTTGAATCCAACAGTTCGCGGAAAAATGCAGGGCGGTGCGCTGGCTCCGAGGCCGCCAGCCTCAGCAGGCGCTCAAGCTCGTTTTCGCCTGAAACGGCGTCATCATCATGATGGTGGGAACTCATTGCCGACTCCTCCAATGTATTAAGGGCCCAGCATGCTGGGCCCCTACGGAAAAACGTAATGTTAAACTTACTTGGCTTTGCTCAGCAACAGGTTGGCCAGCGTACGCACGCCCAGACCGGTTGCACCTGCTGACCACTGATCCACGGCACCTTTGCGATAGGTGGCAGAACAGTCGATATGCAGCCAACCCTGTTGATAATTCTGCACAAAGTGCGACAGGAAGGCCGCTGCGGTACTGGCACCAGCGGTGTAAGCCGGGCCCGCAACGTTGTTCAGTTCAGCAAAGTTTGACGGTAACTGGCTGCGGTGGAATTCCGCCAGTGGCAGACGCCAGAATGGCTCATGCTCTTCGTCCGCACTGGCTAACAGCTCTTGCGCCAACGCATCGTCAAAGCTGAACAGCGCGTGGTAATCATTACCTACCGCCGTTTTGGCCGCGCCGGTCAAGGTCGCACAGTCGATGATCAACTGCGGGTTTTGTGCGCTGGCATCGATCAGGCCATCGGCCAACACCAGACGCCCTTCCGCATCGGTATTCATCACTTCAACCGTCTTGCCATTGCGGTAGCGAATAATGTCGCCCAGTTTAAAGGCGTTACCGCTGACCATATTGTCCGCACAGCACAGGTACAGTTTGACACGCTGCTGCAAGCCGCGTGCCACCGCTAATGCCAATGCGCCAGTGATGGTAGCCGCACCGCCCATGTCGGACTTCATCGAGTCCATAAACGCGCTCTGCTTGAGGCTGTAGCCACCGCTGTCGAAGGTGATACCTTTACCTACCAGGCAGGCAAATACCGGTGCATCCGGGTTGCCCGTCGGGTTAAAGTCCAGCGCCAGCAGCACCGGGGAACGATCGGAACCCCGGCCAACGGTATGAATACCGGCGTAGTTCTGCTCACGCAGATCTTCACCTTTGGTGATACGGTAGCTGACAGCATCGCAACCAACAGCACACATCAGATCAACCGCGCGGGTTGCCAGTTGCTCTGGCCCCAGCTCTTCCGCTGGCATATTGATGGTGTCACGCACCCAATCGACAATCTTCAGGCGCTGTTGCAGCTCTTGGCTTTCCGCTGCCGGCAGCTCAGCCCATTCAACGCTACGCTGCCCTTTCGGCCCGCGAAAGCCCTGCCAAAACGCCCAGCTGTTTTCCAGGTCCCAGCCTTCCCCGGCCAGTTTCACTTTCTTGATGCCCTGGCCATCGATCCTGCGTGCCGCGCGCTGGATCAGGCCCAGTTTGCCGGTTGCGGTCAGATGGATGGTAATGCCTTGGTCATTGGTGCTCAGCAGCGCCTTTTCACCCCAGCGCGCATCGGCGGGTTGCTGGGATAGCGTGATCTGCATGATTTCGGTTGTCATAGCCTTACTCCGGATTCCCCCCTTCATTCTTCACTCTATCAAGCGAAATTCATTGGGGATTTTTATTGTATACCCTATGGATTTCAAGTTGCAGCCAGGCGACAAGCTATCTCAGCCTCAGGAGCTTACTTTTGGTAAGTGGCTGGGGTGAGATAGCGCAGCTAACAACGCTGCAGCTTGAAAGACGACGGGTATGTCGGATACAAAATAAACGGGCTGCCTTTGGCAGCCCATTTCGCTATTTACTCTGCTTCATCTAACCAGACCAGCAGGATCGCTTCCAGTATTTTTTCATTGGAAGCCTGCGGTTCGTCGTCAAACTCTTCCAGATCGCAAATCCACTGGTGCATGTCGGTGAAACGCACGGTTTTAGGATCGGTATCTGGATAGGCGTCGTACAGGGCTTCGCCGATTTCGCGGCTGTCTGTCCACTTCAGTCCCATTCTTATCTCCTAGTGCTCGCGCGCGTGGTTAACAGTGTAACGCGGCATTTCGACTACCAGGTCGTCTTCAGTGACGCGGGCCTGGCAGCTCAAGCGGCTTTCCGGCTCCAGCCCCCAGGCTTTGTCCAGCATGTCATCTTCCAGCTCGCTGCTTTCGGCAAGGGAATCAAACCCTTCACGCACGATGCAGTGGCAGGTGGTACAGGCGCAGGATTTCTCACAGGCATGTTCAATTTCAATACCGTTACGCAGTGCGACATCGAGGATGGTTTCCCCAACTTCCGCTTCCAGTACTGCCCCCTCTGGGCATAGATCTTGATGGGGCAGGAAAACAATTTTCGGCATGGTTAAACCTCATCCACAGAATGGCCAGCCAGCGCACGGCGAATGGAGGCATCCATGCGGCGCGCGGCAAAATCTTGGGTTGTTGCATCGACTATTTTTATTGCAGCTTCGATCGCTGCAGGATCGGAGCCTTGCATCACTTGCTGGAGCTCGGCTACCGCGTTATTGATAGCCAGGCTTTCTTCGTCACTCAGCAGAGCAGCATCGCTCGCCAGTGCACCTTGCAGGCTTTCCAGCACGCGGGAAGCTTCTACCCGTTGCTCCGCCAGCTTGCGAGCACCGACATCGCTTTGCGCATTGGCCATCGAGTCCTTCAACATGCCGGCAATCTCGGCATCGGACAGGCCATACGAAGGCTTAACCTGAATAGAGGCTTCGACGCCGGTGGATTTCTCCATCGCCGTCACGCTCAGCAGGCCATCGGCATCCACCTGGAAGGTCACACGAATATGTGCCCCACCGGCAGGTAACGGCGGCAAGCCACGCAGCGTAAAGCGTGCCAGCGAACGGCAATCTTGCACCAGTTCACGCTCGCCTTGCAGCACGTGGATCATCATCGCGCTCTGGCCGTCTTTAAAGGTGGTAAACTCCTGCGCACGCGCCACCGGAATGGTGGTGTTACGCGGGATCACCTTCTCAACCAGGCCACCCATGGTTTCCAGACCAAGCGAAAGTGGGATCACGTCCAGCAGCAGCATTTCGCTATCTGGTTTGTTACCCACCAGGATATCCGCCTGAATAGCAGCACCGATCGCCACCACCTTGTCCGGATCGATCGACGTCAGCGGCGTGCGGCCAAAGAACTCGCCCACCTGTTCGCGTACCAATGGCACTCGGGTTGAGCCGCCCACCATCACCACTTCCAGCACCTCTTCGGCACTGACGGCGGCATCTTTCAGCGCGCGGCGGCAGGCCATCAGGGTACGTTTCACCAGCGTAGCAATCAGCGTTTCGAACTGTTCGCGGGTCACTTCCCCTTGCCAACCAGCGATATCGACCGTGGTGCTCTGCGCATCGCTCAGGGCGATTTTGACCGCAATCGCGGCATCCAGCAATTGACGTTGCACACCATGATCGCTGCGATCGCTAATGCCGGCCTGTTCACGCAGCCAGTCCGCCAGCAGATGATCGAAGTCATCGCCACCCAATGCGGAATCACCGCCGGTAGCCAGCACTTCGAACACGCCACGGCTGAGGCGCAAAATGGAAATATCAAAGGTGCCGCCGCCCAGATCGTAAACAGCGATCACCCCTTCCTGACCCGAATCCAACCCGTAGGCGATAGCCGCGGCAGTCGGTTCGTTCAACAGGCGCAGCACGTGCAGGCCAGCCAGACGCGCAGCGTCTTTGGTGCCTTGGCGTTGAGCGTCATCAAAGTAGGCAGGAACGGTGATCACTACCCCATCAAGTTCACCTTCCAGCGCCGCTTTAGCGCGGGTAGCCAGTGCCCTGAGGATATCGGCAGATACGCCAACCGGGTTAACCAGGCCTGCGGCGGTCACGATCATTGGCAAGCCGTTGTCGCTGGCCTGGAACTGATACGGCAGGTTTGGATAGCGTTGTTGCACGTCCGCCAAAGAGCGGCCCATCATGCGTTTGACAGAGCTGACCGTATTGACCGGATCTTGTGCCGCCTGTGCACGAGCACTCCAGCCAACCTGATGTTCGGTGGCCTGATAATGCACCACGGAAGGCAGCAGATAGCGCCCTTCAAGGTCAGCCAGCGTCTCGGCTTGGCCGCTACGCACCGTAGCCACCAGCGAGTTGGTGGTCCCCAGATCAATACCGGCAGCCAAGCGGCGCTGATGCGGCGCAGCCGTGAGGCCAGGCTCACTAATTTGTAATAAGGCCATTTACAGAGCTTCCAAAATCAAGATCAAGAATCTATTACTCAAAACCCAGCAATTTTTCTTCGAGTTGTTCAATCTGTTGCTGGAGCTTGTCCAAAAAGCGTAGCTTGCGCACGGTATCGGCAGCCTGTGACCACTGCTGATCATCCAGCTCCTGCACCATCTGCGCACTACGCTGCTTGAAGGTCTTGTTCAGGCGCGTGGCGAAGGCAGCCAGTGCGTTTTGCGCATCCGGCGAGCGTTCAATGGCATCAAGCTCTTCACGCAGCTCCAACTGCTCCATCAGGAACGCGGTGTCGCGCAGAGTATGTTGCTCGTTGCCCAAATCAAAGCCGTGCAAAGATAACATATACTCGGCACGTTTTAACGGGTGCTTCAGCGACTGATAGGCTTCATTGATGGTCGCCGCCTGCTGTAACGCCATCAGGCGTTCACGCTCCGGTTGGAGGGCATGACGATCGGGGTGGAATTGGCGCTGCAAATCTTGATAGCGTGAGGTAAGCAAGCTGCCGTCTACGCTGTAGCGGACCGGCAACCCGAATAAAGTAAAGTAATCCATAGCGTGCTCGGGGCGTTATCGTGATGATTGAGGTTCCCCCGTGGTTCACGGGGGAGCACGATGGACTGTCAGACGTTAAAGCTTTCGCCGCAGCCGCACTCGCTTGAGACGTTCGGGTTGTTGAACTTGAAGCCTTCGTTCAGACCTTCCTTGACGAAATCAAGCTCGGTACCGTCCAGATAGACCAGGCTCTTGCCGTCAATGATCACCTTGACGCCTTTGTCTTCAAAAACGATATCATCGTCGTTCGTTTCATCAACAAATTCGAGCACATACGCCATTCCGGAACAGCCGGAAGTTCGCACGCCCAGACGCAGGCCGAGACCTTTGCCACGGTGGTCCAAAAATGCCTGAACCCGCTGCGCGGCGCTGTCGCTCATGGTAATCGACATAACAACCTCTTCAATCTTAGCCCGCAAGGCGGGCTAACTGACTCAATAATAACTACTTGGCGCTGTGCTTGCTCTTGTAGTCGGCGATCGCTGCTTTAATGGCGTCTTCGGCCAGAATTGAGCAGTGAATTTTAACCGGAGGTAACTCCAGTTCTTCGGCGATCTGGGTATTTTTGATCGCTTCGGCCTGATCAAGAGACTTGCCTTTCATCCATTCGGTCACCAGCGAACTGGAAGCGATAGCGGAACCGCAGCCGTAGGTTTTGAAACGGGCATCTTCAATAATGCCTTCGTTGTTGACCTTGATCTGCAGCTTCATCACGTCGCCACAGGCTGGTGCCCCTACCATACCGCTACCGACGGTAGGATCTTCGTTATCAAACGACCCTACGTTACGCGGGTTTTCATAATGATCGATTACTTTTTCGCTGTAAGCCATGACGTTGCTCCTGGATGCTGAGAATTAATGATGTGCCCATTCGATGCTGTTGATATCCACGCCCTGTTTGAACATGTCCCACAGTGGGGAGAGATCGCGCAGACGGCCAATGGATTTACGCACCAACGAAATGGTGTAATCGATCTCTTCTTCCGTGGTAAAACGCCCCAGGGAGAAACGGATCGAGCTGTGCGCTAACTCATCACTCATACCCAGTGCACGCAGCACATAGGAGGGTTCAAGGCTGGCAGAAGTACAGGCAGAACCTGAAGAAACCGCCAAGTCTTTCAACGCCATGATCAGCGACTCACCTTCAACATAGTTGAAGCTGACGTTGAGAATGTTCGGTGCACCGTGTTGCAGATCGCCGTTCAGATACACTTCTTCCATATCTTTCACGCCGTCCCACAGACGATCGCGCAGGATGCGCAGGCGTGCCATTTCGCTGGCCATTTCTTCTTTGGCGATACGATAGGCTTCGCCCATAGCAACGATCTGATGCACTGGCAGGGTACCGGAACGCATACCGCGCTCATGGCCACCGCCGTGGATCTGGGCTTCGATGCGGATGCGCGGCTTACGCTGCACATACAGGGCACCAATACCTTTCGGGCCATAAATCTTGTGGCCGGAGAAGGACATCAGATCCACTTTCAGCTTGCTCAGATCGATAGGCAGTTTACCTACGCTCTGGGTCGCATCGACGTGATAGATGATGCCACGCGCCCGGCACATTTCGCCGATGGCGGCGATGTCCTGCACCACGCCAATTTCGTTATTCACGTGCATGATGGAAACCAGGATAGTGTCTTCACGCATCGCGGCTTCGAGAACCTGGAGATCGATGATCCCGTTGCTCTGCGGTGCCAGATAGGTGACTTCAAAACCTTCGCGCTCAAGTTGGCGGCAGGTATCCAGCACGGCTTTATGTTCGGTTTTACTGGTGATGATGTGCTTGCCCTTCTTCTGATAGAAGTTGGCAGCACCTTTGATCGCCAGGTTATCGGATTCGGTAGCCCCAGAGGTGAACACGATCTCACGCGGGTCCGCGCCAACCAGCTCAGCGATTTGGTTGCGGGCGATATCAACCGCCTCTTCCGCCTGCCAGCCGAAACGGTGGGAACGGGAGGCCGGGTTACCGAAAGTGCCGTCCAGGGTCAAAAACTGCATCATCTTCTCGGCAACACGCGGGTCGACGGGGGTCGTGGCCGAGTAGTCCAGATAAATCGGTAATTTCATTGCTCTTGTACTCCGTACATCACTTCCAAAAACCAATAAATTAGTCGTCAGCTGCTTATGCGCGCAGATTAACGTTGATCGTTTCTTGCAGACGACCGTTGGCCGTGCGGCGCGTATCACTATTTTGACGGTCTGCCACGTCCAGCACTTCCTGGTTGTTCACCAGTTCGGCCAGCGTAATATTGTTCAAGAACCCGCTGATGCGCTCGCTCAGATCGCGCCACAGGGTATGGGTCAGGCAACGATCGCCCCCCTGGCAGCCTTCTTTACCCTGGCAACGGGTTGCGTCTACTGATTCGTCGACTGCGGAAATCACCGCACCTACGGCGATAGCGTCCGCGTCTTTGCCCAACAGGTAACCACCGCCTGGCCCACGCACGCTGGCCACCAGGCCATTCTTACGCAGACGGGAAAACAGTTGTTCCAGATAAGAGAGCGAGATACCTTGGCGTTCGGAAATATCCGCCAGTGGTACCGGCCCTTCCTGGGAGTGTAATGCCACGTCGAGCATGGCAGTTACTGCATAACGGCCTTTGGATGTCAGTCTCATAGCTAATTGGTTACCTGTTGGTCAAACATGGGCCAAATTCTGACATTCCCGAGTAAATCAGTCAACTATTTAACCTACTAATTTACTCAAGTATTCGTGCTTTTTGTGCGCTTTGCTATCCGATGCATATAAAATACACCTTATAACCTGCAGATAAGCAATACTATCTTGCGTAACTGCGGGTGATAGCAAAATTAATTACCTTGCTGTTTATCCTGTTTCTCGATCGAGGTCAGCATACCACGCAAGATATTCAGCTCCTGCGCTTCCGGGCGTGCTCGGGCAAACAGGCGGCGTAAACGGTTCATCACCTGCCCTGGATGGGCGGCGCGGATAAAGCCGGTGCGCACCAAAGTCTGCTCCAGATGCTGATAGAAGCGTTCAATATCATCCACCAGAGGATACGGCGACTCTTCCACCGGAGTGGTCTCTTCCTGCTGGCGATCGAGGAAGGCAACGCGAACCTCATACGCCAGAATTTGCACCGCCATGGCCAGATTCAGCGAGCTGTAATCCGGGTTGGCAGGAATGGCGACATGATAATGGCATTTCTGTAATTCGTCATTGGTTAGCCCAACGCGTTCACGGCCAAAGACCAACGCGACCGGCCCCTGCTCGCCTTCCTGTACCGCGCGCACGCCACATTCGCGAGGTTCCAGCATCGGCCATGGGAGGGTGCGCGAACGAGCGCTAGTGCCCACCACCAAGCGGCAACCCGCAATGGCTTCATCAAAGGTATCGACAATCGTGGCGTTGCCAATCACATCGCTGGCACCTGCGGCCAGGGCGATCGCCTGGGAATCGGGTTTCACCAGCGGATTGACCAGATAAAGGTTGGTTAACCCCATGGTTTTCATGGCACGGGCAGTAGAGCCCATGTTGCCAGTATGAGAGGTTTCAACCAGAACAATGCGGATATTGTGCAGCATACAAACTCTGAGCGTTGCGGAAAATCGTAGCATCCTAACACAGTCGTAGGTATTTTGCCGAACACCTGCTATACTTCGCGCCGTTTCCTGTTCTTTAACATCCTGTGGAAGATACCCATGCATCCGATGCTGACTATCGCCGTGCGCGCTGCGCGCAAGGCTGGCAACCTGATTGCCAAAAATTACGAGACTCCAGACGCTGTAGAAGCGACACAAAAAGGTTCTAACGACTTTGTCACTAACGTCGATCGCGAGGCTGAGCGTCTGATCATCGAAATCATCCGTAAATCTTACCCGAAACACACCGTTATTGGTGAAGAGTGCGGTGAGTTAACCGGTGAAGATCAGGATGTACAATGGGTGATTGATCCACTGGATGGCACCGCCAACTTCATCAAACGTCTTCCACACTTCTCCGTTTCCATCGCCGTACGCATTAAAGGCCGTACCGAAGTGGCCGTGGTTTATGATCCAATGCGCAACGAACTGTTCACCGCCACCCGTGGCCAGGGCGCACAGCTCAACGGTTACCGTCTGCGCGGTACCAATGCCAAAGATCTGGATGGCACCATCCTGGCGACCGGCTTCCCGTTCAAAGTCAAACAACATGCACCGGCTTACATCAACGTGCTGGGCAAACTGTTCACCCAATGTGCCGATTTCCGTCGTACCGGTTCCGCCGCGCTGGATCTGGCCTACGTTGCCGCTGGCCGCGTTGATGGTTTCTTTGAGATTGGTCTGAAGCCTTGGGACTTTGCTGCTGGCGAACTGCTGGTACGTGAGTCTGGTGGCTTGGTCACCGACTTTGTTGGCGGGCATAACCACTTCAGCTCTGGCAACGTGGTTGCCGGTAACCCGCGTGTGGTGAAAGCATTGCTTTCCAACATGCGTGAAGAACTGAGCGAAGCGCTGAAGCGTTAATAACTCAGATGAAAATCAAGGCGCTGCATTTGCAGCGCTTTTTTTATGTCATCAACGGGCAAAAGGCCGTATCCCGCCACCAAATTCCGGCTGAGCGCTGACGTACAGCAGCACACCGGCAAACAGCAGAATTAAACCTCCGGCTAACGCCAACGCCCCCCAAGCAACCGCACTCCAGGCCGCCGGTGCGCGCTGACGGCTGATGCGTATCGCCAGCTTACGGCTGTAATGCACCAACAGCGCCAACCCGGAAATCGTGATCGAGGTACCCAGTGCCATGGCCAGTGCCGACAACACACCCCAGGTAAAAACGCCGATCACCTTGGAAAACAGCAAGACCAAGATTGCCCCGGAGCAAGGCCGAAGCCCCATTGCCAGCACAATCGCCGTTTTGGTACGCCAATCATTGCCAGCTTTCAGTTCCTCATCGCTCGGCAAATGCCGGTGGCCACAACCACAATTCGCGCTATGTACATGATCGGCAGGCAGAGGCTGCAAGCTGTTGATGCGCAGCGCAGGCCGAGGCCGCATGGCTTTCACCGCCATAAACAAGCGCTTTAACGCCCGCCAACTGAGCAAGACACCGAGCAGGATCACCAGAATAAAACTGCCCTTCTCCAGCCAGAAACTACTTTGATGCAACTGCCGGGAAGAAAGTTGCAGCACCACCAGCACTAGCGTGACCAGGGCGATCGCGACCAATCCCTGGACCACGGAGGCGGCAAACGTCAGCTTCAGGCTGCTTTTCAACCGTGCCGGGTGGGTAGCCAGATAGGTGGCGATCACCACTTTACCGTGGCCCGGCCCCAGGGCATGCAACACACCATAACCTAAACTGAACAGCATCAGCGCCACTCCCGCTTGCTGGGGAGCCGCCTTGACCTGTTGCAGCAAGGCCGCCATTTCCTGATGTAGCCCTTTCTGCCACACCACGCTTTGCATCAACAGCTGCGGCCAGTAATGCCAAACCCACTGAGCCACCGCCGCCAGTAGAATGAAGAACAGCAACAACGGCCACAGGCTGAAGGCCCAATGGCGCTGAGGTTTGCTGATCTGGCTGAGGTTTACTGACATGTTAACGTCACCCGCTGGGCAAACTGTTGCCCTAATGCCATATCTTCACCGGGCGAGTCGTTCTTATCGAGAGACAATGCGTAGGCTTGTAATGACGAATCGGGCTTTGGTGTCATCAGGCTGAATTTGCACTGCTTTGCCATTTCTGGCGGCAGATGCAACGCCTTTTGATCCTGATAGGTCATGTCCACAAAATAGGTGGGATCGTAGGTGGCAATCTCAAAGGGTTTCCCCACCAACGGCTGCGGCTCCGCCAGCGGCAACACAAATTCCAGCACGGCTTTATGGCCCTGCCGGGATAGATGGTATTCGGTTGGCAGGTTGAGGTATTTCACCGGTTTGCCTGCGCGGTAAATATCGGTGAAATAGTGCTGCCCGAGGACGTTAGCCATCACTTCCGCCGCCAGTTTTTTCCAGACTTCTGAATCGCTGTTGGCATTTTCTGCGTCATACAGCAGATCCGCCGAGGTGATCTCATCCATTACCCAAACCATTTTTAAACCGGTCAGCTTCTGATCCTTAGCCACAAAGGTGGTGTTCATATCGATAAAACTGTGTGGGTGGGCCAGTGCCCCCATGCTGATCATCATTACCAAGCAGGCCACCAGGGCGCGGAGTTTCATCCTCCAAGCATACTTTTTATTGTTATAATATAACATCAACAAAACCTCAATCGGCGTTAACAAGCCGAATAACTGTGACGAAAGTAGTAAGCCGAAGTAAAAGCAGGGGTAACAGCCACGCCCCCGCAGAGCCTTTTGCTATGCTTAAACATAATTTAAACACGACCTGCCAGAAGGTGATATGAGCCTGGAGACTTCTTCTGCGCCTGAGTTTTCAGGTCAACAACGGCGCTGTCATTTACTGCTGATGCTGTATGCGCCAGTACCCTCGGTACAACTTGAGACAATCGGCCAAATCAACGGCGTAGACCTGCTCATTACCCGGCAAGATATAGCCGAGGTTGCCAGTGAGATCCAGCATTTCCATCATCTGGAAATCAGCGGCGATCCCCACGAAGGCTACCAGATCCAGGGCAGCGAGCTGGATCTTCGCTTGTGTCTGCTCCAATGGCTACGGCGAGCCTTGCGTTGCAGCCCTGAGTTTGTCGAACAACACTTTGGTCCTCAGTTTCAGCGGGCGATGCAACTTCAGCACCAACAGCTTCCGGCACTGGAATTGTGCATCAACCAATGTGAACAGCGCCTTAACCGCCGTTTTGAGCAGCGTGACCGACTGTTTTTGCAACACTATCTCGGTTATTGCGTCTGGGCTAGCCAGCATCAGCGCCATCCTCAATTTGATCGCCGCCAGCATGAGTGGCTGCAAAGCAAGCCAGAGCACCTGGCGGCAGCGGAACTGCATCAAGCGCTGAATCAGCTATTTGGCCAGCCCGGTGATAGTAGAGAATGCGACTTCCTGGCGTTGATGTTTACCCTGCTGAAAAGTCACAGTTACCAGAGCAGCGATTCGCCAGAGGACCAACGCCTGATGGCGGCCATTGGACAGGTGGTGGAACGCTTCCAGCAGATCTCCGGCATGCATTTCAGCAGCCAGGAGGGGTTAATCAGCCAGCTGTTTGCCCATTTGGCCCCTGCCGTGGAACGCTGCCGGTTTGCTATCGGTATCGACAATACGCTACTGGAAGAGGTAGTCCGTAAATATCCCCGTCTGATGCGCACCACGCAGGAGGCATTAGCGCCGTTTGAACAGGAATATGAGATTCAATTTTCGCGGGAAGAAGCAGGGCTAGTGGCGATCAGCTTTGGTGCCTGGTTGATGCAGGGCAACGCGCTGCATGAAAAGCAGATACTGTTGCTGACGCTGGATAACCCGCAGTTGGAAGAAGAAGTGGAATATCAGATCCGCGAACTGACGCTATTGCCATTGAACATCAAATATCAGCCATTGCACGACTACCTGCTTGCTGGTGCACCACAAGGGATTACGCTGGTGATTAGCCCCTACGCCACACCGAGCCAGGAGCAACCACCCACACTGATTATTACCGAACTGCCGCTGGAGCGTCAGCAGCGCAAGGCGATCCGTGCGCTGCTGGAAAGCCATTAACGGCTATTGCTAACCGCCACCGCCGGTGGGCGAATAAACAACGCTGGCACCACCACCGCTACCATCACCCAGAACACTCCGCCCTGATAGTGCTCGAACAGGAAGCCCGCCACCACGGTCATAACGGCAATTCCACCGCCCATCGCCAGCGCCGAATAAACCGCCTGCAGACGGATCACTTCCGCCCCCTGACGCGCCGCAATAAAGCGCATTGCCGCCAGATGGCAGACCGTGAAGGTACCACAGTGCAGCACCTGCACCAGCAACAGCCAGCCGATTTCTGTCGTGGTTGCCATCAAGCCCCAACGCAGCAGGCCACATACGGCGGAAAGTAACAGCAGATTACGCGCGTTCCAGCGGCGGAACAGGAAATTGCTGCTGGCAAAGATAACCACTTCGGCGACCACGCCCAAAGACCACAGGTAGCCAATAGTTGCCGCAGAGTAACCCGCCTCTTCCCAATAGATGGAGGCAAAGCTGTAATAACCGGCATGTGCCCCTTGCAACAGCGTCACACACAGCAGAAAACGCCAGACAGGTCCTTCGCTGAGCAGTTCACGCCAGGAACGGCTGGGTTCATTCTGCGCCCGAGCCTCACCTTGTGGCAGCACGCTCGGTTTCAGCAACATGCCCACCAGCATCGCCAAAATGCTGACCAACAGGCTGATCAATATCGCATTATGGCCCCAAACGGACACCAGCTTACCGGTTAACGCCGAACCGATCACAAAGGCCAGCGATCCCCACAGCCGCACCCGGCCATAGTCCAGAGTGATCTGCCGTTGCCAGGTGGCAGCCAACGCATCGGTCAGCGGAACCAACGGGGAGAAGAACAGGTTAAAACCGGCGATCACCAGCATCAGCCAGGCCCAGCCATTACCGAAACAGAAGCCGACGGCAAACGCCAGGGAGAGCAATGCCAACAAACGCAACGCGGTGATTAAATATGAGGGATCTTTAACGCGAGGAGCAATCAGCAAGCTACCTAGGAAACGCGCTACCAGGCCAGCGCCGAGCAAGATACCGATGGTTTCAGGCGGTATGCCCTCACCTTTTAACCAAACGCTCCAAAACGGTAGATAGATGCCATAGGAAAAGAAGTACGTGAAATAACTGAGAGCGAGCCAACGCGTTGATTGCAGAACCATGTTCCCTCCAGGATGAGGGCAATACTTTGACAGAGCTCACACCTTGCAGCAATCTTCATTCATACTCAAAGGGCTAGAGTGCAAAGTAGTTCACAGTTTCGCTGCAACAACGCTAAAAAAACCCGCCGAGGCGGGTTTATCTGCAAACCAATCGAAGTATTTAGGCATAAACCGGGAAGCGAGCGCAGATATCCAGCACTTTCTTCTTGGTACGTTCAATAGTGGCTTCGTCGTTCAGATTGTCCAGCACATCACAGATCCAGCCAGCCAGTTCACGCACTTCGGCTTCTTTGAAACCACGGCGAGTCACCGCTGGAGTACCCAGACGGATGCCAGAAGTCACAAACGGGCTCTTCGGATCGTTTGGCACGCTGTTCTTGTTAACGGTGATGTTGGCACGGCCCAACGCGGCATCGGCTTCTTTACCGGTCAGGTTCTTATCTACCAGATCCAGCAGGAACAGGTGGTTGTAGGTGCCGCCGGAAACCACTTTGTAACCGCGCTCCAGGAACACTTTCACCATCGCTTTGGCGTTATCGGCCACTTGCTGCTGGTAAACCTTGAACTCAGGCTCCATCGCTTCTTTCAACGCTACCGCTTTACCCGCGATCACGTGCATCAGCGGGCCGCCTTGGCCACCAGGGAAGACGGCAGAGTTCAGCTTCTTATACAGCTCTTCATCACCACCTTTGGCCAGGATCAGGCCGCCACGCGGACCCGCCAGCGTTTTGTGGGTGGTGGTGGTCACGACGTGGGCATGAGGAACCGGGTTCGGGTAAACGCCAGCGGCAATCAGGCCAGCCACGTGTGCCATATCCACGAACAGGTAAGCGCCGATGCTGTCAGCGATTTCACGCATTTTGGCCCAATCAACCACACCGGAGAAGGCCGAGAAACCGCCGATGATCATTTTTGGTTTGTGGGTCTGCGCCTGTTTGGCCAGATCGTTATAGTCAATCTGCCCAGTTTCGTCGATGCCGTAAGGCACCACGTTATACAGCTTACCGGACAGGTTCACCGGTGAACCGTGCGTCAGGTGGCCGCCATGTGCCAGGTTCATCCCCAGGATGGTGTCGCCTGGCTGCAGCAGTGCGGTATAAACGGCAAAGTTAGCCTGGGAACCTGAGTGTGGTTGCACGTTGGCATAGTCGGCACCGAACAGCTCTTTGGCGCGATCGATCGCCAGTTGCTCAACGATATCAACGTATTCGCAACCGCCGTAGTAACGCTTGCCCGGATAGCCTTCTGCGTATTTGTTGGTCAGTTGGGAACCCTGAGCCTGCATCACGCGCGGGCTGGTATAGTTCTCAGACGCAATCAGCTCAATGTGCTCTTCCTGACGCACGACTTCCTGCTCCATTGCATGCCACAGTTCGGCATCATAATCAGCAATGTTCATTTCACGCTTTAACATCCGGCATCTCCTGACTGAAATCAGCTAGCTTTCCCCTATGGATTTCATGCTGCAGCTAGGCGACAAGCTATCTCATCCCCAGGAGCTTACTTTTCGTAAGTGACTGGGGTGTGATAGTGCAGGTAACAACGCTGCAGCTTGAAAGACGACGGGGATAATTTTACCCATATGGGTTCTGGGCCACAGTGTAAACCGTTTCGACCTATCGAAGATAGGTCTTGACAGAGGTTTTTACGCAAACGATTGGCATCAGGTGGCGTAAGGCTTTGAACCCTTAAAGGTCGCATTTTGGCAACGGAGTTTTACTCATCAACAAAATGCGCTTTTTTCATGTTCTGTGAAGACGATCGACGGTTAACAACCCCGCAACAATAACAGGGATATTTACAAGCACGGGGTAATTTTATAAGATGCATTTAAAATACATCTACAAAATGACCATAAAAACATCCCCAAGGAGCCTCACCATGCTGGATAGTCAAACCATCGCCACCGTTAAATCTACCATCCCCCTGTTAGCCGAAACCGGCCCCAAACTGACCGCCCACTTCTACGATCGCATGTTTGCTCATAACCCTGAATTGAAAGATATTTTCAATATGAGCAACCAGCGTAACGGCGATCAGCGCCAGGCGTTGTTCGATGCTATCTGCGCTTACGCCAGCAATCTGGAAAACCTGGCCGCCCTGCTGCCTGCGGTAGAACGCATTGCCCAGAAGCACGCCAGCTTCAATATCCAGCCCGATCAGTATCAGATTGTCGGCCACCACCTGTTAGCCACGTTGGACGAAATGCTCAGCCCTGGCCAGGAAGTGCTTGATGCCTGGGGAAAAGCTTACGGGGTGCTGGCCAACGTGTTTATTCAGCGTGAAGGCCAGATCTATCAGGAAACGGAAAAGAGTGACGGTGGCTGGCGTGATTTGCGTGCCTTCCGCATCGTGAAAAAACAGCCGCAGAGTGAGGTGATATCCAGCTTTGTACTGGCTCCAGTAGACGGTGGCCGCGTGGTCGATTACCAACCAGGCCAGTATCTGGCGGTCTATATTAACGATGGCAGCCTGCAACATCAGGAGATCCGCCAGTATTCACTCACCACCGCGTCGAACGGGGAATATTACCGTATCGCGGTCAAACGTGAGGAACAGGGCGCCGTTTCCAACTTCCTGCATCAGCAGGCCAAAGAAGGCGATATTATTCATCTCGCGGCACCACACGGCGATTTCTTCCTGCAGGTGGAACCTACTACACCGGTGGCATTAATCTCGGCAGGCGTTGGCCAAACGCCAATGCTGGGGATGCTTAACACCCTGCACGACAATCAGCATCCGGCCAACATCCACTGGCTGCATGCAGCAGAAAATGGCTCAGTGCATGCTTTTGCTGACGAAGTGGCGGATATCGCCGGGCGCATGCCTAATCTGAGCCGCCATGTCTGGTACCGTGAACCTAATGCCGATGATGTGCAGGGCCGCGATTATCACAGCCAGGGCCTGATGGATCTGAGCGCATTGCGTAGCGAGTTGAGCGATCCGCAGATGCATTACTACTTCTGTGGTCCGGTGCCGTTTATGCAGCACGTGGGCAAGCAGTTGCTGGCGATGGGCGTGGAGGCCGAACGTATCCACTACGAATGCTTCGGCCCGCATAAGGTGCTGTAAGGCTTCAGGTAACGGGCGCAGCAATGCTGCGCCTCTACACCCTGTTATTTAGTCCGCTTCCACGCATCCCGTACCTGTTCCGCCGTCACCGGCGCAGCCTGGTTCCCCCAGCTTCCGCGCAGATAGCTCATCAGATCGGCAGTCTTCTGATCGTTGAGCACCCAGCCATAACCCGGCATAACGATCGCCGTGGCATGTTGGGTGACCGGCGTGTGAGCGCCTTCCAGCACCACGCGCAAGGCGGTCAGCGGATTTTCCGCCGTCACCGACAGATTACCCGCCAGAGCAGGTATTACGTTGTCGCTCCCCTCCCCCTTATTGCCATGGCAAGTTGAGCAGTACATCGCATAGGTCTGCCCGCCAGAAGCCATGCTCGTGCTTGATGCCGCCATGGTTGCTACAGGTTTCGGTGCTTCTATCTCCAGGCTGTGTACATACTGCGCGATAGCCTTTAAATCGTCATCACTGAGATATTGTGTGCTGTGCGCCACCACGTCACTCATCGGCCCGGCCACAGCCGCATGTCGGCTACGGCCGCTTTTCAGCAGCGCAACCACATCATCCGGCTTCAACCCACGCAGGCTCGGTGCATACCAACCATCCAGCTCTGCGCCGCTCAGGAACTCTGGGGATTGGTTATCCAGCCCTTGTTCCTGCATCGCCCAGCCGCGCGGAGTATGGCAACTGCCACAGTGGCCCAACCCCTGCACCAGATAGGCGCCGCGATTCCATTGGGCGCTTTGCTTACTGTCTGGCTGATAGGTTTGGTCTTCATGGAATAGCATATTCCATACCGCTAACGGCCAACGCATGGACATTGGCCAGCTGATATCGCTTTCCCGGTTGGCAGTGTCTTGCGCCGGGACTTCGTGCATCAGGTAGTCATAGAGAGCGCGCATGTCCTGCTCGCTCATTTTAGCGTAAGAGGTATAAGGCATGGCGGGGTACAGGCGATGCCCATCTTTGGCCACGCCCTGCCGCATGGCACGGTCGAACTCTTCAAAGCTATAGCTGCCAATACCTTGCTGTTTATCCGGTGTGATATTGGTGGCATAGATATCCCCCACCGGCGTTGGGAACTTCATCCCACCCGCCAGTTCCTTACCACCCGGAGCCGTATGGCAAGCCGTACAGTCCCCTGCCTTGGCCACGTATTCACCGGCGGACATGGCGTGAGCCGAGCCACCAGCCAGTAACAGCATCAGATACAACGGACGTAATGTCATACCCCCTCCTTGGCAGCCACTTTGCCGTAAGCCAGTTCATTCACTGCTCGCCAAGCCTGATCGATCGCCGAGTTGGCATAGGGGCTCCAGTCGGAATCGGAATTGGCAATGACGATCTTGCCGATCGGCTGCCGCGCGGTTTCGATGATCTTTTTAGCCTCATCTTCATCATCGAACATGCCGTTGAGGAAATAGGAGTAACCATGCGACCAGCGGTTGACGGTGATCGCCTGAATATCCCGCTGATGATCAAATCCGGCATCACCTAACATGCCCTGCAACTGTTCACGGATCATCTGCTCGTGTACCTCAAACGGGGTTCCTAGCAACAGCGCTCGTCCTTTGCGCGACTGTTCACGCGGGCTAAGGCCACTGCCGGGCAAGGTCGGCACATACACCATATGCAGCCCGATAGGCTGGTTTGGATCGCGCGGGTGCTGATATCCCCCCATGCTGACCGGATAGTCCAGTTTAACCCTGCTGTAAGGCGCGGTAGGAGAATAGACTTCGTGCACCCCTAGTTTGATAAACGGCTGCCAGTTGCGGATCACCACCTTACTGTACACCAACGGCGATTTGACGTTCTGCTTCAGCGCTTCTTGCTGCTCGTGAGGCATTTCCGGGATCAGATAAGGGATCATCATATTGTAACCGGCCATCACCACCTGCCCGGAACGCACTTTGACCATCTTCTCGCCGTTGATATAGGCCACCTCGGCCTTATCACCCACGTTGGCCACGTGCAGCCCGGTGCTGTTCAAGCGTAGTTTTACCGGCGACTCGGAACGATCCAGCTGGCTGTAATCGAACTGCGCCAGGATGATATCGTTCATATCTTTGCCACCCGGTGCCACCGCCGGGATCAAATGGCGCACCATCAGGCGAGCCAGCGTGGCATTGCCATCCGGGAAGTGGAATACATAGGGATCGTCAAGATCGGCCTGCGATTCCTCATCCAGCGGCGGCAGGTTCATGCCGTTGAGGCCCGGTAGATCACAGATTCGGGCATCGCTGCATGAGGTAGCATCAATGCCGACGGCCTGAAAATCGTTGGTGGTTTGCTGGAAATAGCGGATCGCCATTTCGCTCAGCCCCACTTTCTCACGTAGGAACTGGCTATAGCTGTGCTTGTCCAACCAGGCCACCTTCTCTTCCTGGCTCAGCCCCGGCAGGTAGTCTTTTTCGACGGTGTGCAGCGCAATCAAGGCCTGGCGATCGGCCTGCGGCAACGGGAAGTCGTTGATAAAATCTTCATAAGAGCGACCATTGAGGCGATCGCGCGGAATATCATCCGCCACCACTCGGCCCGGATCGCCACTCACCACCTTATCAACGCCAAAGTTCTGGCGATCGAAGTAGACGCCACGGCTGAGATTCAGGTCCGGATAGAAGGTGGTATCGAAGGCCTTTTCCATACCGTCCAGGCTAACCCCCAGATTTTTCAGCAACCCCATGGCGACCGGGCTGAAGTTGGAACGCGGCGACTGTAGCGATTCGCTGCCCCCGTAGCCAAGGAGAGTACCGTTCTCGCTGCTGAATTCGTTACGCTTGGCGTGGCCGCCAAAGTCATCATGGTTATCAATCAGCAAAATACGTTGCTGTTTGCCCTTCATCTGCTGCCAGAAACAGGCCGCCGCCAGTCCGCTGATACCAGCGCCGACGACCACCAGATCGAATTCCTCCTCGATCGGCAGGCGGCCAAAATCAAAGGTTTTGCCATCACGCCCCAGTTGGTGGGCATGTTCAAATGAGCCTGGATGATTGCCACGCAGGCCAGTTAACGCGGGTGGGTAATACAGGGTTTGATGGGCGGCTTGCGGCGATGCGCGCAGGATCTGCATCGGCGTTAGCCCGGCGGCGATGGTGATCGCCACCCCATTAAGAAAATCGCGACGGGTGATAGCCATAAAAGCGTCCTTTTATTCTTTATTATTATCAGGCCAGCCGAAGCCAGCCTGAGAGCCGCGTTATTGTGCGTATAAATCCTGTCAGATCAAGCAGATTAGTGTTTGAACATCACGTGGCGAATGGTGGTGTAATCCTCCAGCCCGTACATCGACATGTCTTTGCCATAGCCAGACAGCTTCTGCCCGCCGTGCGGCATTTCGCTCACCAGCATAAAGTGGGTGTTGACCCAGGTGCAGCCATACTGCAAACGCGCGCTCAGGCGATGGGCACGCCCTACGTCCCGCGTCCACAAGGAGGAAGCCAAGCCGTAATTGGAGGCGTTGGCCCAGGCCAGCACCTGCGCTTCGTCGTCGAATTCCGTCACCGTCACTACCGGGCCAAACACTTCGCGCTGGACGATTTCATCTTCCTGGCGTGCGCCTGCCAACAGCGTTGGTTGGAAATAGAAGCCAGGGCCAGCGACTTTTTCGCCCCCGGTGACCACCTGGATATGAGGCAGTGCTTTGGCTCGCTCAACAAAGCCAATCACTCGCTCCAGATGCTGGGAAGTGATCAACGGCCCTAATTCGGTACTGCTGTCTTCCGGAGGCCCGATCTTCAAGCTGGCCACCGCTTCACCCAGCGCTTTCACCAGTTGTGGGTAAATGCCTTTTTGCGCATAGATCCGGCAGGCGGCTGTGCAATCCTGCCCGGCATTGTAAAAACCGAAGGTGCGGATACCGTCAACAACCTGCTGGATATCGGCATCATCGAAGACGATTACCGGCGCTTTGCCTCCCAGTTCCATATGGGTGCGTTTAATCCCAGGTGCGGTGTGGGCAATGATATGCTCGCCGGTAGCAATAGAACCGGTAAGAGACACCATGCGCACCTTGTCATGGCCGGTCAGCACATCGCCCACGCCGGCACCACGGCCAAACAACACGTTGAGTACGCCCGGCGGAAACACGCCAGCGGCCAGTTCGGCCAGCTTGAAGGTGGTTAGCGGCGTCTGTTCAGAAGGTTTGATCACCACGCAGTTCCCCGCCGCCAACGCGGGTGCCAACTTCCAGGCGGCCATCATCAGCGGGTAGTTCCAGGGAGCAATCGAAGCCACCACACCCAGCGGATCGCGGCGGATCATCGAAGTGTGCCCCGCCAGATATTCACCGGCCGCCATGCCACTCAGGCAACGGCTGGCACCGGCAAAGAAGCGGAAGACATCGGCCACCGCAGGCAATTCGTCATTCAACGCGCAGTGATAAGGCTTGCCGCAGTTGAGGGATTCCAGTTTGGCGAAGGTTTCCGCATGCTGGTCAATCACGTCCGCCAGCGCCAGTAAGTGCTCAGCACGTTCTTTCGGGGTGGTTTGCCCCCACTGTTCAAACGCCACATCGGCGGCCAGCACGGCCTCTTCAACCTGCTGTGCGCTGGCCTCGGCCACCTGCACAATCACTTCTCCCGTCGCCGGGTTGTAGACCGGCAACTTTTCGCCCTGGCCGGTAACCAGTTGACCATTAATCAGCAGTTGGCTTTGCATAGGGTTATCCTTTGAAAATGTTGGCGTAATTCGGTGCCTGCCTTTATGGCAAACACCTGGTTATTCATTCTTAGAAATACAGTTCCCATCCCCAATGGATTTCAAGTCATAGCTAGGCGGCAAGAGCGTAAATCCCCAGGAGCTTATACAAAATAAGTGACTGGGGTTTACGCTCGCAGCCAACAACGCTATGGCTTGAAAGACAAAGGGGATGTTATTTACCGCTACCAGCGACGCTTTCTCCGCCTTTGGTCAGGTAGTACGCGCCCAGGATCGGGAACATCGTCAATACCATCACCGACAGCGCGACCACGTTGGTGATCGGCACATCACGTGGGCGGCCCAGTTGATTCAGCAGCCACAGCGGCAGCGTACGTTCGTGCCCGGCGGTAAAGGTGGTCACGATGATTTCGTCAAATGACAGGGCAAACGCCAGCATCCCCCCCGCCAACAGTGCCGAGCCCAGATTCGGCAAGATCACGTAACGGAAGGTCTGCCAGCCATCAGCCCCCAAATCCATCGAGGCTTCGATCAGGCTGTGTGAGGTACGGCGGAAGCGGGCAATCACGTTGTTGAACACGATCACCACGCAGAAGGTGGCATGGCCGATGACGATCGTCATGATCCCCGGTTCGATATTCAGCGCCTTAAACGCCGCCAGCAGCGCCAGACCGGTGACAATCCCCGGCAAGGCAATAGGTAACAGCAGTAGCAACGAAATGCTGTCCTTGCCGAAGAAGTCCCGGCGATACAGCGCCGCTGCTGCCAACGTGCCAAGCACCAGCGCAATCGCCGTGGCCAGGCAGGCGATCTGCACCGAAAGCAGTACCGCATCAATAATGTCCTGCCGCCCCGCCGCCACGCTGAACCAATGCAGGGTAAAACCCCGTGGTGGGAAGCTGAACGCCGCGTCTTCGGTGTTGAAGGCGTACATGGCGATAATCACTATCGGGAAGTGCAGGAAGATCAGGCCACCCCAAGCGGCCAGTTTCAGCCCTAACGGCGCGCGTTCAGAGTGCATCGAAGGCCCCCAGGCGTTTCACAATCGAGAGATAAATGGCGATCAGGACGATCGGCACCAGCGTAAAGGCGGCCGCCATCGGCATATTGCCGATCGCCCCCTGTTGGGCATACACCATGCTGCCGATAAAGTAGCCCGGCGGCCCCACCAGCTGCGGCACGATAAAGTCGCCCAGCGTCAGCGAAAAAGTAAAGATGGAACCGGCTGCGATACCCGGTACCGCCAGCGGCAGGATCACATAGCGGAACGTCTGCGATGGGCGAGCCCCCAGATCCGCAGAAGCATGCAGTAACGAAGGTGGCAAGCGCTCTAACGCCGCCTGGATCGGTAAGATCATGAACGGCAGCCAAATATAGACAAACACCAGGAAGCGCCCAAGACCGGAAGTGGATAGCGTATTGCCCCCTACGCCGGGAATGCTCAGAATGCTCGCCAATACCGGCTCCAGCCCCATATGTTGCAGGAACCACTGGGCCACGCCGTCTTTCGCCAGCAGCAGTGTCCAGGCATAGGCTTTAACGATGTAGCTGGCCCACATCGGCATCATCACGGCGATATAAAAGAACGCCTTCACCTTGCCGCTGGTATAGCGGGCCATGTAATAGGCGATCGGGAATGCCAATACCGCACTGGCCAGCGAAACCACCACTGCCATGGTCAGCGTACGCACGATGATGTCGTAGTTGGCCGGGTTGAACAGCGCGCTCAGGTTGGCAAAGGTCAGATCCGGCGTCACCGTCATGGTGAAATCGTCGAAGGTGTAAAAACCCTGCCACAGCAAGGTCAGCAACGAGCCCAGATACACCGCCCCAAACCACAGCAGCGGTGGTACCAGCAATAACAGCAGATACAGCGTTGGCTTGCGGTACAGGTAGGTTGAAATCGCGCGAATTTTACCGCCGGGCGCTGCCGGCTGCTCGATGCTCATGTCCATCTCACCTCTCCTCCAGCAGTGGCACCATTGCCTCTCTGGCCCAACAGGCGGTGACCGGCTGGCCGATCAGGCGCTGCTGTGCCACGGCCTGCCACTGCGGATTAGCCTGGCTGACCAGCAGTTTCTCACCGCTGCTCAGGGCGATTTCATAGCGTGTCGCCGCCCCTTGGTAATGGATATCCTGCAAGGTGCCCTGAACCTGAACTTCCCCTTGCGTTGCGCCGCTTTGATCCAGCAGGCGGATATGCTCCGGGCGGATCGAGAAGGTGGCCGATTGCCCCAGCAACCGTTCCGCCAGTTCGCTGCGTACCACGTTGGACGTGCCGACAAACTCGGCAACAAACGGCGTTCTTGGCCGCATATACAGTTCGCGTGGCGCATCTACCTGCTCAATACGGCCATTGTTAAATACCGCCACCCGATCGGACATCGACAGGGCTTCGCTTTGATCGTGCGTGACGAAGATAAAGGTGATGCCCAGTTGGCGTTGCAGCTTCTTCAACTCCCCCTGCATCTGCTCGCGCAGTTTCAGATCCAACGCCCCGAGCGGCTCATCCAGCAGCAGTACGCGTGGGCGATTGACTAATGCACGAGCCAGAGCCACGCGCTGACGCTGGCCACCGGAAAGGTGCGCCGGTTTACGCTCGGCAGCAAACCCCAATGCCACGCTTTCCAATGCCTGATTCGCCCTGGCCAGTCGTTCACGCTTGGCCACGCCTTTCACCATCAGGCCGTAAGCCACGTTCTCCAACACGGACATGTGCGGGAACAACGCATAATCTTGGAACACGGTATTCACATCGCGCTGATAAGGCGGCAAATTGCTCGCCTCTTGCCCATGAATACGGATGGAGCCGGAGCTCAGTTGCTCAAAGCCGGCAATCAACCGCAGGCAGGTGGTTTTACCCGAGCCAGAAGGCCCAAGCATGGAGAAAAACTCGCCGTCCTGTATTTCAACAGAAACCCGATCTACGGCGCGAACATCGCCGAAAATGCGCGAGACATCGATAAACTGCACAGCAATGGTCATGATGTACGCTCCAAAATGTTGCCCCTCACCCCAACCCTCTCCCACAGGGAGAGGGAGCCGTCAGGCACTCGTAGGTGAGAACAGTGGTGGTTATCTACCGCCCGTATTGACGATATAGTCCAACAGTTCACCCAACCTCTCTCAAAGGGAGAGGGAGCCGTCTGGCGCTCGCAGGTGAGAGCAATGAGAGTTATCTACCGCCCATAATGGCGATGTAGTCCTGTGTCCAGCGGCTATAAGGGACGAACTTGCCGCCCTCGGCCTGTGGCGTTTTCCAGAAGGCAATCTTGTCGAACTGGTTGAAGCCGTTGGTTTCACACCCTTTGTCACCGAGCAAGGTGCTGGCTTTGCAACCTGCTGGAACCGCTGGTAACGAACCAAACCAGGCCGCAACGTCACCCTGTACCTTCGGCTCCAGCGACCAGTTCATCCACTGGTAGGCGCAGCTTGGATGCTTGGCCTCGGCGTGCAGCATGGTGGTATCTGCCCAGCCGGTAACCCCTTCTTTCGGGAATACGGTAGCGATAGGCTGGCCTTCGCCTTTCAGGGCGTTGGCCTGGTATGGCCAGGCGCTGGAGGCCACCACGCCTTCGTTTTTGAAATCGCTCATCTGTACCGAGGTGTCATGCCAGTAACGGTGGATCAGCGCGTGCTGGCTACGCAGCAGTTTCAGTGCCGCCTGATACTGCTCTTCGTTCAGTTGGTAAGGGTCGGTGATGCCAAGCTGGGGTTGAGTCGCTTTCAGGAACAGAGCCGCATCGGCGATATAGATTGGGCCGTCGTAAGCCTGCACCCGGCCCTGATTGGTCTTGCCATCCGGCAGGTTTTGCTGCTGGAACACCACGGCCCAACTGTCTGGCGGCGTCGGGAAGGTTTTGGTGTTATACATCAGCAGGTTTGGCCCCCACTGATACGGCGTACCGTAGGTTTTGCCCGCCACGTTGTACCAAGGGCCGTTTATCAGGCGTGGGTCGATATTCTTCCAGTTAGGGATCAGCGCGGTATTGATTGGCTGCACGCGTTTGCCGAAGATCAGGCGCAACGACGCATCGCCAGAAGCGGTTACCAGATCGTAACCGCCTTTCGCCATCAGGCTGACCATTTCATCCGAGGTCGCGGCGGTTTTCACATTCACCGCACAGCCGCTCTGTTTCTCAAACTGGGTCACCCAGTCGTAATTCTTGTCGGACTGACCACGTTCGATGTAACCGGGCCAGGCGATGATGTCCAACCGCCCTTCCCCTTTGCCCAACTGCTGTGGCGTATCGGCGGCCTGAGCCATACCGCAAAGGATCGTCATACAGAGCGCGGTGACTGTGGTGATTGCGTGTGTTTTTCCCATCGTAATTACCCCTGTGTTGCAGTAGATATGCGGCAAGGAACGGTTGCCGCCGATTTTTTATCGGCCGTGTGGCTAGAAGGAAGCCTTGAACTTCGCCATCACGTGCCGGACAACGCTGTAATCCTGTAATGAATCACTGGAGAGATCTTTGCCGTAGCCGGAGCGCTTTAAGCCACCGTGGGGCATTTCGCTCGCCAGCGTAAAGTGGGTATTGATCCAGGTGCTGCCATATTGCAAATGCGCCGCGATATGCAGCGCGCGATCGATATTCTGTGTCCAGACCGAGGAGGCCAGACCGTATTCGGAGTCATTGGCCCAGGTCACCGCCTGCTCCAGGGTGTCGAAACGCGTCACGCTGACCACCGGGCCAAACACTTCACGCTGGACGATTTCATCGGTTTGCAGGCAGCCAGCCAATAGCGTGGGCTGGTAGTAAAAGCCGGGGCCAGAGTGCGCCGCCGCGCCAGTGATCAATTCGATATGTGGCTGGCTGAGGGCCCGTTCGACAAAGCTGGCCACCCGGTCACGCTGGCGGCTGCTAATAAGTGGGCCGATTTCATTATCTTCGTCGCGCTTGCGGGCAAAGCGCAGGCTAGAGACTGCCTCACCCAAAGCTTCCACCAGCTTCGGATAGATTCCTGCCTGGGCGTAAATGCGGCAGGCCGCGGTGCAATCCTGCCCGGCATTGTAGTAACCGAAGGTGCGGATACTGCTGACGACCTCATCCAGATCGGCATCGTCACAGACGATCACCGGGGCTTTACCGCCCAGTTCCAGATGGGTACGCTTGACGCTTTTGACCGCCGCCTGCAGGATTTTTTGCCCGGTAACGATATCGCCGGTAACCGAAACCAAACGAACCTGCGGATGACCCACCAGATGACTACCCACCCCTTCGCCACCGCCATAGACAATGTTCAACACGCCTGGCGGCAGGATTTCCTGCAACGCAGGCACCAAAGCCAGGATGGTCAATGGGGTATGTTCGGAGGGCTTGAATACTACGGTGTTGCCTGCGGCCAGCGCCGGAGCAATCTTCCAGGCCGCCATCATCAGCGGATAGTTCCATGGCGCGATGGAGGCCACCACACCGATCGGGTCACGCCGGATCATTGAGGTATGGCCCTCGACATATTCACCGGCCAACTGGCCTTGCTGGGTGCGCACGGCTCCGGCGAAGAAGCGGAATACGTCAATGGCTGCGGGGAGATCGTCGTTCAGTGCCTGATGGAAAGGTTTACCGCAGTTCAGCGCTTCAAGGCGCGCCAGATGTTCTGCCTGCCGTTCAATGGCATCGGCAATACGCAGCAGGATTGTTGCTCGAAAAGCGGGAGTGGTCCGTGACCAGTGGGAAAATGCCCGTTGCGCGGCGGCAACTGCGTGACCCACCTGAGTTGGCGTTGCCTCGGCAATGGAAACCAGAGTTTCACCGTTGGCAGGATTAACAATGGTCTCCTGGTGGCCTTCACCCTCGACCGATTCGCCGTTAATGAATTGCCGACAGGACAAACCTGAAACCAACTGTAACTCTGCCATTGCGCCGCCTCATGTGACAAAAACGTTAACTAAATGTGATGAGTTAGTTTTAATCAGACTAAGCGAGCGCACTGCGGACAACAAATTCTAAATACTGAAGGCAGCCTTCGATTAAATCGAAGGCTTGAGGCCGGTCATGTTCGTTTTGCTGTTCTCCCGCGCAATGGTGAGGAATGGCGTCACCAATTCAGGCCGTGCGCTGCCACGCCGCCACGCCAGGCCGATATCCAGCGGTTCCAGCAAATCCACCAGCTTGCGCGCTTCAATCATATTGCCCTCCAACGACCAGGCGCGATAAGCCATATCCGGCAGGATGGCAATGCCCATGCCTGCCGCCACCAGGCTGCGCACCGCTTCGGTGGAGGCGGTTTTCATGGCGATCTCCGGCTTCAGGCCCGCTCTCCCCCAGATACGCCGGGCATGAACGTCCATTTCATCAACGTTGAGTTGGATCAGCGGCTGTTTGGCCACGTCTGCCAAACCGATGCTTTCGTGCTCCAGCAGCGGGTGCAGCGGCGGCAGCCACAGGCGATACGGGGAGTGCATCAGCACTTCGGTCTGTAAGGCATCGCGGTCTTCAATGTTTGACAGGATCAGCACCCCGATATCAATTTCACCGCTCACCAGCAAATGCTCGATATAGGGCCGTTCGTCCTCAATCACCTGGATGGTCACGTTGGGATAGGCAGACTTGAAGCGCTTGAGCAGCTCAACCAGGAAATACCCCGCCACCAGGCTGGTGACGCCGATGGTCAATTTGCCACTCAGGCTTTCGGTGCCTAGTTGCAGGCTGCGCTTGGCATTATCCACCGTTGCCAGGATCAGGTACGACTGGCGCAGGAACTGGTGCCCCTGGTGGGTCAGGTTCATTCCCTTGGCGTGACGTTCAAACAACCGCACACCAATGTCGGTTTCCAACTGCTGGATCGCCAGCGTAAGCGAAGACTGTGACACAAACACCGCC
This sequence comes from Serratia sp. Res13-Sevr-LER1-36-b, assembly GCF_015673035.1. Taxonomy (NCBI): domain Bacteria; kingdom Pseudomonadati; phylum Pseudomonadota; class Gammaproteobacteria; order Enterobacterales; family Yersiniaceae; genus Serratia; species Serratia sp. Res13-Sevr-LER1-36-b. Next base: position 121,853 of record NZ_JADACK010000023.1, on the reverse strand, counting down.
TGCGCCGCCGCCGAGATCGACCCGGTTTCGGCCACGGCAATAAAATGGCGGATTTGGCGTAACGTCATCATGGTAGCAACCTCAAACAAAACAGTTGGTTTGAGTGTAGATGCTCACCGGTAAGCCATCAGGAAATGTGTGAAAAACGCGATATCGTTCGCTTTTTTAGAACGCAAATAGGGAGGCAGTGCACAAAAACAACAAAGGCGCAGCTAAGCCGCGCCTTTGTTGTGAGCCTGTTGGGCTTGTCAGCCGAATAATTAAATCGCTTCTTCGTCCTGCTCGCCGGTACGGATACGCACCACACGGGCTACGTCGAAGACAAAGATTTTACCGTCGCCGATTTTACCGGTCTGCGCCGTCTGCATGATGGTTTCCACACAGGTGTCCACGATATCGTCAGCCACTACGATCTCGATTTTAACCTTTGGCAGGAAGTCGACCATATACTCGGCACCACGGTACAGTTCGGTATGGCCCTTCTGGCGACCAAAGCCTTTCACTTCGGTCACCGTCATGCCGGTGATGCCTACTTCAGCAAGTGCTTCACGCACGTCGTCCAGTTTGAAGGGCTTGATAATCGCGTCAATTTTTTTCATTTTTATTCCTTAATTACCAATTTTTACGGCCAAAGCCGGAGGTGATCGGGTAGCGGCGATCTTTGCCAAAGTTACGGGCGGTAATGCGCGGCCCGACGGCGGCCTGACGGCGTTTATACTCGTTGATATCCACCAGGCGGATCACCTTGCGCACCACCGCTTCTTCAAAGCCCTCAGCAACCAGATCGGCAACCGATTTATCGCGCTCGACATAACCTTCCAGAATAGCATCCAGAATGTCATACGGTGGCAGGCTGTCCTGATCGAGCTGATCCGGCGCCAGTTCAGCAGACGGTGGACGATCGATCACCCGCTGAGGGATCACGTAGGAGACAGTATTACGGTATTCGGAAAGCTTGAACACCAGGGTTTTCGGCACATCTTTCAATACGTCGAAGCCACCGGCCATATCACCATACAGCGTGCAATACCCGACAGCCACCTCGCTTTTGTTACCCGTGGTTAACACGATGCTACCGCGTTTGTTAGACAACGCCATCAGCACCACGCCACGGCAGCGGGCCTGCAGGTTTTCTTCGGTGGTATCCCGTGCGCTATCAGCAAACATCGGGGCGAGCTGGCCCATAAAGGCGTCGAACATCGGTTCAATCGAGACGATGTCAAATTCGATGCCAAGGATTTCGGCCTCTTCCTTGGCATCGGCGATGCTGATGTCTGCCGTATAGCGGAACGGCATCATCAAAGCCTGAACCTTGTCTTTGCCCAACGCATCCACGGCGATCGCCAGGGTTAGCGCCGAGTCGATCCCGCCAGACAAGCCCAGCACCGCACCTTTGAAACCGTTCTTGGTCACATAGTCGCGTACGGCCAGCACCAGCGCTTCATATACCTGCGCCAGCTGTGGCAACTCCGCCGCCGGAGCCGTCATCGGCACCACTTCCAGGCCTTTGAACTCAAGCAGCGTCACCTGCTCGGCGAAAGCCGCCAGGCGATGAGTCATATTGCCAGCGGCATCAAAGACTTTTGAACAGCCGTCGAAAATCAGTTCGTCCTGCCCGCCGATCTGATTCAGATAGACCAACGGCAGACCGGTACGCTGGCAGTGGCCCGCCATCAGGGTTTTGCGGATATACGGCTTTTCACGGTTATACGGGGAAGCGTTGATCGACAGCAGGATCTCTGCCCCCGCCGCTTTCGCCGCATCGACCGGTTCCGGGAACCACAAATCTTCGCAGATCAGCAATCCCAGACGATAACCTTTCAGCTCCACCACGCAGTTTTTATCGCCCGCATGGAAATAGCGCTTCTCATCGAATACGCCGTAGTTAGGCAGCTGTTGCTTGAAGTAACGGGCCTGCAAGGCCCCCTCAGAGAACAGGGACAGCGCGTTATACAGCTTGCCATCTTCACGCCACGGGTGGCCGACCAGGATCGCCACATCGGCGGAGGCCTGCTGCAAGCGGCTTAGCTGAGTATCACAGCGCTGGTAGAAATCATCACGGTACAGCAGGTCTTCCGGCGGGTAGCCGGACAGCGCCAGTTCGGTGAACATGACCAGATCGGCTCCCGCCTTCTGCTGCTCCTGCACGGTTTGCAACATGCGCTCGCTGTTGCCTTCAATATCGCCCACCAGCAAATTCAGCTGGGCTAACGCAATGGAAAGTGATCTGCTCATATCTCTATGGTCTGCCATGCCACAACAAAGAAAACGGAGTGTAAATCATTCCGGCTACTTTGTTGAGAACCTGCGCATGCAGGTTCAGAAAAGAAAACATCATTCTTTGAAATCGTTGGCATCCAGTTCATGGCGCGACAACAATTTATAGAACTCAGTACGGTTACGGCCCGCCATGCGCGCGGCCTGGGTGACGTTACCCTTGGTGATCTGCAACAGTTTACGTAAATAGTGTAATTCAAACTGGTTGCGCGCCTCGACAAAGGTCGGCAGCGCCGTGTTTTCCCCTTCCAGAGCCTGCTCGACCAGCGCTTCACTGATCACCGGCGCCGTGGTCAATGCCACGCACTGCTCGATCACGTTCACCAACTGGCGCACGTTGCCGGGCCAACTGGCGGTCATCAGGCGTTTCATGGCATCGGAGGAGAAACTGCGTACAAAAGGTTTGTGGCGCAGCGCCGAAGCACGTAGCAGATGGTTGGCCAGCAGCGGGATATCTTCGGCCCGCTCGTTGAGCGCCGGTATTTTCAGGTTAACCACGTTCAGACGGTAATAGAGATCTTCACGGAACTCGTTTTTTACCATCGCCTTAGGCAGATCGCGGTGGGTGGCGGAAATGATACGTACGTCAATATCCAGATCGCGGTTGCTGCCCAGTGGGCGCACCTTGCGTTCCTGCAACACGCGTAGCAATTTTACCTGCAGCGAGAGCGGCATATCGCCAATCTCATCCAGGAACAGCGTGCCCCCTTCTGCCGCCTGGAACAAACCTTCACGGCTGCTGACGGCACCGGTGAACGCCCCCTTGGCATGACCAAACAGCTCCGACTCCAGCAGTTGCTCCGGCAACGCACCGCAGTTGATGGCGATAAAGGCTTTCTTGGCCCGCGGGCTGGCCGCATGGATGGCCTGTGCCAGCACCTCTTTGCCGGTGCCGCTCTGGCCATTGATCAGCACGCTGACGTCCGACTGGGCGACCATCTTGGCCTGTTCAAGCAACCGCAGCATAATCGGGCTGCGGGTGACAAAATCCTCACGCCAGCTGTCATCACCGGCCGGGATCGACGACAGCGACAGCGCTTCATCGATCGCCTTATACAACGCATCGCGATCGACCGGCTTGGTCAGGAAGCTGAACACCCCCTGTTGGGTCGCCGCCACCGCATCCGGGATAGAACCGTGTGCGGTCAGAATGATCACCGGCATCCCCGGCTGGTATTTCTGGATCTCGGCAAACAGCGCCATGCCGTCCATTTCATCCATCCGCAGATCGCTGATCACCAGGTCGATCTTTTCGCGGGCCAGCAGGCGCAAAGCCTCTTGTCCGCTTTCCGCCGTGGTAACGTGAAAACCTTCGCTGGTCAGGCGCATTCCCAACAGCTTAAGCAGGCTGGGATCGTCGTCAACCAACAAAAGATTGGCCGGTTTGCGAGCTGTCATTGCGCTGGGGACTCCTTGTTAGCCGCGGGCGGCGTGTAGGTCTCTTCCGGCTCTACCGGCAAGGCGGTACCGGTTTCAGTCACCGGGGCTGGCTCTGCGGGCTCGGCCACTTTGGCGGGTGCTGCGGGCTTGCCTGCGGCATCTGCTTTAGGCTGCGCCACGCTGCTTTCCGGGATTTCCCCCTGCAGTTGCTTGCGTGAGGAAAGCTGGCGTTCGATATCGGTCAGGTTCTCCAGTTTGCGGGAGGTCTCCTGCAACTGGCTCTGCAGATGGATCTGGTTCTGGCGCAGCGAATCGATCTGGCTGTCCGAACTTTCCTGCAGGTGCTGGTAACGCGCCCGCTCGTCAAACAGGCTCACTTGCAACGCCTGCTGCTGACGCCACAGTTGCAGCAATGGACGCAGCGAGTTAGGGAACTCGAGACGATAGCTGTTCAGACGATCGATGATCTGGCGGCGCTCACTCGAGCTTGGCTCAGCGCTGCCCAACAAAATGCTTTGCTTGAACACGTTCTGCCAATTGTTGCCCGGCAGGGTTTTCGCTAAGGCTCTGGCCTGCGTGGAGCCGATACGATCGGCGCAGTCCATCGCCCGCAGCCAAAAGAGTGAGTTTTCCAAGGCTTCTTTTTCGTCAAGTTGCCATAGCGTATCGCAAGGTGCAATGCGGTAATCCACCACCTTGGTATCCGGGATCGCTTCCTGTTGCTGCTGGGCCGGGCCGCTACTGACGGCACGATCGACACAGCCGATCAGCAGAAACGGGGCAAAAAGGATCGTGCCCAAAAAAGAAAGCGAATGTTTGCCGAGCGGTGCGCGTAGAGAAACACGCGGTGAACCTTCGGTCTGCGATTGATAAGCGCGATTAGACCCTGTGTACATTATTTATTCATTCTCGGCGGTTAATGGCAATTCAATACGGAAGCAGACGTCGGCATCGGCGAGATCCACTAATGTCAATTCGCCTCGCATACGGCGAATACAGTCCTGTGCAATGCTCAGCCCCAGTCCGCTTCCTTTAACGGCCCCTTTTCTCTGGTGACTCCCCTGGAAAAAAGGCTCAAAAATCATGGTTCGTTCCGCTTGCGGGATCGCGCTGCCGGTATTGGCAACGTCAATCTGTACCCGTTGGCCGACCTGGCGGCTGCGGATCCAAATGTTACCGGATTCCTTGCCGTAGTGCACCGCATTGGAGTAGAGATTATCCAGTACGCGCATTAATAGCGTAGGCTCTGCCCAGCAGATTTCCGCCTCAAGTTTGACTTCCGTACGGATCATCTTGGCACGTGCTGGCAAACTGTGGGCGGCGACCACCATGTCCACCAGTTCTTCCAGCTCGACGTTTTCATGTTCCGACGGGCCATCTGCCAGTTTGCGGTTGTAATCCAGCAGTTGCTCAATCAGCAATTGTAGATGGCGGCTGCTCTGATCGAGGATCGCCACCACCTCTTTCTGATCGGAGGTGAGCGGGCCTGCCACACCATCGGCCAACAGCTCGGTGCCTTCACGCATGCTGGCCAGCGGCGTTTTCAGCTCATGAGAGATATGGCGCAGGAACTCATGGCGCTGTGATTCCAGCCAGGCCAGGCGCTCGCTCAACCAGACAATACGCTGAGCCAAAGAACGCAGTTCACGTGGGCCTTTAAAGGACGCCGTCATGCCGATGGGTCGCCCTTCCCCCAAGCGGTTAATCATACGCTCAACGGCCTTGACGGGCCCGATAATCATGCGGGTAAACAGTACCACCAACAGCACGCTGACCAGGAACAGCAACAGCGCCTGCCAGCCAAAGTATTGGCCGCGCTCGGCGATCGCCTGTTGCAGTTGCTGCCCACGGGAAAAAATCACGGTGCGGGTGGCCTGGACCATTTCGGCGTTGGAATGTGAAAAAGACTCTAACAGTTGTGAAGCGTCCTTGTCCGGCCCGCTGCTCTGGCACTTGATGGTGGCAAGCTGAGTCAGCAGTTTACGTAGCGTCTGGTAGTAACGTTCGTCCGGCAGGATCGGGGCGTGGGCATCCAGCATTTGTGAATACTGTTTTCGCTGGTTCTGGTACAGCCGCTCCAGGGTCGGATCGACCAGTACGCAATACTGGCGATAGCTGCGCTCCATTTCCAGCGCCACGCTGGTCATTGCCTCACTACGGCGGGCATCCACCAGCGTCGTACGGTTGATATCTGCCGCCTGCGCGCTGAGATGATCCAGGCTTTGGTAGGCCTGATAAGCCAATACCAGCAGCGGTAACAGCACCAGCAGGAACGCCATTACGACCAATTGGCGCAACGAGCGTGGAAATAGACGCCATCTTTTCAAAGAAATCATCTCATTATCTCTAGTCTGCCCAGATGCTAACCGACAATCCGGGGAGAGAAAAGCCCGGCAGCGGATTAATGGCGCTTAGATAAGCAAAAACGCGTTATCCCCAAAAGAGGAAATTGATGTGGTTTGGGAACGTATAGAGGGAAATAACGAAGGCAATGCGGTTTGGATATTGACGCTGGGGCATGATGCCCCATCGCAAGGAATATGTGGATGCCCTTACTCCTCGTCCCCAGGTGATGTAGCACTAGGCTGGCATCTGATCAGGACGAATAGCATCCAAAAAGTATCCGGGATTGATGAACGCTTCATCACAGTTGGATACTAGGCGGTGCCTCACTCCACGTGTCGTCCGATGCTTGATAAAGTCGCTTGCGCGTCTGTTATCGGTTTGGTTGGACGATAGGCACCATTTCTTAGGCATCATTCGGAGGCTTATGAGGCGCTGTTCCGTACTAGACGGGGCCAATCATAAAAAGGTGAATGAGCAACTGATAGTTATAATGCACCATCCGTGCCAACTTTATAAAAATATTTTTATCATATTGTTTATTAACAATAAATTATTTTAACGTCACGTCCAGCGCGCTACCAGGGTAGTCGAGTTTGAGTATTAATCCGACACACCGTCGCCAAAACACGACAACTAAATCCAATCGCTTTAACCCTGATTAAAATCAATGAGTTAAATGTCTCTTTTTAGAGACAGGCAATATGGCCTTTGTCTCAAAAAACCGACATATTAGCTAACCACTTAAAAAATAAAGAAATAAAAAAAGGCGCCAACGCGGCGCCTTAGTAAACTTTCACGCAAAACTCAGGTTAAATCACCCCAGTTGCTTGCGAGCGTTGCGGAGCATGCGCATCCAAGGGCTGTCTTCACCCCACTCCTCTGGATGCCAGGAGTTGCTGACGGTGCGGAACACGCGTTCAGGATGCGGCATCATTACGGTGGCGCGGCCATTGCTGCTGGTCACTGCGGTAATCCCATTCGGTGAACCGTTCGGGTTGGCAGGGTAAGCTTCGGTCACTTGACCATGATTGTCGACAAAGCGCAACGCAACCAGGCCGTGATGTTCCAACGCCGCCAGATGCGCCGCATCGCGCACTTCTACATGGCCTTCACCATGAGAAACGGCAATCGGCATGCGCGAGCCTGTCATACCCTGCATAAACAGCGACGGGCTACTGGCCACTTCCACCAGACTGAAGCGCGCTTCGAAACGATCCGACAGGTTGCGCACAAAGCGCGGCCAATGTTCAGCCCCCGGGATCAGTTCACGCAGGTTAGACATCATCTGGCAACCGTTACAAACGCCCAGTGCCAAGGTCTGCGGGCGATGGAAGAAATCGGCAAACTCATCACGTACGCGCTCGTTGAACAGTATCGATTTCGCCCAGCCTTCCCCGGCACCCAACACGTCGCCATAAGAGAAGCCGCCACAGGCCACTAACGTGTGGAACTCTTGCAGATCGCGGCGGCCTGCCAGCAGATCGCTCATGTGAACGTCAACCGCATCAAAACCGGCACGGTGGAACGCCGCCGCCATCTCAACGTGGGAGTTAACCCCTTGCTCACGCAATACCGCAACCTTGGGGCGTGCGCCCTTGGCGATATAAGGTGCCGCGATGTCGTCATCGGTCGCGAAGGTCAGCTTGACGTTCAGGCCCGGATCGCGTTCATCCTGCTTGGCCTGGTGCTCCTGATCGGCACATTCCGGGTTATCACGCAGGCGCTGCATCTGCCAGGTGGTTTCAGCCCACCAGGTACGCAGGGTGTTGCGGCTTTCGCTGTACACCGGTTTGCCAGCGCTGGTGATAACGAAACGATCGCCACTCAGCGCCTGGCCAAGGTGATGTACGTTATCCGTCAGACCGTGTTGGGCAAATACTTGCTGTACGGCTGCCAGCTGCGCAGCTGGCACCTGGATCACCGCACCCAGTTCCTCGTTGAACAAGGCAGCCAAGGCGTCGGAACCCAGCGCCTGAATATCGACTTCCACGCCGCAATGCCCGGCAAATGCCATCTCGGCCAAGGTGACCAACAGGCCGCCATCGGAACGGTCGTGATAGGCCAACAGCGCACGATCCGCCACCAGCTGCTGCATCGCGTTGAAGAAACCGGCCAATTGCTCCACGTTGCGTACATCGGCTGGCTTGTCGCCCAGTTGGCGATAGACCTGCGCCAACGCCGTTGCCCCCAGGGCATTGTGGCCATTACCCAGGTCGATCAGTAACAGTGCGCTATCACCTTTGTCGGTACGCAGTTGCGGCGTCACGGTGTGGCGCACATCTTCGACGCGAGCAAATGCGGTGATCACCAGCGACAATGGTGACGTCATTTCCCGCTGTTCATTGCCTTCCTGCCAACGGGTTTTCATCGACATCGAGTCTTTACCCACCGGAATGGTAATCCCCAATGCTGGGCAAAGTTCTTCCCCCACCGCCTTCACCGCTTCATACAGACCGGCATCTTCGCCAGGGTGGCCCGCTGCGGCCATCCAGTTGGCGGAAAGTTTCACCCGCTTGAGCGAACCGATTTCCACTGCGGCCAGGTTGGTCAACGCTTCCCCTACCGCCAGGCGGCCAGAGGCGGCAAAATCCAGCAATGCGACGGGAGCACGCTCACCGATCGACATCGCTTCCCCGTAATAGCTGTCCAGGCTGGCTGTGGTTACTGCACAGTCGGCTACCGGGATCTGCCACGGGCCGACCATCTGGTCACGCGCAACCATGCCGGTGACGGTACGGTCGCCAATGGTGATCAGGAAGGTTTTCTCCGCGACGGCTGGCAAGTGCAGCACCCGCTCGACCGCATCGGCAATGGAGATACCAGCACGCTGCAACGCTTCGCCGCTCGCCTGTTGACGTTTCACGTCGCGGGTCATTTTTGGCGTTTTGCCCAGCAGCACATCCAACGGCATGTCGATCGGCTGATTGTCAAAGTGACGATCGTTGAGCGTCAGATGGCGTTCTTCCGTCGCTTCGCCAATCACCGCGAAAGGCGCGCGCTCACGGCGGCAGATTTCCTCGAAGGTCGCCATCTGCTCAGGCGCTACCGCCATCACATAACGCTCTTGGGATTCGTTACACCACACTTCCAGCGGGCTCATGCCCGGCTCGTCGTTGAGAATGTCACGCAGTTCGAAACGGCCACCGCGGCCACCATCGCTAACCAGTTCCGGCATCGCGTTCGACAGGCCACCGGCACCCACATCGTGGATAAACAGGATCGGGTTGCTATCGCCCATCTGCCAGCAGCGGTCGATCACTTCCTGGCAGCGGCGTTCCATTTCCGGGTTATCACGCTGCACCGAAGCAAAATCCAAATCGGCATCAGACTGGCCAGAGGCCATCGACGAAGCCGCCCCGCCGCCCAAACCGATGTTCATCGCCGGGCCACCCAGCACCACCAGTTTGGCACCAACGGTGATCTCACCTTTTTGCACATGATCGGCGCGGATGTTGCCCAGGCCGCCTGCCAGCATGATCGGTTTGTGGTAGCCACGCAGCTCAACGCCGTTGTGGCTATTGACGCGCTCTTCATAAGTACGGAAGTAACCGACCAGCGCCGGACGACCAAACTCGTTATTGAATGCCGCGCCGCCCAATGGGCCTTCGGTCATGATATCCAGCGCGGTAACGATGCGATCCGGTTTGCCGAAATCCTGCTCCCAAGGCTGTTCGAAACCCGGAATACGCAGGTTGGAAACCGAGAACCCTACCAGGCCAGCTTTCGGCTTCGCGCCACGGCCTGTTGCGCCTTCATCGCGGATCTCACCGCCAGAACCGGTCGCAGCGCCTGGCCAAGGCGAGATCGCCGTTGGATGGTTGTGGGTTTCCACCTTCATCAGGATGTGTGCTTCTTCCTGATGATAGTCATACAGGCCGCTTTGCGGCGCGGCAAAGAAGCGCCCTACCTGGGAACCCTCCATCACCGCTGCGTTATCTTTATAAGCAGAAAGCACGTAGTCCGGCGTCTGCTCAAAGGTATTTTTGATCATTTTGAACAGCGACTTCGGTTGCTGTTCGCCGTCGATGACCCAGTCGGCATTGAAAATCTTGTGGCGGCAATGTTCGGAGTTGGCCTGTGCGAACATGTACAGCTCAATATCCGTTGGGTTGCGCCCCAACTCGGTAAAGGCGGCCAGCAGGTAGTCGATCTCGTCCTGCGCCAGGGCCAGCCCCAGTTTGGTGTTGGCCTGTTCCAGCGCGCTGCGGCCTTGCGCCAGGATATCCACCGTCTGATACGGAGCGGGCTGATGATGAGAGAACAGTGTTTCCGCCTGCTGCAACTCGCTGAATACCGTTTCCATCATGCGATCGTGCAGCAGGGTGGCAAGCTGTTGCCACTGGGCCTCGGTCAGGGTCGGCGCTGTGACATAAAATGCCAGGCCGCGTTCAAGACGAACCACCTGCGTCAGGCCACAGTTATGGGCGATATCGGTGGCTTTGGAAGACCACGGCGAAATGGTGCCCGGGCGTGGCGTCACCAACAGCAGTCGGCCTTGCGGAGCATGTTCAGCGAGAGAAGGGCCGTACTTGAGCAACCGCTGCAGCTTGGCCTGCTCTTCGACGCTTAACGGTACGCTGACATCGGCAAAGTGAACGTACTCAGCATAGATATCAACGATCGGGAGTTGAGCATCCTGGCAGCGGGACAGTAGTTTGGTAATACGAAAAGCCGATAAAGCGGGCGAACCACGCAGTATTTCCATAATCAAAGTTCTCTCGTCTTCGAAGCAACTGGGTTCAGCACTTCATTGGGCGCAACAGGGGGAAAACGCGCGCCATTATAGATAATCCAAGTCGCCGACGAAACCGTTTGCGTAGCTATTATTGATAAAAGCTATTCCCGCTGCCGAATTCTCATAACCTATCAATAAAGTTGCGCGCTGGCGTAATGTTGCGCAAAATGCCCCGGCACTGGTGATTTAACCATAAAAAAAACCTGATTACGGTCAACATAAAGCGTGCATTTATTTGAGATAACTATTTGAAACGCCTAAAAATAAATTACATTCTAATCGGTGTTGTAGCCCTACTGCTGGCGCTTGCCCTGTGGCCCAATATCGCCTGGCGTGGTGGACAGGGAGGCCAACTCGAGGCGATCAAAGCGCGGGGGGAACTGCGCGTCAGCACGTTAAACTCACCGTTAACCTATTTCACTACCCCACAGGGGCCTAGTGGCCTTGACTATGAGCTGGCCAAAAGTTTTGCCAACTACCTGGGGGTCAAGCTGGTGGTGATCCCACACCAAAACATCAATGACCTGTTTGACGATCTCGATGATGACAATGCCGATATTCTCGCCGCCGGGCTGATCTACAACCGGGATCGCCTCAGCCGGGCCAGTACCGGCCCAGCGTACTATTCCGTTTCCCAGCAGTTGGTTTACCGGCTGGGAACCACGCGGCCAAAAACCTTTGCCGATATCAAAGGCAAGCTGGCGGTCGCCTCCGGTTCAGCCCACGTCAGCACGCTAAAGCAGCTCAAACAAAGCAAATACCCCGATCTCAGTTGGGAAGCGTCGAGCGATATGACCTCGAAAGAGCTGCTGGAACAGGTGGCCGATGGCAAGCTGGATTACACCATCGGCGACTCCGTGACCATTGCCCTGTTGCAACGCATCCATCCACAGCTGGCCGTCGCTTTTGACATTACCGATGAAGAACCTGTGACCTGGTATCTTAAGCGCAGCAATGACGATAGCCTGTACGCCGCGCTGCTGGATTTTTATAGCCAAAGGGTAGAAGACGGCACGCTGGCCCGATTGGAAGAGAAGTATCTGGGGCACGTGGGCAGTTTTGACTACGTTGATACCAAAACCTTCCTGTCGGCCATCGACTCGGTATTGCCCACTTTCCGCTCGCTGTTTGAAAAGTATGCCAGCGAAATTGACTGGAAGCTGCTGGCCGCCATCGCTTACCAGGAATCGCACTGGAATCCGCAGGCGACCTCCCCCACCGGGGTCCGTGGGCTGATGATGCTGACCAGAGCTACTGCCGACGGCCTGGGCGTCACCGACAGGCTCGATCCGGAACAGAGTATTCAAGGCGGGGCGCTCTATCTGCAGCGTCTGATGGAGAAGGTGCCCGACACGGTGCCGGAAGATGAACGGATCTGGTTCGCACTGGCCGCCTATAACATGGGCTGGGGCCATATGCTGGACGCGCGTAAACTCACCAAAAGCCAGCAAGGCAACCCCGACAGCTGGGTCGATGTGAAACAGCGCCTGCCGATGCTGAGCCAGAAGCGCTACTATCCGTCACTCACCTATGGCTATGCCCGTGGCCGCGAAGCCTATAACTACGTGGAAAACATCCGCCGTTATCAGGTCAGCCTGGTGGGCTATCTGTTGGAAAAAGAGAAGAAAGCGGTAGAAGCGATGAAACAGGCCGAACTGGCCAAGGGCTATCCGGCCGTGGAGGCCGAACTGGCGCTGGCCCTGTAGTTACTCCCGATAATTCTTTACTGCGGGTCTTTTGCGGCCCGCTGCGCCAGTTTCAGCGCTTTTTTCTGATCGCGGCGCATGCGGAAAAAGTTGCTGAGGGTGGCAGCGCACTCTTCTGCCAGCACGCCCGAGACGATTTCTACCTGATGATTCATGCCCGGATGGCGCAGAATATCCACCAGCGAACCCACCGCTCCGGTTTTTTCATCGGCCGCACCGTATACCAAACGACGGATGCGGCTGTGCACCATAGCCCCGGCGCACATCACGCAAGGCTCCAGCGTGACATACAGCGTGGCATTCAGCAGGCGGTAATTCTGCAATACCGCCCCCCCCTGCCGCAGCGCCATGATTTCAGCATGAGCGGTGGGATCGTGGCGGCCGATCGGCCGGTTCCAACCTTCGCCAATCACCTGATTGTCCAGCACCAGCAGCGCCCCAACCGGCACCTCACCTTCTTCCTGCGCACGTTGAGCCAGGCTTAACGCCTGACGCATCCAATACTCATCACTATATTCATTCACCACATCAGTCCTCGTGCGCATCGCGGCGGGCATTATACACACTAGTCCCTTTTGCCGCAGCCACTCGGCCTTGTTGATGCAAATAAGCCTGAACCTGCCACGTTTGTCGATCGCTCAAAACGCCACCAACAAATCAATAACATCATATTTAATGATGATTAAATTTTGTTCACCTCTTAGAATTTCAGATAAACGTTATAAACTGGTGGAAAATCAAGCCGTAAAATTAAGCAAATTTTTTCTAACTAAATTGTGATAGATCATATTCTCTTATGCATTAGCACGATAAGGTTTACCTCACGCAAAAAGCCTTTATAAGGAGTAGGTTATGGCTGCCTCAACATTCTTTATCCCTTCCGTCAACATGATTGGTTCCGGCTGTCTGGAAGACGCGGCAAAAACCATGAAAGAGCATGGTCTGCATAACGCACTGATCGTGACCGACAAGGTTTTGAACGGCATTGGCGTCGTAGCTCAGGTGCAAGCCCTGTTAGCGGCACAAGACATTGAAAGCTGCGTCTATGACGGCACGCATCCCAACCCGACCACGGAAAACGTAAAACAGGGCCTGGCACTGTTGCGCGAACATCACTGCGACTGTGTCGTTTCTCTGGGTGGCGGTTCGCCGCATGACTGTGCGAAAGGGATTGCCCTGGTCGCCGCTAACGGCGGGGAAATCAAAGACTATGAAGGGGTTGATCGCTCAGCTAAACCGCAGCTGCCGGTCGTCGCGATCAACACCACTGCGGGTACCGCTTCCGAGATGACGCGTTTTTGTATCATCACCGACGAAGCGCGCCACATCAAAATGGCGATTGTCGACAAGCATGTCACCCCGATCCTGTCGGTAAACGATCCTCACCTGATGGCTGGCATGCCAAAAGGCCTGACCGCCGCCACGGGTATGGATGCTCTGACCCACGCTATCGAAGCTTACGTCTCCAGCGCCGCCAACCCAATCACCGATGCCTGCGCGCTGAAAGCCGCCACCATGATTGCCGAGTCTTTACGTGATGCGGTCAACGATGGGCAAAACATGCAGGCGCGCGAGAACATGGCCTATGCCCAGTTCCTGGCCGGTATGGCATTTAATAACGCCTCATTGGGTTATGTGCACGCTATGGCGCACCAGTTGGGTGGTTTCTACAACCTGCCACATGGCGTGTGTAACGCCGTGCTGTTGCCGCACGTGCAAGAGTTCAATACTCAGGTTGCCGCTGGGCGTCTGAAAGACATTGCCGCCGCTATGGGCGTAAATGTTGCAGGCCTTAGCGATGAGCAAGGGGCTGCCGCTTGTATCGCCGCCATTCGCCAACTGGCGAAAGACGTGGGAATTCCTGCTGGCTTACGCGATCTGCAAGTCAAAGAAGAAGACTTTGCTACGTTAGCCACTAACGCCCTGAACGACGCCTGCGGATTTACCAACCCAATTCAGGCAAGCCACGAACAGATCGTTGCAATCTTTAAAGCAGCCATGTAACCGCTGCCAGGCTCCCTCGTTTTACTGAGGGAGCCTCATTTAATCCAACTGCTGTAACTCGCCTTCTTTACCTACCCGCCAGCGGTGTTCGCAAAAGTAGAGCAAAGGGTTATCCTGCTTGCTGTCGCTGTAGCCACTGAACAATTTCAATGGCGCTCCCAGACGCTGCTCCAGTTGCACCACCTTTTGAACTCCCAGGCAGCGCATGGGCAATACCCAGCCCCCGTAACGACGCACAATGCTGCTCCCCACCAGTTGTACCCGTGGCAGGAACGCAGAGTCCCGATAAACCTGCTCCACCAGCCGTTCCGGCGAGCCGGTGATCAACCACACCTGAGCATCCTGGGCATCCAGGTACTGGCGCAAACGCATCTGCACGACCGGAAAGGCGGTGACCTTACGGCGAAAATAGTCGACGAATTTCGCCTCCAGTGCTTTCAGCCTGGCCTCTGAACGGCCAAAAGTCATTGCCCACAATAGCAGGCTCATGGGCCAGCGCGTTGCCCGCCCACCGATCAACAAACCCAATCCGATAATGGGCAACAGTGGCACCAGCAGCACCAGGTTCAACGGCAGATGCCGTAGCAAAAAGCGCAGGAAACTGCCAAACATGTCTTCCTGATGCAAGGTGCCATCCAGATCGAAAAATACCACGCGCTGGGCCTGTGCAACCGGTTTGTCAGTCAAGCGTTACTCCTCGGGATCGTTGACCCCATTATGCAGGTGAAAATACAACCGGCTATTATCGTAATCACTAGACCGACCAGATACAACCGACATTGGTCAACGCCAAAGGCGCGTTAACTCATCAAGTCATAGTGTTGCTGCTCGCAAAAATGATTGCTGCCCGTTTTGCCACCGGCATGGCAGAATGCCAGCTGGCTCAAAGGAAAAAACCATGAGTACCCTTCTTCGCATTCGTCAGATTTACCCAACGCTGGCACAAAACGATCGCAAACTGGCGGACTTTCTGTTGGATAACGCCGAACAGGCCCGCCACCTCAGCTCACAAAAGCTGGCCCAGTTGGCCGGTGTCAGCCAATCGAGCGTGGTCAAGTTTGCCCAGAAACTGGGCTACAAAGGATTTCCGGCGCTGAAACTGGCATTGGGTGAAGTGCTGGCTCAACCGCAGGTCGCACCGGTGGTGACTGTACATAATCATATTCTGAGCAGCGATCCACTCAAAACCGTCGGTGAGAAATTGCTGCTGGAAAAGCAGGCCGCATTACGAGCTACTCTGGATATCAACAGTGAACAGCGGCTACTTACCGCCCTGGAGATGCTGCGTGCGGCGCGGCGGGTGATCTTGGTTGGCATCGGGGCTTCCGGGCTAGTGGCCAAAGACCTGTCGTTCAAGCTGCTAAAGATTGGCGTGATGGCGGTGGCAGAAGCGGATATGTACGTTCAACTGGCGACGATAAAGGCGCTGAGTAAGGAGGACCTGCTGCTGGCGATCTCGTTTAGCGGCGAGCGGCGTGAAATCAACCTGGCCGCCGAAAAAGCACGTATTGCCGGAGCCAAGGTGTTGGCACTGACCAGCTTCTCGCCTAATGGTCTACAGCAACGGGCCGATCACTGCCTTTATACCATTGCGCAAGAGCCCAATATCCGCAGCGCGGCGATATCCTCCAGCACCGCGCAGTTCGCCCTGACCGACCTGCTGTTTATGGCGCTGCTCCAGCACGAGCTCGATCAAACCCACGATCGCATCCACCACAGCGAACAATTAGTGAAAAAACGGGTGTAAGGCGTATAATCTGCGCTCCGCGAAATACCCCTGTAAATAATGAGAGAGTTGCCATGGCCCTGCTAATCACACGCAAATGTATCAACTGCGATATGTGCGAGCCGGAATGCCCGAACCAGGCGATTTCGATGGGGGATGAGATTTATCAGATCGATGCCAACCGCTGCACCGAATGCGTGGGGCATTACGAGACCCCAACCTGCCAGCAGGTGTGCCCGATCGATAACACCATCATTACCGATCCGCAGCACGTAGAGAACCAGGAACAGCTGTGGGATAAGTTTGTCGTGCTGCACCATGCCGATAGCCTGTGAGTTAAATGCCCTCACCCAAAGGGAGAGGGGGCCGATCGAGCTATTTATCGTTACTGAGCTCACCTTTGCTCTTCCAACGAAGGTGCCATAGACTTACTTCTGTAACAGACGGCGACACCTAACTAGCTCCTTCTCTCTGTGGGAGAAGGTTGGGATGAGGGGACTAGATTGACTCCGGCACCTGACAACCACTCAGGGCAAATCCGTCCTTACCCCTCGATGATCACCGTAGCACAGGCATAGCGGCGTTCATCCGCCAGAGAAACATGGATCGACTTCACCCCCATCTCCTGCGCCAGCTCGGCAGCACGTTCATGCAGCCGGATATTGGGTTTCCCCAAGCCATCATTGAACACTTCGAACTGATTGAACGCCAGGCCGTTGCGGATGCCGGTGCCGAACGCCTTGGCGGCGGCCTCTTTGACCGCAAAACGTTTAGCCAGGAAGCGTACCGGCTGCTGATGCTGCTGATACACCTCCCATTCGGCCGGGCTTAACACCCGGCGAGCCAGGCGATCGCCGCTACGTTCCACCACCGCTTCGATACGCGCCATCTCCACGATGTCGGTTCCCAAGCCCAGTATCGCCATTAGCGACGCGCTTCCCGCATCAACAGTTTCATGTCCGCCACCGCGGCCGGTAAACCGCTCATCACCGCCTGGCCAATGATGGCATGCCCGATATTCAGCTCATACATCTCTGGCAGCGCGGCGATCGGCTGCACGTTATGATAGGTCAAACCGTGGCCCGCATTCACCTTCAGGCCTTTGCTGGCCGCGTAGGTGGCCGCTTTGGCAATGCGCTTGAGCTCGGCTTGAATCGCCAGATCGCCCTGCGCTTCGGCATAAGCACCGGTATGGATCTCGATATAAGGTGCGCCTACGGCCACCGCCGCGTCGATCTGGCGGTGATCGGCATCGATAAACAACGAAACCAAAATGCCAGCCTGTGCCAGGCGTTCAACCGCCACCGCCATTTTGTCCTGCTGCCCGGCCACGTCCAACCCGCCTTCGGTGGTCACTTCCTGACGTTTTTCCGGCACCAGACAGCAAAACTGAGGTTTCAGCTCAATGGCGATATCGAGCATTTCATCGGTGACGGCCATTTCCAGGTTCATACGGGTCTGGATGGTTTGGCGCAGGATACGCACGTCGCGGTCGGTGATATGACGGCGATCTTCACGCAGGTGAACGGTGATGCCATCGGCACCCGCCTGCTCGGCAATAAATGCCGCCTGCACCGGGTCCGGGTAATTGGTGCCGCGCGCGTTACGTAACGTGGCAATATGATCGATATTGACGCCCAGCAGTAAATCAGCCATGACAACCCTCTACTAAGTCATTTTCAGTAGCAGCAGTTTACACGGGCGGGCAAAACGGCAAAAGCAGAAACCGCTCAGGCTTCGTCGACGGGGGTATCAGGTTGTTTGCGCACGAACTGACGAAACAGTTCACGGCTCTTCAGTGGCTTACCACCGAGATAGGGTTTCAACGCCATACGGGTAAAGCGCTTGGCTGCACGCAGGGTTGCTGCATCGGGGAATTGGCGTTCATACAGGGCACGGAGTTCACGGCCGGTAAAACTGTAATGATCCACCACCAGGCTGGCGATAAAGCCTTTTTCTTCGCGATAGCGATAGGTCATGCCGTCATCCACCGGTTCGCCGCTGCCAGCACAATGTAGAAAATCCAGCCCGTAACCCAGGTGCCCCAACAGCGCCAACTCGAACTGCCGCAGGGCATGTTCCGGGGAACTGTCCTCCGCCGCCAAAGCCTGTAAGCATTGCAGATAATCGAAGAACAACACCGAATAGTTGCCCTCCTGCTCCAGCACCCGTGACAACAGTTCATTCACGTAAAGGCCACTGTAAAGCATCATGCCGCTGAGGGGTAAACCAAGGGAGACCGCTTCGGCACCGCGCAGCGTTTTGACTTCGCCACGACCGCCCCAGCGTACTAACAGAGGAGTAAAGGGTTGCAAACAACCCTTTAGATTGGAACGACGACTGCGTGCGCCTTTTGCCAGCAAGCGCACCCGCCCATGGCCTTCCGTGAACAAGTCCAGCATCAGGCTGGTTTCACTAAAGGGCCGCCCATGCAGGACGAAAGCGCGCTCCCAGCCATCCATTGGATAGTTTATTTCAGGTCGTCGGTATAGCCCAGGCTACGCAGCGCACGTTCGTCGTCCGCCCAGCCGGATTTCACTTTCACCCACAGCTCCAGATGCACTTTAGCTTCAAACATCTGTTCCATGTCCTGACGGGCTTCAATACCGATGGTCTTGATCTTTGAACCTTTGTTGCCGATAACCATCTTCTTCTGGCCTTCACGCTCAACCAGGATCAGACCGTGCACGTCGTAACCACCGCGCTCATTCGGTACGAACTGTTCGATTTCGACCGTCACCGAGTAAGGCAGCTCCTCACCCAGGAAACGCATCAGCTTTTCACGGATGATTTCCGACGCCATAAAGCGCTGAGAACGGTCAGTGATGTAATCGTCCGGGAAATGGTGTTCCGCTTCCGGCAACACTTTGCGCGCGATAGCCGCAATAGTGTCCACGTTCATGCCTTTTTCGGCAGAGATCGGCACCACATCAAGGAAGTTCATCTGCTTGCTTAGGAACGCAATGTGCGGCAACAGCTTGGATTTGTCGGTAACGTTGTCGACCTTGTTGATCGCCAGCAGCACCGGGCTTTTCAGGCTGCGCAGCTTGTTGACCACCATTTCATCATCGGCAGTCCAGTTCGTGCCTTCTACGACGAAGATCACCAGCTCGACGTCGCCGATTGAGCTGCTGGCCGCGCGGTTCATCAAACGGTTGATGGCGCGCTTTTCTTCGATATGCAGACCCGGGGTGTCGACGTAAATGGCCTGATAAGCGCCATCGGTATCGATACCCATAATACGGTGACGGGTCGTCTGTGGTTTACGCGAGGTGATGGAGACTTTTTGCCCCAGCAGTTGGTTCAGCAACGTGGATTTGCCCACGTTGGGACGACCTACGATCGCAATAAAACCGCAGTATTGTTTTTCTTCGCTCATTCAAGCTCCAGCTTTTTCAGCGCTTGTTCCGCTGCCGCCTGCTCGGCTTTACGGCGGCTTGAGCCGGTGCCCACGACGGGCTCGCTCAAACCACTCACCTGACAGTGGATAGTAAACTCCTGATCGTGCGCCTCACCGCGAACCTGCACCACCAGATATGTTGGCAACGGCAGATGACGACCTTGTAAAAACTCCTGCAAGCGGGTTTTCGGGTCTTTCTGCTTATCACCGGGGCTGATTTCGTCCAACCGGCTACGATACCAGTCCAAAATCAGTCGCTCAACGTTTTGAATATCGCTATCCAGGAACACACCGCCAATCAGTGCCTCCACCGTATCCGCCAGGATTGACTCGCGGCGGAATCCACCACTTTTCAGTTCGCCCGGCCCAAGGCGTAAACACTCGCCCAGATCGAATTCACGCGCCATCTCCGCCAACGTATTGCCCCGCACCAGCGTGGCACGCATGCGGCTCATGTCTCCCTCGTCTACGCGAGGAAAACGCTGGTAGAGCGCATTGGCGATGACAAAACTAAGGATCGAATCACCCAGAAACTCGAGACGTTCATTGTGTTTACTGCTGGCGCTACGGTGAGTTAACGCTTGCAGTAAGAGCTCCTGCTGTTGAAAAGTGTAGCCCAGCTTCCGCTGCAGCCTGTTTATTACGATGGGGTTCATGAGTTACCAATAGATCAAGAATGCGTCAAAAACTTGCAGCATACGGAACAGGCCTGCTTTGCCAAAAGCCAATCCAAAGCTGTTTCGTTTGCAGTGGCGCCCAAAAGGGGCCAACTTTTATCGCTCGAGGGGCTATTCTACAACGAGTGGAAATATATTGCTGCGTTTTTCCCGTCGTCTTTCAAGCTGCAGCGTTGTTACCTGCACTATTTCCCCCCAGTCACTTACCCAAAAGTAAGCTCCTGGGGATTAAATAGCGTGTCGCCTAGCTGCAACTCGAAATCCATAGGGATCTTGACCATATAAACTGCAGCCTAATTGGCTGCAGTTGGCAAAACGCTATTAGTGAATACCACCGATACGGCTCAATCTGACGCCCGTTGGCCATTCACCTTCCTGCTTTTCAAAACTCATCCAGATCGCAGTGGCTTTACCTACCAGATTCTTCTCAGGCACGAATCCCCAATAACGGCTGTCTGCACTATTATCGCGGTTATCGCCCATCATGAAGTAATGGCCAGCGGGTACTACCCACTCGCCCAACGGCTGGCCTGCTTGCTGATAGTAAGCGCCGACCTGATCTTGTGCACCTGGCACGGTCAGAATGCGGTGAGTTACGTTGCCCAACGTTTCCTTGCGCTCACCCAGGCGAATACCGCCCTGTGGCACGTTATCCGTCAGTGGGATCTGGAAGAAACCGTTGCTGGCTTCGCCCATGCCGCTGCGGGTAAACATCTGCACAAAATCGCTCGGTTGCATATCGCTGTAGGTGACCGCCAATGCGGTATCACACGCCTGGCCACTATTACAGGACTCTTGCACCGTCACGCGCTTATTCACCGGATCATAGGTCACACGATCGCCAGGTACACCAATCACGCGTTTGATATAATCCAGTTTGGTGTCGCGTGGATATTTAAAGACCGCAATATCGCCGCGCTTGGGATGACCGGTTTCAATTAGCGTGGTCTGGGTGATTGGATCCTTTACGCCGTAGGCAAATTTTTCCACCAGAATGAAATCACCAATCAACAGCGTCGGCATCATTGAGCCTGAAGGGATCTGGAACGGCTCGTAAATAAACGAACGCACCACGAACACCAACAGCAATACCGGGAACACTGAAGCCCCGGTTTCAACCCAACCTGGCTGCCTGGCCACTTTCGCCAAAGCCGCTTCGTCGATCGTTCCAGCCGCCTGTGCATTGACCGCCGCGATTTTCGCCCGGCGTGCCGGCGCCCATTTAAAGCGCTCGAAGCACCAGATGATCCCGGTCACCAAAGTGGCTATCGCC
This sequence comes from Serratia sp. Res13-Sevr-LER1-36-b, assembly GCF_015673035.1. Lineage (NCBI taxonomy): Bacteria > Pseudomonadati > Pseudomonadota > Gammaproteobacteria > Enterobacterales > Yersiniaceae > Serratia > Serratia sp. Res13-Sevr-LER1-36-b. The sequence continues at coordinate 100,329 of NZ_JADACK010000023.1, read as the reverse complement.
AAGATCAAGGCAAACATATTCGCCATGCAAACTCCCTAGTTACGCGAGCTTTCGCTCTTACTTACCGTCTTTACCCACGTGCAGAATGGCCAGGAACGCTTCCTGCGGCAACTCAACGTTACCCACCTGCTTCATGCGTTTTTTACCGTCTTTCTGCTTCTGCAGCAGCTTCTTCTTACGGCTGACGTCGCCGCCGTAGCACTTGGCCAACACGTTTTTACGCAGTTGCTTCACCGTAGAACGAGCGATGATATGCGTGCCGATCGCCGCCTGGATCGCAATATCAAATTGCTGGCGTGGGATCAGCTCTTTCATTTTCTCAACCAGTTCACGGCCACGATACTGCGCGTTATCACGGTGAGTGATCAGCGCCAGCGCATCTACGCGTTCGTTGTTGATCAACACGTCAACACGCACCATGTCCGAGGCCTGGAAACGTTTGAAGTTATAGTCCAGTGACGCGTAACCGCGCGAGGTGGATTTCAAACGGTCAAAGAAGTCTAGCACCACTTCGGCCATTGGGATTTCGTAGGTCAGCGCCACCTGGTTACCGTGGTAAACCATGTTGGTCTGTACGCCACGCTTCTCAATACATAGCGTGATCACGTTGCCCAGATATTCCTGCGGCATCAGCATGTGACACTCCGCAATCGGCTCACGCAGTTCAGCGATGTTATTCAACGGCGGCAGCTTGGAAGGGCTATCGACGTAGATGGTTTCATTGCCGGTGGTTTCGACTTCATACACTACCGTAGGTGCCGTAGTGATCAGTTCCAGATCGTATTCACGCTCCAGACGCTCCTGAATGATCTCCATGTGCAGCAGACCCAGGAAGCCACAGCGGAAGCCAAAGCCCAACGCGGTGGAACTCTCTGGTTCATAGAACAGGGAGGCGTCGTTCAGGCTCAGCTTGCCCAGCGCATCACGGAAGGCTTCATAATCGTCGGAACTGATCGGGAACAGGCCGGCATACACCTGTGGCTTCACTTTTTTGAAGCCTGGCAGCATTTTGTCTGCCGGCTGGCGAGCCAGCGTCAAGGTATCGCCCACCGGCGCGCCGAGGATATCTTTAATGGCGCAGACCAACCAGCCCACTTCGCCACAGTTCAGCACGTCGCGATCGACACGTTTCGGGGTGAAAATCCCCAGACGGTCGGCGTTATAAGTTTGGCCAGTACTCATGACCTTAACTTTATCGCCCTTGCGCAGGGTGCCGTTTTTCACGCGGATCAGGGAGACAACGCCAAGGTAGTTATCAAACCAGGAGTCGATGATCAACGCCTGCAGCGGAGCATCCGCATCACCTTCTGGTGGCGGGATATCACGCACCAGACGCTCCAGCACTTCAGGCACGCCAACGCCGGTTTTTGCCGAGCAGCGCACCGCGTCAGTCGCATCAATGCCCACGATATCTTCGATTTCCTGTGCAGCGCGATCCGGATCGGCGGCAGGCAGGTCAATCTTGTTCAACACCGGCACCACTTCCAGATCCATGTCCAGTGCGGTATAGCAGTTTGCCAAGGTCTGGGCTTCTACGCCCTGCCCGGCATCCACCACCAGCAATGCGCCTTCACAGGCGGCCAGTGAGCGGGAAACCTCATAGGAGAAGTCAACGTGCCCAGGGGTGTCGATAAAGTTAAGGTGGTAAACCTGCCCATCCTTGGCTTTATAGTCGAGCGTTACGCTCTGCGCTTTGATGGTAATACCACGCTCACGTTCCAGATCCATAGAATCCAGCACCTGTGCGGCCATTTCACGTTCGGTCAGGCCGCCGCAGATTTGGATAATACGGTCAGACAGCGTCGACTTACCGTGGTCAATATGGGCAATGATAGAAAAATTTCTTATGTGTTTCATTTAATTAGTTTTTCTGCCTTGGTATTTCTGAATTACTCGCCTATGGAACCCGCATGGACATAAAGCGACGGTGAATGGGTCGGCTATTTTTCGCCTGAATCGCAGCATTCTACATGCCACAACACTGAAAACCTAGCAATCGGTGTAGGGAAGCTATTCGATTATACGTAGTTTAGTGTTACAACGCGCCGCAGTTGATGAAAGCAGATATTAACGCGGAGAAGGCCTGATAAAAATTGTGGGTTAATTACGCCAATCCTCTTGGCCAGACACTATTTACCCGGTGGTAATACATATTACGCGATTACGCAATAAACCCAATCTTAATTGTTTAATAAATAATATTTTTATCAATAACTTACATTTAAACCACGACGCGACCGCTTTAGGATAAACCTGATATACGCTCCTTTGCCCCTCGGTTACAAGTGGCAAGAACTTTGGATAAAAACAGACTTCAGGGCACTACGACATCGGCAAGCCCACCAGAGTTCACCAGCATCTCCTCTGAACATTGATTGGAAGGTTTATCATGATCGATAAAGGGCAAATGCTGAGCCGGCACGATTTTTCCAAGGTCAACTGGGGCATTTTGGCAGCGGTAACGCTGTTGTTCACTCTCGGTGCGGCGCTGTTGTTAATGCCGTTATTGAGCAACATGGAAGATCCTCACGTACTGGCCTTACTGCAAGCCGGCGCGGCAACCATTCTGTTAGGCACTACTTTGTTGGCATTGCGCCATTATCTGCGGCCAATGCTGACCTATCGCCTGTATGAGCATGGCGTACGCGTGCTGGATCATCACAGTCATAAAGAACGGTTTATCGCGTTTGAAAAGATTGCCGATATCTACCATTCTCGCGGTAGCAGGCTGCTTGGCGGGCTAAACGACAGTATGGCGTTTCGCACCTCGGAGGCGGCTTTCTGGTACAGCATCAAGAGCAATATCTCTCACTCTCGGCAGCTGATTGAAACCCTGATCCAGCAACAGATCCAGCAGCGTGGACCGCTGGCATTAAATTCGCTTTATCAGGGGGAAATATTGACCTTCGGCTATCTCATTAGCGGTAGGGGCTGGCTTGGTTCGTGGCAAGAGAAGCCGACTCAAACATTATGGCTTAGCGCTACGACGCTGAGTACCGCCCAGGCCAGGGTTCAGATCGAAAAGATCCACCGGCTGGAAAACAATATACCGCATGGCACCCTTCGTTTGCTGGATCTACAAGGCAATGAGCTGTTTTCGCTGGGTTATGACTCGCTGTTCAGCGCCGATCTGTTTATTGCGCTGATGGAGCATATGATCAACAACCGCATCCCCGCCTATAACAACCCGGCGATGACGCGGCCAGCATATTAAAGCGAGGATTCGGTTTCGGTGTTCAACCGCAAGGCACCGGGCGGCAAACCGATTTGCAGCACCACGGGTTGATAATTGGCCTGTTCGCCGAGGCGTTTTGCCAAGGCGCGTGCGATCAGGAAAGCGAGGCCGCCCCCTAAAATCCCACCGAGTGCCGCCGCTGCGTCACTGCCCAGCCACCATTGCAGCAGACCACCACCTAGCATCATGCCTAATAGCGGGGTCAGATAGACCAGCATCGCCGAGCGCAACAGGCTGCCTTCGGCGATACCGACTTCAACGCGCTGGCCGGGTTCCAGAGGCTGGGCGATTGCCACCTGCAGGTGATGTTCACTTTCAGGCACCAGTTCGTCGAATGCGCGAGCACCGCAGCCAGAGCGCGCGGTGCAGCTGCCACAGCCAGCTTTAGGCTCACAACGCAGCTGTGCTACACCCTGTTGCCACGAGATGACCGTGGCCCACTCTTTCATCATTTCGGCGCTACCTTGAAAGTAATACTGTCGGCAATGCGTTTCGCCGTTGAAGGAGGTAATTCTCCAACCACGGTAATTTCATTGCCATTACGAATTTCGGTTTGGATGGTGCGCCGGCCCTGACGATAAAACTGTTGGCTGGTATTGCTGCCCGAAGGGCTGATGTTAACCGAGAAGCTGAACAAGCCATCGCTATAAAGCCGCGATTCAACCGGCACCGCCACATTCGGTAACTTGCGGCGATTACGCGCCACCTCGTTAACGCCAGCGGGCAACCAACCGGCATTCCAGGCCAGCTTAACGTCTTCAGCGGCGGGTAAGGTCAATAGCGGTGGCAGATTGGCCTTGAGCAACGGTTGCATGACGTTTTTCACCTGATCGCCCACCACTACCGAGATGACCCGATACTGTTCCAGCGTTTCGCCATCACGATCGAGCAAATCGACCCGAAGCGGCAACTTGGTCTCCATATCCATCCAGACCACATAGCTGTAACGGGAACCGTCACGAGCCACGACGCGGTAGACGTCACAAGGCCGATCGGAAATGCGGGTGCGGCCAACGGAGATGAAGTCGTAGTATTTCGCCAGATAGTCGAAATCGGCAAATACAATGGCGGGCAAGGCGTCGACGATGTGATCGCCAGACAGCGTGAACGGTTCCAGACCAGGCTCAAAATAGCTGATCCCACCACCACGTTGCAGCACTTCCCGACGAGGGCCGTCCATATGCAGTAACTGCCCAAGGGGCTGCTTATCGATCACCGCATGGCGATAGCGTAATGACTCTATCCCCTGCTTGCTGATGCTGATATAGGCGAGTTCATAGTTGAGTGAACGGCTGGCACTGCTCATTTGTTGCAATAACGCCCCGGACGCAGGTTCCTGCGCCGAGGCGATATTCGAATTGAGCAGGCCGCCCGTTAAAAGACAAACGGAGAACCAGATTTGCTTCATTACTGCTGTTGCATTCCTAAAGACTGTGTTCCAGGAACCTGAACTGCGGCCTGCTGTGGCCTGCTTTGTTCAAGTTGCAGCTGATCGGAGTGCAAACGGCGTTGCAGCTCATAATCCTGCAGCATGGCATTGATACGCTTACGCTGTTCCTGCACCTGCTGCTGTTGACCGCTGCCGGTTGAGAAACTGTCTGCCGGGACGCCCAGGCTGACCGGGGAAGCTTGCCCCATGATTGGCAACGTATTGAACGCTGGTGCTTCAGCCGCACCTGATTGGGCTGTTGGCTGATTGTACTGTTGCACACCCACGATCACTGCCAGAGAGACACAAGCGGCAACGCCAACTTGAGTTAGCTGACTAGCCCAAGGACGCACCTTGTGCCAGAACGGCAGTTTACCCCAGGTGTGAGGTTGCGGTTGAGATTCGGGGATTGCCGAAGGAACCAGACGAGCGGGCTCTTTTTCCAATGCGGCAGCAACACGGTCTGCGATATCGAAATGCATGACTTGCCCGATATCACCCCGTAACGTGTCACGGATTAGGTGATAGCTCTGCCAGCTTTGTTGAAGCGCCCGATCTTTACTCAATGAACTCAGCAGCTCATTGTCGAGCATTTCACCATCCATTAGAGCGGAAAGCTTTTCTTTCTGCATGCCTAAGTACCCTTCCAGTGTCCGCTATCGCTAACGTTGGATCAGCGGTTGAACTTTATTATCGATAGCCTCCCGAGCACGGAAAATACGTGAACGTACGGTTCCGACCGGGCAATCCATGATGGCGGCTATCTCTTCGTAGCTTAGACCATCCAACTCCCGCAGGGTAATCGCCATGCGAAGATCCTCTGGGAGTGACTCAATGGTACGGAAAACTATCTGTCTCAGTTCTTCTGACAACATTAAGTTCTCAGGGTTCGAAATTTCTTTCAGTGCACCCGCACTTTCGTAATTTTCGGCATCATTGGCATCCACATCGCTTGACGGTGGGCGCCGGCCCTGAGCAACCAGATAATTTTTTGCTGTATTGACAGCAATTCGATACAACCAGGTGTAAAAGGCGCTATCGCCACGGAACGACTCCAGTGCGCGATAAGCTTTAATAAACGACTCCTGCACCACATCCGGCACGTCGCCCTGTGGTACGTAGCGCGAAACGAGACTCGCCACTTTATGCTGGTAACGAATTACCAGTAAGTTAAACGATTTCTGATCGCCCTTCTGGACCCGCTCAACCAGAACCTGATCCGTTAACTGCTCGCTCATCCGAGGTAAATTCTCCCCAAATCTATCTCCACGCGTGAAATTGTACCGCCAGCCATACATTATTTTCCTGAGCAAGCACTCGCTTGGAGTTCATACGGAACGCTAAGTTCCATACCGCCATTGTTTTTTTGTTGATGTCACCTTGTCCGTGGCTTTTGCCCGGACAAGTAGGCTAACATGAATTTCACTCTTCTTCTGCACACATCATACGTTATGCAACCATCATCTGAACATGTTAGCGATGTATTGATCGTCGGTAGCGGTGCTGCTGGCCTCTCCCTGGCGTTGCGCCTGGCGCAACATTGCAAGGTTACTGTACTCAGCAAAGGTCCGCTCAATGAAGGCGCCACCTTTTATGCCCAAGGCGGGATCGCCGCGGTGTTTGATGAAACGGACAGCATCGCCTCACACGTTGATGACACGCTGATCGCCGGAGCCGGCCTGTGTGACAAAGACGCCGTCGAGTTTATTGCCGGCAATGCACGCCACTGCGTACAGTGGCTGATCGATCAGGGCGTCCTGTTCGACACCGAAACCAACTCCCAAGGTGAAGAACGCTATCACCTGACGCGGGAAGGCGGACACAGCCATCGGCGCATCCTGCACGCTGCAGACGCCACCGGCAAAGAAGTAGAGACTACCCTGGTAGCGAAAGCAAGTGCTCACCCCAATATTTGCGTGATGGAGCGCCGCAATGCGGTCGACCTGATCACCTCCAACAAGATCGGCTTGCCGGGCACCAAGCGCGTAGTGGGCGCTTACGTCTGGAACCGTGAGCGGGAGCAGGTGGAAACCTACCGTGCCAAAACGGTGGTGTTAGCCACTGGCGGAGCGGCCAAGGTTTATCAATATACCACCAACCCGGATATCTCTTCAGGCGACGGCATCGCCATGGCCTGGCGCGCAGGCTGCCGGGTCGCCAACCTGGAATTCAACCAGTTCCACCCAACCTGCCTGTTCCACCCACAGGCACGTAACTTCCTGCTGACCGAAGCGCTGCGCGGTGAAGGTGCCCACCTGAAACGCCCGGACGGCAGCCGCTTTATGCCAGATTTTGATCCGCGTGGTGAACTGGCTCCACGTGATATCGTCGCCCGTGCGATTGACCATGAGATGAAGCGCCTGGGTGCCGACTGCATGTATCTGGATATCAGCCACAAACCGGCGGAATTCATCACCCAGCACTTCCCGATGATCCACGAAAAATTGATGACGCTGGGCTTTGACCTGACACAGCAGCCGATCCCGATCGTTCCTGCGGCGCATTACACCTGCGGCGGCGTGATGGTCGATCAGCATGGCCGCACCGATCTGGATGGCCTGTATGCGATTGGCGAAGTGAGCTACACCGGCCTGCACGGAGCCAACCGCATGGCGTCCAACTCACTGCTGGAATGCCTGGTTTATGGCTGGTCCGCCGCCGAAGATATTCTGACGCGTCTGCCTGCCATCAAGCTGGCCAAACAATTGCCGCAGTGGGATGAAAGCCGCGTGGATGACTCGGATGAACGCGTGGTGATCCAGCATAACTGGCACGAACTGCGGTTGTTTATGTGGGACTACGTCGGGATCGTACGCACCACCAAACGCCTGGAGCGGGCGCTACGCCGCATCAATACGTTGCAGCAGGAGATTGACGAGTATTACGCCAACTTCCGCATCTCCAACAATCTGCTGGAGCTACGTAATCTGGTGCAGGTGGCGGAACTGATTGTGCGCAGCGCGATGGAGCGTAAGGAAAGCCGTGGGCTGCATTACACGCTGGATTACCCGGATATGTTGCCGGAGCCAAAACCCACCATTCTGCAACCCTGAGGCTTCAGTAGTTCAGATAGAAATCGGTAATCAACTGGCGGAAATCGGTGGTGTAGCTGCCATCCGCCAGTTTTATTGCCAGCTCGGCCTCTTCTTTCGCCACCGGTTTGCGCGCTAACGCCAGCATCAAACGGTGTTTTGGCGTGTCGGCCCGGTCGCTGATGTTCAGCCGCCGTGCGGTGTGCCAGCCACGTTGGTGGGCATTCACTTCAAAAGCTTCGCCAATCTCATAAGGCAGCACTACGCAGAACTGCCCCTCGGCCGTTATCAGCCTTTCGGCGCTATCCAGTAAGGCGTTATGAGTCAGGGTTTCGGTATAGCGGGCGTTGGTGCGAGCCAGATCGCGACAGGCGACGGAAGGCTCAAAATACGGTGGATTGCTGACGATCAGATCGTAACAATGGGCATGCTGCTGGGCAAAATGATGGATATCCTGGCTGTGCACCTGGATCTTCTGCGGCCAAGGCGACTCCAACACGTTATCACGTGCCTGCAAGGCGGCGGCGTTATCCAGCTCAACCGCATCGATGGTGACCTCGCCAGCCGTGCGCTGCGCCAACATCAGGGCGATCAGCCCACTGCCGCATCCAATATCCAGCACCCGCTGCACGTTATCCACGGCAGCCCAGGCGCCGAGCATAACCGCATCGGTACCCACCTTCATCGCGCAACGATCGTGGGCGACAAAGAACTGCTTAAAGGTAAAACCGCCGCGCCGCGGGGTCGATTTAGTTTTAATTTGATTACTCACAATAGCCACCAGCAGACAAAACTGGCGTAGCATAAGGCAAACTGATCTAGGGTAAAAGTTAAAAAGGGTGAACCCTGCGGCCATCCCGTCTATAATCGGCGCCCCAAGTAGAGGTAGATAATGACAGCAACCAATTTTTCCGAACTCGAACTCGATGAGCGCCTGATCCTCGCTTTGCGTGATAAAGGCTACGATCGCCCCACCGCTATCCAGGCCGAGGCAATCCCGCCAGCCATGGACGGGCGCGACGTATTAGGTTCGGCACCGACCGGCACGGGCAAAACCGCCGCATTCTTGCTGCCGGTTCTGCAGCATCTGCTGGATTTCCCACGTAAGAAGTCTGGCCCACCGCGCGTACTGATCCTCACCCCGACGCGTGAGCTGGCAATGCAGGTGGCCGATCAGGCTCGTGAATTGGCTGCGCATACCTCGCTGGATATCGCCACCATCACCGGCGGCGTGGCGTATATGAACCACGCCGAAGTCTTTAGTGAAAACCAGGACGTGGTGGTTGCTACCACCGGCCGCCTGCTGCAATACATCAAAGAAGAAAACTTTGACTGCCGTGCGGTAGAAACGCTGATCCTGGACGAAGCCGACCGCATGCTCGATATGGGCTTTGCGCAAGACATCGAGACCATCTCGGCGGAAACCCGCTGGCGTACCCAGACGTTGCTGTTCTCCGCAACGTTGGAAGGCGAAGCTATCCGCGAGTTTGCCGAGCGCATCCTGAAGGAGCCGGTTGAGGTTGAAGCCGATCCTTCCCGCCGCGAACGTAAAAAGATCCTGCAATGGTATTACCGCGCCGATGACGTGAAGCATAAAACCGCCCTGCTGGTGCATCTGTTGCAACAGCCGGACGTGCAGAAGTCAGTGATCTTTGTACGTAAGCGTGAGCGCGTGCATGAGCTGGCCGCCTGGCTACGTGAAGCGGGCATCAATACCTGCTATCTTGAAGGGGAAATGGTGCAGGCCAAGCGTAACGAAGCGGTAAAACGCATGATGGATGGCCGCGTCAACGTGCTGGTCGCCACCGACGTTGCAGCGCGCGGGCTGGATATCCTGGATATCACCCACGTGTTCAACTTCGATATGCCGCGCACTGCCGATACCTATCTGCACCGCATTGGCCGTACTGGCCGTGCCGGGCGTAAAGGCACCGCCATTTCGCTGGTAGAGGCGCACGACCATCTGCTGCTGGGCAAAGTGGGGCGTTACCTCAATGAGCCACTGAAAGCCCGTGTGATCGACGAACTGCGTCCATCCACCAAGGTACCTAGTGAGAAGAGCAACGGTAAACCTTCGAAGAAGGTGCTGGCCAAGCGCATCGAAGACAAGCTGAAGAACAAAGAGAAGGCCAAGGTGAAGGTACGCCATCGCGACGCGAAAAACGTCGGTAAGCGCCGCCAGCCAAAAGCCAAACCAGACGCACAATAATCTCTCTGCCATCAAAAAACCGCCATCACTTTGAAGGCGGTTTTTTATTTTCAAGGCTGAGTATAGTGCCCTGCCAATTTCTGACTTTTGAGCCAGCTCTCCAATTGACGGTACTGCTCACGCAACTCGCTATTCTGTAAATGCACTGGCGTCTGGGCAAAGTAATACTGGAACGTTCTCCCTTGCTGATTTAGTGCCTTGGCATCAGCCCCCGTTTGTAACAGGAGCAGCGCCAACTGTGGTGCGTTGATTTTTGCGGCCAGGTGCAAGGGCGTATCCCCTACTCTGTCACTCAATGTACTGTCGGCCCCGGCATTCAACAGTATACGTACCTGCTCCTCCCGCTCCGCCAGCACAGCGGCGGCTAATGGCGTAGCCCCAGTGACCAGATTACGTATATTAACCTGGGGAGCCTGTTGCAATAGCAAGCGTAAATATTGCGCATCCTTGACCATCGCCGCCGTATGCAATGCCCCGTTGCCCTCCATACCAGGTTGCCCAATATCTGCCCCCGCCTGTATCAATGCCTGCACACTGCCTGGCCTCTGCTGCAGAATCGCCCACTGCAACAGTGTGATCTGCAAATCTCCCCGCACATGAAGCCGTTCAGCTGTTGCTTGCTGGCTAATTTGCCAAACATCATCTTCAGCCACCGCCTGTGATAAAGACAGGCTATCGGTACCCGCAAATGGCGAATTTTGCTGTTCCATATAGTGCTCCTTGGCTACCATCAATAACCCAGCGATCCCAAACAGGGGCAAAACGAGAGCCGCTATCCAGCAGCCTCTGCACCACCTTTTAGGCATTCGCCTTGATCTCCCATGGCTTTTGTTCCGCCATTGAACTGATTACCTTATCGATGCCATGTGCCGTCATGCTGCGATCGAAATATTTGCTTGGCCGCCAAGCATCAGTGCCGCTCAGAGTTTCATTGTTGGCAATGGTTATTTTATGCCCGATAGCATCTGGAAGCAGAGAGGTCGACTCCTGTGTCCCCGTCAACATATCGTATTGTTCACTGTAACGACGGATCCCGCCAGATTCTGCATCTTGCTTTGCCGCAGCGGGATTAATACCGAAACGGTTCAGAGTATGATCGGAAACCCCAGCGGCGTTGAATGTTACCGCCAGAGAACCGGTTGCCAACGCCGCCGTTGCCGCCAATCCTCCCCCCAACGAATGGCCGGTGATCACTAACGCTTCACCAAACGCAGCTTTGGCATTCTTGGCAATCGCCACGGCATGATTGTACTGCACATCGTCGTACCCGGTAGCCTGGCGCACATTGCTCAGCCAATCGCGCATATCATTAGTACCAGCGAAAGCCAGCACATAATGCTGCTTATTCGAATAAATACCCGCCTGTAAGCCCGAGGCTGTATCCAATAGACTTGCGGGGTCAATGCCAACACTCAGCAAATCGTTATCACTCATGCGCGAAAAACCCTCTGCACCATGCCCCGTTAGGTTGTAGACATCCTTGGCCAATAGCGCCAAAGAGTAATCGCCCTGCTGAGACTCTTGCCCACGAGACACCTCCAGCCTAGCAGCCAAAGGGACCGCAGCAGAGAGATCGCGAGTCAGTGAATTCAACAGGTTTTGTGCATTACGACTATTTTCAGAGGGGAACGACACAGCAGTTTTTGTCACCTGTGGCTCGTCGGTTTGGACTGGTTTTATTGCGTTTTGAGCCGGGAGTGCCGCAGCAGATACAGCGGATATGGGCGTCATCGTCGAGATGAAACTCAAAGGCAAACTCATAGAGACTCCTTATCAATAGACAGCCCCAAATGGAACTGATTTAGCTATCGGCGAGTCATACGAGTTCTGTAATGGGAATGATTATTTTTTGCAGGTAATGTGATCAAAATCTATTTTCTGCCGTGAAGGCATTAAAAAAGGGAGCCGAAGCTCCCTTTTGTCTACCTAGCCGAAAATTACAGGCTTTCGGTAAAGGTACGTGCGATAACGTCACGTTGCTGTTCTGGCGTCAGTGAGTTGAAACGCACCGCATAACCAGAAACACGAATGGTCAGCTGCGGGTATTTTTCTGGGTTCTTAACCGCATCTTCCAGCGTTTCACGGCGCAGCACGTTCACGTTCAGGTGCTGACCACCTTCTACGCGCACGGTAGGTTGCATTTCCATCGGCACTTCGCGGTACTCGATCTGGCCCAGTTCGCTAACAGGCACGATCTGATCTTCCGCATAATCCGCTTTGGCACATACACAGCGCGCTTCTGATTTCTCTTCATCCAGCAGCCAGAAAGAGTTCACCAGTGCTTGATTGTTCGCTTTAGTGATTTGAATACCAGTAATCATTTTGTTGCCTCCGTAATAGGGAGAAAAATTTCTACGTCGCCGAAAACTCGGTTGTGGTTTCCGGCCATTTGGTAAAACCAATGTTGTCTTGTTGTTCTGTATACCAGTCAAACCGGGTCAATTCTTTGACTAAAATCAATTTTTACGGGGTACTGAAATGAGTGGTAGAGGCAAATTTATGTTTTATATCAATTTTACCTTTTTACTCATTAAAATTATTTTTGTAAATTTTCAAAAATATTTGTATATCTCGCTCGCCATACCCATTGAAAAAGCGGGTTTCGCCGAGCGAAGGTTAACGGTAAGCTATGCACCATGAATTGCTAACAAAAACAAAGGAGAGTGCTTATGTCTACCTCCCTCACCTGGCACGACGTCATCGGCAAAGAGAAAGAGCAGCCCTACTTTCTGGATACACTCGCCTTTGTAGCTAATGAACGCCAGGCTGGTAAGACCATTTACCCACCGCAGAAAGACGTGTTTAACGCTTTCCGCTTTACCGAGTTGGCAGACGTCAAAGTGGTGATCCTGGGGCAAGATCCCTATCACGGCCCCAACCAGGCCCATGGCCTGTCGTTTTCCGTGCGCCCAGGCATCCCTGCGCCGCCTTCACTGGTCAATATGTACAAAGAGCTGGTGACGGATATCCCCGGCTTTGAACGCCCGACACACGGCTGCCTGCAAAGCTGGGCCGAGCAAGGCGTACTGCTGCTCAATACCGTATTAACCGTTGAAGGTGGCCGGGCGCATTCTCATGCCAATCTGGGCTGGGAAACCTTTACCGACAAGGTCATTGCCGCGTTAAACGAAAATCGCGAGGGTGTCGTGTTCCTGCTGTGGGGGTCACACGCACAAAAGAAAGGGAGCTTTATCGATCGCCAGCGCCATCATGTGTTGAAAGCGCCGCATCCCTCCCCGCTTTCTGCCCATCGCGGTTTCCTGGGTTGCCACCACTTTTCGCAAACCAATCAGTTACTGGAACAACAAGGCCTGGCACCGATTGACTGGGTGCCGCACCTGCCGCAGGAATGATCCAGGCACAAAAAAGGCACCGCGCGGGTGCCTTTATCCTCAGCAGGTCTTATTAGGACTTGGCTTTGGATACCGCTACCATCGCAGGGCGCAGCAGGCGGCCATTCAGCGTGTAGCCTTTCTGCATCACCATCATCACATGGTTCGGCTGATGGTCGGCTGATTCCATCAGGCTCATCGCCTGGTGAACGTCCGGGTTGAATGGCACGTTGAGTTCGCCTACCACTTCGATGCCGTACTTGCGTACCGCGTCCAGCAGTGACTTCAGCGTCAGTTCAATCCCTTCGATCATCGCGACCAGTTCAGGGTTGTTCTTGTCCGCCAGCTCCAGTGCACGCTCCAGGTTGTCGATCACCGGCAGCAAATCACCGGAGAATTTTTCCAGCGCGAATTTGTGAGCCTTCTCGACATCCAGCTCGCTACGGCGACGAACGTTTTCCATTTCGGCCTTGGCACGCAGCACACTATCACGCTCGCGTTGCTGAGCTTCAGCCAGTTGGGCTTCCAACTCGGCAATGCGATCATCGCGCAGATCGGCGCCTGCCGCCATGGCTTCCTCATGCTGTGCTTGCTGTTCCATTTCTTCCGAGGCTTGCTCGTTTGGCGTCTTCTGTTCTTTACTACTCATGAATATCTCCGCGTTTTAGCATTAATCTCGCAACTTGGCTTATTATGGGGATCAAAACCGGGGTTTCAAGTCAACCGGTCACAATGTGGGGCATAAACCGTCCCTGGTGAGGAAAATGGCAGCGATGAAGAAAAAATTTGCATGTATTGGCATTGTTGGGCACCCGCGTCACCCTTCCGCATTGGCTACTCATGAAATGCTGTTCGAATGGTTGGTTGCCCGTGGCTACAAGGTGATCCTTGAACGCCAGATTGCCCACGATTTGGGCATGAAAGACGTAGATACCGGCAGCCTGGCGGAGATTGGTCAACGGGCCGATCTGGCCGTCGTGGTGGGTGGTGACGGTAATATGCTGGGCGCAGCGCGCGTATTGGCGCGTTATGACATCAAGGTGATCGGGGTAAACCGTGGCAATCTCGGCTTCCTGACCGATCTCGACCCAGACAACGCACTCCAGCAGTTGGCGGACGTGCTGGAAGGGGAATATATCGACGAGAAGCGCTTCCTGCTGGAAACCATCGTCCATAAAGAACACCAGCAATGCCGAGTCAGCACCGCGATTAACGAAGTGGTGTTACACCCTGGCAAAGTGGCACATATGATCGAGTTCGAGGTCTATATTGACGATCGCTTCGCCTTCTCGCAGCGTTCCGATGGCCTGATCATCGCCACGCCAACCGGTTCTACCGCCTACTCGCTTTCCGCAGGTGGGCCCATTCTGACCCCATCGCTGGAAGCCATCGCACTGGTGCCGATGTTCCCGCACACGCTTTCCGCCCGGCCGCTGGTGATCAACGGCGACAGCACCATTCGCCTGAAGTTTTCCCATATCGGCAGCGATCTGGAAATCAGCTGCGACAGCCAGATCGCCCTGCCCATTCAGGAAGGCGAAGAGGTACTGATCCGCCGCAGTGACTTCCACTTAAACCTGATCCACCCCAAGGACTACAGCTATTTCAATACGTTGAGCACCAAATTGGGCTGGTCAAAAAAATTATTCTAAAAATGGCGCCAACCGCTTTACTGTATATAAAACCAGTTTATACTGTATGAAATCACAGTTATGTGTTTATACACAGGAAGGTCCCTATGTTGGCGCAATTAACCATCAGCAATTTTGCTATCGTTCGTGAGTTGGAGATCGACTTTCAAGCGGGTATGACGGCAATCACCGGTGAGACCGGTGCCGGTAAGTCGATTGCTATTGATGCGTTGGGCCTGTGCCTCGGCAACCGCGCAGACGGCAACGTGGTACGTCTGGGGGCCTCTCGTGCCGATATCTGTGCCCGCTTCTCACTGGCGGATACCCCATCCGCCCGCGAATGGCTGGAACAAAACCAGCTGGATGACAGCAACGAGTGCCTGCTGCGCCGCGTGATCGGGACAGATGGCCGCTCCCGTGGCTTTATCAACGGCACCGCCGTTCCCCTTTCCCAATTGCGGGAACTTGGCCAGCGCCTGATCCAGATCCACGGCCAGCACGCTCACCAGTTGCTGCTAAAACCCGAACACCAAAAACAGTTGCTGGATGCCTATGCTGGCGAACCGGTCTTGCAGGCCGCCATGCACCAGGCTTACCACCAATGGCATCAAAGCTGCCGCGAACTGGCGCACCATCAGCAGCAATCTCTCGAGCGCGATGCCCGCAAGCAACTGCTGCAATACCAGTTGAAAGAGCTGAACGAATTCGCCCCACAGGCCGGTGAATTTGAGCAGATCGACAGCGAATACAAACGTCTGGCCAACAGCGGCCAGTTGCTGACCCTCAGCCAGCAGGCCCTGCAACTGCTGGCCGATGACGAACAACACAACATGCTCAGCCAACTCTACACCACCAAGCACCTGCTGCTGGACCTGATCGGCATGGATGAGAAGTTGAGCGGCCTGCTGGATATGCTGGAAGAAGCCTCGATCCAAATCAGCGAAGCCAGCGATGAACTGCGCCATTACGCAGACCGCATGGATCTCGATCCCAACCGCCTGCATGAGCTGGAGCAGCGCCTGTCGCGCCAAATCAGCCTGGCACGTAAGCACCATGTTTCACCGGAAGAATTACCCAGTCTGCATCAACAACTGCTGGATGAGCAACAGCTTCTTTCCCAACAGGCTAGCGATCAGCAACACCTGAGCGAAGCAGTCAACCTGCATCATCAACAGGCGCTGGCGCTGGCTGAGCAATTGCACCAGAAGCGGCAGCACTATGCAGCCGAGTTAACCACCCTGATCACCGAGAGCATGAATGCACTCTCGATGCCGCACGGCAAATTCAATATCGACGTCCGCTTTGAACCGGAATACCTGAGCAGTGAGGGGGCCAGCCGCGTTGAGTTCTGCGTCTCCACCAACCCGGGGCAACCGCTGCAACCATTGGCAAAAGTGGCCTCCGGCGGTGAGCTTTCCCGCATCGCATTAGCCATCCAGGTCATTACCGCCCGTAAAATGGAAACTCCGGCGCTGATCTTCGATGAGGTGGACGTAGGTATCAGTGGCCCAACGGCCGCCATTGTTGGCCGCTTGCTGCGCCAGTTGGGTGAATCAACCCAGGTTATGTGCGTAACCCACCTGCCGCAGGTCGCCGGTTGCGGTCATCAGCATTTATTTGTCAGCAAGCAAACCGACGGCACGGTAACCGAAACCCAGATGTCCCCCTTGGACAAACGCGCCCGTCTGCAAGAGTTGGCGCGCCTGCTTGGCGGCAGTGAAGTCACTAAAAATACGCTGGCAAATGCAAAAGAATTGCTGGCCGCATAACTTTTTTACTTTCCTGAGGTCATAATGAGGCCCTGTAAAGGTTCCCAACTGCTGCAAGGTCTATTATCATCGGCATCCTATGCCCTAAAGGAATGTGATTATTATGCGCTGTAAAATGCTGACAGCTGCCGCTGTGGTTCTTGTGATGCTGACCGCAGGCTGTTCTACTTTTGAGAAGGTGGTTTACCGGCCTGATATCAACCAGGGTAACTACCTGACACCAACCGACGTGGCAAAAATCCACAAGGGAATGACGCAACAACAGGTTGCTTACACATTGGGCACGCCAATGATGCAGGATCCGTTTGGTACCCAGACGTGGTTCTACGTGTTCCGCCAAGAGCCAGGCCATGAGAAGATCACACAGCAAACGCTGACGTTGACGTTCGACAGCGCAGGCGTGTTGACGGATCTGCAGAATAAACCGGCACTGACTGAGTAAGCCGAGCCGGAGCTGTCATCCGGCCCGTGGGGGAAGAGTGAGATCCTTCATGACAGTCGCAGGCTGCAACTCGGAAGACAACGTTCTGATGAAGATAAGGCGCATTAAGCGCCTTATTTTTTTGCCTTTTCCGCCCGCTGACGGCGCAGTTCTTTCGGATCGGCAATCAATGGCCGGTAAATCTCTACCCTGTCGCCATCATTGAGCTCATCGCTCAGCTTAGCCGGTCGGCTGTAAATACCCACCTTGTTGCTGGCCAAATCAATATCGCTCCGTAGCTCTAACAGCCCAGAAACCAGGATGGCCTGCTCAACGCTGCTGCCTGCTGCCAACTTAACCTGGCGCACATATTGGCGTTCTGGCAACGCATAGACCACCTCAACGCGTATCTCAGACACTGTAGACCTCTTTGGCGCGCTGAGTGAACGCTTGCACCATGCTACCGGCCAGTTCTTTAAACACTTTACCGAAGGCCAGCTCGATCAGTTTGTTGGTGAACTCAAAATCCAGGTGCAGCTCTACCTTGCACGCCTCGGGGCTTAACGCAGTGAACTGCCAGCCGCCCATCAGCTTACGGAACGGGCCATCGACCAGCTGCATATTGATGCTTTGGTTATCCAGCAGCGTATTGCGCGTGGTAAAGGTTTTGCTGATGCCGGCTTTTGCCACCTCTACCGCGGCGGTCATTTCATTAGGAGAAGCGGCAATCACCCGGCTGCCGGTGCATCCTGGCAGAAAATCGGGGTAAGAATGAACATCGTTAACCAACTGATACATCTGCTCAGCGCTAAACGGCACTAAGGCAGAACGACTGATCTGGGGCATATCATTTCCTGAGAGGCAAAAAACGTACAGATAATACCATTTATCTGGCGCCAAACAAAAAATCTGCTACGCGCGGCACGGATCCAAAATGCGAGAAATTGCGCAGGTGCTGAGTGGGAAAGGATTTCTTTCGCTGCGTCATCCAGTATAATGAGCGCACTATGACAAAGAAAAAAGCATACAAACCCGGTTCCGCAACCATTGCACAAAACAAGCGAGCACGTTTCGAATACTCCATTGAAGAGGAGATCGAGGCGGGTTTGGCCCTGCAAGGTTGGGAAGTAAAATCACTGCGTGCTGGCAAAGCTAACATCAGCGACAGTTATGTGATGTTCCGCGACGGTGAAGCCTATCTGTTTGGCGCCACCATTTCGCCGCTGAACGTTGCTTCAACTCATGTGGTATGCGATCCAACACGTTCCCGTAAACTCCTGCTGAAAAAACGTGAGCTAGACTCACTGATCGGCCGCGTTACCCGCGATGGTTATACCGTCGTCGCCCTCTCCATGTATTGGAAAAATGCCTGGAGCAAGGTGAAGATCGGCGTAGCCAAAGGTAAGAAAGAACACGATAAGCGCGATGACATCAAAGATCGTGAGTGGCAGACGGCGAAAGCCCGTATCATGAAGCATGCCAACCGTTAAGCCGCTGGCTTAACAGGGTAATCTTCTGGTATACTGCACACAGTACTTGGGGCTGATTCTGGATTCGACGGGATTTGCGAAGCCCTAGGAGCATGCCGAGGGGCGGTTTGCCTCGTAAAAAGCCGCAAAAAAATAGTCGCAAACGACGAAAACTACGCACTAGCAGCTTAATACCCTGCTTAGAGCCCTCTCTCCCTAGCTTCCGCTCTTAAGACGGGGATAAAGAGAGGTCAAACCCAAAAGAGATCGCATGGAAGTCCTGCCTGGGGCTAAAGTGCTAAATCTAATCAGGCTAGTTTGTTAGTGGCGTGTCCATCCGCAGCTGACCGGCGAATGTAAAGATTGGACTAAGCATGTAGTGCCGACGGTGTAGTAATTTCGGACGGGGGTTCAAATCCCCCCAGCTCCACCAAATAGGTCGCCAGTGATACCAGATAGACCCGGCGACAGTGACGAAAAAGCCCGCAATTCACGTTGCGGGCTTTTTTGTGTCTTTGGGAAGGCAAACTGTGGCTGATTTGCCGCCTTCCCCCTAATGTCGATTTAGAGTCCCCTCTGCTAACGTTAAAACAACCCACACAACCATTGAGCAAACTCGGATGACTAACGAATTTTCCGGCGGCTGCCTATGCGGAGCCATCCGCTTTAAGGCAATAAGCCCCACCAACCCACACACTTGTTCATGTGACATTTGCCAAAAGCATACTGGTGCGCAGTCCGCCGCATGGGTTGAGTTTTCGGCCCCTAATGTCCAATGGACGGGGAAAAATGGTAAACCTGCTACCTACCGTTCCTCACCCGCCTCAAGCCGAGCCTTTTGTCCACGGTGTGGCAGTTCCATTGGAGCCATAGATGACGGCCCCGTTATCGCATTACTAACTGGGATATTTGATAATCCAAATGATCCTGCGCTGGCACCGGAATACCACTCGTTTGAAGATATGAAACCTGAATGGTGGCAGAAACTGTTTCCTGATAGCCCACCTTGACAGTGCATAGAATTCATCCGATCTTGGGATAGTCGTGACACCAGCTAAAGGAAGATACTATGGTGATTTACAGTTTTTTCGTGAAGAACGATCAGATTGTGGTATTGGATAACTCTGTACCCGATTTCGCAGATAATCAAAAGCACCTGCTAGATAAAGGGTATGCCAAGCAATTTGAAGAGTTGCAAGCCACCTCCCCGCAATCAGCCCTTGCCAGATTTAAAGACATTAAGGGTGAGGAATACAAAACAGCGCATGCCTTTACTACTGGGGGCGTATTTATCTCACTAATTGGAGCTTTACTGCCCAAAGGCTGACGGCATATTTACCTGATGGTATGAGACAACCAAGGATTGATGACAGCGAACATGTTCGCTCGTAGGGGCGCCGCAAGCTGCGCCCATTTAACCACCCTTACATCGCGAGTCGGTTGAGGTTTAGCTACTTTCTAAAACCCCGAACTATGCAAGGCTTTATTCAAAGACTGCCCAGTCCGGCAGTTGGTTCACCCACTTTCCCAAATAATGAAATAGCGCCATCAATATGCTGTAGTATCCGCTTTTCCAAGTCGTAAACCACATAAACAGGCCCTGATCTTCAGCAAGATATGCCGTAGGTTATCGTAATTTTATTTGAGACTAACACCTTGCTGACGCCCGCTTAAAACCTCTTGGGTAATGAGTTTATACTGATCAATAAACCCTTTTTAATCACTATATAACCGCCCTCTTTCAGGGTTGCCAGCGTTTTCATGATCCCACTACGAGAGAGCAAACTACGTTCTTGAATATACTCCAATGCAGTGGTAGTCGCTCTTATCTCAAAGCTTTCAGCACTCAGTGACAACAGCAGATTACAGATCAACTCATAATTACTGATACCTACCGTTTCTTTTTGGTACTCGCTAAAGCGCGTAGCGGAAAGCATCAGCATATAGCAGATGTTTTTCCAGAGATGGTTATCATCCACATAAGAGAGAAAATCATCCACGGCTACCATCCCGTACTCTATATCACTCATTGCCAACAGATGCATATCGGACTTAGCGTGAAAAAAATCTTGCAGCCCAAATATGCTTGGTGATCGGATGGTTGATAACACTAACGAATCATTGGTTCTTTTTGCAATACAGGTCCCACTGTAGAGTAAAAAACACATTCTTTTATCACTCTGATCAAGATAGAAACGCAGACCAGGCCGTCCATGCCTTACTTGAGTGATCGATTTTATTGACGTTAAAACTTCTCCCATCGAGATAATAGGAATATCTTGTTCAATAACTTTGCTAAAATCATACATATCAGTTACTCAAATGAACGATAAGATCCTGTTGCAGGCATCGAAAATCAGCCTAAAGGTGAAACCTCATATTAAATAGCAATATGAAACCCTCAATTACTCTGAGATTCGAAATTAGGTGGAAAATAATCTTTTAATTTATTATTTTCTCAATGGTTTCACCCAGCTTCCTGATGACTCATGCTAAATCCTTTTATAAACGAGAGGCTATCTGCCACTGCTTAGCTAAAGTAAAAACGTTACCGACACCGTCTTGGTCTCTTTCGTGTTTGAGTATTATCTTATAGTAACCTAATAGGCTCAAAGGCTTTATGGTGCATTTTTGCTCTCAAAATCCAAAAGTAGACTTATGTGCATGCACCTGGCGCTCAAGTTATGAGCAGGTAGACCATGGCAAGCTTTTTTAACCGCCTCTTTGGCTGTACCTGTCTTATACTTAACAACCTATGTCTTTTCGAGGGTAAACTCATGGATAATTATGATAAAAATGGCCTTACGTCCAAACCAGTGGCGCATATACAAGCCTTGATCGACTCCCTTCTTCCTCTGACTCTCTTCCCTGTTAGGAAGGGTAAACCAGGACAATCCTTCCAGTTTTTATTGCAGGATAAGAGGATGTGCTTTCTGTTAGTACGAGGAGAATGTGTCATCAAACGCAACAGTGACTCACTGATCTTGCATGCCATGATAGCTCCCGGTATTACTGGCCTCAGCAATTTTACGCCAGCACCTGCTCATTTGAAGGTCCAGGCGACTACTGCCATAGAATATATCTATCTATCACTGGACGAGTTCTATCGCCACGTTGACGATCACGATCTATGGAAAGCAGTGGCTTATTCACTAATGCATGTTAACTCACGCTTCAACGAATATATGAAGTCAACAACGGCAATACCTAATTATGAGCTAATTTGCAATTTATTAACCGCATTAAGCGAGGAGGGTTTTGAAACCCGGGCAACGGTCTCAGCCGTACAATACATTCTGGATAGAACGTCATTGTCGCGTAGTGGCGTGATGAAAACCTTAGCTGCGCTTAATGCAGGTGGTTATATCGTCATCAAAAGAGGTTTACTGATTAAAATGAATAAATTACCAGAAAAATTTTGATTAGCTCTCCTTATCTGCTATCGCCAAAAGCCAGCACTTAAGATTTTTTCTGCACCAAAAAAATGCATTCTAAGTGCAAACAACTCAGCATCGTCATAAACCCCCAATTTTTGCATCGAGTTACGTTTATGGGCGCTAACCGTCTTGATATTACGTTTCAGCCGCTTGGCCACCTCCGTCAGGCTGAAACCGTCGAACAACAGATGTAAAACTTCACGCTCTCTGCTGGTCAACCGGTGCCAAACCGTTATATCTTCCTTAGCATATTCACTAATGGCAGCCTGGATCTTAGGGCTACAGACTCTAAAACCGTTCAATGCCTGCGTGAAGCACTCTCTCACCTGTTCCTGCGTTTCCTGGCGAGAAATCAGACTCACCTGTGGCTGATGACCCAATCTATGTAAAAGCTTGCCGCAACGGCTATAAATGTAAATGATCTGCCGAATTTCGGGCCGTAAGAAACACAACTTGATTAGCTTTTCTACCCCTTTAGCGGCACTTTCCTGTGACCCTGCAAGCCCACTGATCAATAAATCGATTGGCTGCTCCTGTACTCGCTGGCAGAGTTGATACACTGAAGCGACTTGTATCTGACAGCGGATCTCCTGATTCAATGACAGAGCAAACTGCTCAATGCCAAGACGGGTTAATGGGCTCTCCGCCATGATAGCCAGGTTGATAATCGGTGACGGTGTATTCATACTTGTTTGGCATCTTCTAAGTTGTAAAGGCCATTTCTCAACATCCACAGGCCACGAGTATAAAGATCATTATTATTTTTATATCCAAGTTTTGTCAGCGCATGGCACTTATGGTTGCTGATGGTTCGGATATCACGATTGAGCATACGTGACACCTCACTCACACTGCGACCAGCCAATAGATAAGCCAGCACCTCAATCTCTTTTTTGGTAAGCATTTGGAGTGAATGGCATTTACTATTTAGCAACTTTTGAATCGTCGGGCTGTCCAGATGTAAGCCACATCTAGCATGCATAATGCAATCTTCAATGGACTCTAATGAATCATGTTTAAAGCAAATACTGCTAACCTGAAGTGATTTAACCTGTTGCAAAAAGCGTACGTCACTCAGTGCCGTACACACCACTATGGGGAGTTGCGGCCAACCTTGTTGACAGGTAGAAATAATACGTAAACCTTCCCATACCGACTCGCCGTCCCCACATAACTCCATAACGACTACATCTGGCAAACCCGACTTCAGGCAGAGAAGAATATCAGACGCTTTATTAAGTATCATGACTTCGCCAGCCTTAAACTGTGTTTTTTTCAATACCGAGCTAAGGCCGTTACGCGTCATTACGCAAGTATCCATAATTAATGCCCAGGGAACTCTCATTGCTGAAGCCAGAGCCGCATTGGCATTGATAAAACTGTTAACTTCACTCATCATTCCCATGCTTCCCAATTAAAATAAAACCAGCTATAAACAACATGTTAGATACCTGCCACGATAATATATCGTGGCCTATTCAATAAAATATCATTTCTATTTGGCTCACTCCCTGAGCAGGCAACACTTATTGGTAGGTAAAGTTCATTACCAAAACGCTACTCAGGGTACCTGCTACAGTATCGCCATTGACGCTATAGATCCGCCCCGCCAGGGCATATATCGCCTCATGTTGGGCATCAACATTAACCGTCATACGACTGCCGTTTCCCTGCACCAGCGCTTTATTTGCATCTTGTACCACCTGCACGGCGACATTCTTTGCCGTGCCGCTATTGGCAAACAAATCCGCACCATCAGTTGACGGGGAGCCCGAGAAGGTGACCGTCGCCTTGCTGGTTGAAAGCGGGCAGTGAGTCAGTTTTACGGTAAAAGGTTTCCAGTCGGTGGCGGTTCCCGCCTCTTTTAAATCGGTGCTACGCAACTGGCCGAAATCGACGTCCTGACTGACAGACCCACTGTCAACATTACACGCGCTGGCCACCACATTACCGACGATGTTGATGTTGGTGGCCTGCACAGCCCAACTCATTGAGCTAGCGACCATTATCAGCAGGGTATTTTTTATCAGTGCGTTCATTCAGGCCACTCCTTGTGAACAACATGGCTTTAGTTATAGGTGAAGTTGGCCTGTACCACGGCGCTGATATTGCCAGGCATAACACTACCCGCAACTGAATAGGCACGGGCATTCAATGCATAGGTCACGGTTCTATCTGGTTGAACGGCCTGCGTTAACGTACTGCCGTTACCCAGGATGGTCCCTGTGCCTTGTTGCGAAAGCTCCACGGCGAGATTAGTGGCTGTTCCGGTATTTTTATACCTGGTTGGTGCAGTTGTCTCTGGGGCCCCGGAGAAACTGACCTTGACGCTACTCGTTCCCGAAGGGCACCCCGTTAACGATAAAGTAAATGGTGTTAGTGTTGAACCCGAACCTCCTGCTGACAAATCAGAAGCCTGAATATTCCTGCCTAAATCAACATTAAGATTACTGTCATTATTATTAACGATACAAGGCGCGGCAACCACTACCCCAGTAATGTTGATATTTATCGGAGCAGCCTGTGCAACATTAATGGATAAAACCAGGCCTAAAAGTACAAAAAAAGGCTGTGTCATTAATTTTTTCATCACTATACGTTTATCTCTCTAAGTTTAGGTGTGAATATTTATGTAAAAAATGGAGTAACAAAACTCTGTGAGGCCTTACTATTAGTTATAAAAAACAGTAATCGTAATCGAAGAGTTAAATACTCCAACATTAGCAAAGCCTCTAATCCATGATAGCTCCGCAAGGTATGGAATATCTACAGAGTTATCCACAGTCAGATCAGCAAAGCTATTAATGTCTCCATATTGAACATAGGAGTTGGTGATCATATTTTTAACCTTCACACCCAGGCCATTCCCCATATCCAAAGTATCCGTGCCAACTTTAGTGGCTGGCGAACTATAAACAGCTGTTAGCTTAAAGGGTGAATTACAATCTTTTGTCACTGTAGCTTTAAAAGCATTCGACTTAGCAAGCTGGCCAACCTGTACATTTGTTGGTGCTACGATAGTGCCAAAATCTATATTATTTGGCGTTACAGACACCATCGCATTACAGTTAATAAACTTAATGTTATTCATACCTGTAATATTATATCTAAAGTTCGAGTTCGGCGTCGTATTTAGACCACCAACACCATCTATCTGAAAAACAGGAAGGTAATCACTCCCACCATAATGATCACCTATCAAGTCCCCCACTTTTGAAATGTACACATAATAGTTCCAAGTAAAGGTGACCGATGCATTATCTCTACACCAGTCTGAAGACTGGTCGCAATAAGGAACAATAACACCTGGTACTTGGGTACGATAGTTATTTATATCGATAGTCTGGCCATTAGCGACGATCCCTACCGTTATTCCATAGCCACTTTGAAAGTAATAGCCAGGGTTTGGGTAGGTATATACGTTTTCTGCTGCCGCCTCTGTCGGTCCATTCCACCCCTGATCTTTCCAGCATTTAACCGTCATGGTCCTATTTTCAGAACGCCAAATCACTGTGCCATTGGGCAACGTCTGTGGAACAGTAGCAGTGATAATATTATCGGTTAAAAAAGCACTGCCATCAGATGCATTTTTACAGGCTAGAGCATAGGCATGACTTGATGTAAATAACCCAACAATTAATAGAAAAAGAAGTTTAAACACCGCTCCACAAAGGTTTATTTTAAACTTTATCTCACTCATTTTCATTACTTTACTCCAGAATTCCATAACGGAAATCCGCATCGATTGATATTGAATCAATGACATACTCCATTCATTGTCTTAATACCAAAATCGGTTGATTGCGTTGTCAAAGAGTACTTCACCTGACACTGCTGCGAAGCCTCATTGCCCCATTTAGCGATTAATACCCCACTGTCCGCCAACCCTGTCAGATAGACCTGCCCACCGTCTCCAACAATAAACGCCTGGGTGTTTTTCTGTTGCGGATCAGAGACTGTCGCACCAAACGGCAGTGGTTCTCCACCCTGGTGTAATAATGTCATCATTACACGCTGCCCCACGTTGGCATTAAAGCTGGCTCGCACGACCGCACCACGAGTGGGAACCGTATTCTGAGTCGTCAAGGTCAGCTCCACATCCGCTGGCAACGTTTCAGTATTTAACTGCACCTGATTTTTACGGTAGGGTGACGCGTAAGGCACGATGGCATAGCCATGCCAGTCGGTTTTAACCCCAGTCTGGTTGCTGACGCCGACGCCAACGGCCCCGGGAGCCTGAACTAGCGCGATGGTTTCACCTAGGGGCTGTCCCAGCGTTACGCCATTTTCATGCACCACGACACCACCCTGTAGGCCATAATTCAGCCGCTGGCTGTTTTGGTCATAAGCATAACCACCGTTAATTTCACCATAGGTCCCGCGATAATCAGCATTCAGGTTACCGCTGTTGCCAACACCCTTGCTGCCATAACCTTCTTGTACACTCCAACTCAGATTATTATCTGCCAGAGCCGTACCATTTATACCCAGCGTATTGGTCGTATTTCCGTTCTTACTGGTATTCATGTTGTGAGTGACATAGGTATTTTTCAGCCAGCGAGATAGGGGCACGCTGACATTGAAGGCGAACAACTGGTCGCGATCGTAGATCCGCTCATTACTATCGCCATTGGCGACGTAACTACGATTCACCGTCGAGTTCTCGTTGTAACTGTAATTGAGACCGTAACTAATACCATTCCAGCTATTGTTGTAACCCACACCAATAGACTTCATATTGCGGTCACTGTTCCAGTAATCTTCACGCACCAAACTTATCGACAACGATCCAGCGTTATTCCATAAACTCTGATTCATGGTTAGCTCGGCGCGGTTGCGCCGGCGCTCAATCAGCGAACTGCTGTTCCCGCTATGGTAAGTATCAAGTACTTCCTGCAAGCTGTAGTAACCTGCCGTAGAATAGCGGTAACCAGCTATCGCGAAGTTGGTCCCAGTTTGAATAAAGTTCTTACTGTAACGTGCACGCCACGACTGGCCACTATCTTTCGGCTGATCCTTCATCGTAGACCAGGCCTGGCTGACATCCACGGAAAGCGCACCAACACTACCAAGGTTTTTCCCTACCCCCATTGCTAGCGATTGGTATTTGCTGGCAAACTGACCACCGCCGTAACCCGTAAAACCAAACGGCAGACCATAAATGGCGGTCCCCTGGCTAAAGACGGTTTTATCCACATCGCTGTCGTATGAGCGATATTGCCCACTGGTCAGGGAAAACTTCAAACGCCCTTCGCGCTGCAACACCGGCAAAGAAGCATAAGGAACCACCAGTTGTTGTTCGCTGCCATCAGCCTCTTTAATCGTGACATATAAATCACCGCTACCACCGGTCGGGTACATATCGGTGATTTCAAACGCGCCGGGTGCAACATAACTCTGATAGATCACATAACCATTCTGGCGAATGATGACCTGCGCATTGCTCCGAGCAATACCGCGTACTACTGGCGCATAACCCTTCATGCTGTCTGGCATCATATCGTCATCCGAGGCTATCTGCGCCCCACGAAAAGGGATGCTGTCAAACACGTCTGATGGCGAACTGCTGTCACCCAACGTCAGTTGGCTTTTCAGCGCAACAATATTGCGCTGAGCGTAGGTATAAACCGTATCCCACTTATCCTGACCGTCGCTACTGCGGTTGTAAGTGGAATAATTTCGCAACCGCCAGGGGCCAAAATTTATCCCAGGACGCAGGTTGACATATTGACTGTCGCTATCCTGCACCGTGTTGTTGCGTGCATAGTTGCTGGCCCCTGTCATGCTGTAATTCAACAGGGCTGCCGATATCCCTTCGTCCCACAGTTCAGGGGGTACATAACCTCGTGCAGCCTGCGATACCGCCGCCTGAGGAATGCTGATCAATAATTGCTGTGCATTGAAGCGTAACTCGGTGCTGGCCTGTGGGATCGCACTCAAATCAGCACACTCCGTCTCGCCTAAACCAGGAAAAAGCTTGGTTTTTACTCCCATCTCAGCTAAAGCCTGGGCGCTCAGGCACGGCTGCAGGCTTTTTTGACCAGGCTGCAGTTTAAAGGTCACATCGCGGGTATCAACCTTGTCATTGTTCAGATAGATATCAACATGGTAAGTGCCTGGAGCCTGGCTCCCACTTTCTTCATACACCGACAGGTCTGTTTTACCCTGCTGTGGGTTATCGACCTGTAACAGTTCAGGATTAAAGTAGTCACGTGCCATGACGCTATAAGAAAGACCGCTAGTTAACAGGGTAATCAACCAGGCCAGTTGGCTGAGACGCGGGGTCTTGCGCCTTATTTTATTGTGTCGTGTGCTGTTCATCCGTTACTGCTCCAAAACCTCTAGGCCTGATGATTGTTCTGTTCCCACTTTCCTGAGAGAACACTTGCTGGTTCGTAATTACTGCCCGCTGGTATGGAGCGCGCCGACTCCACCGTAGTC
Organism: Serratia sp. Res13-Sevr-LER1-36-b; assembly: GCF_015673035.1. NCBI lineage: Bacteria > Pseudomonadati > Pseudomonadota > Gammaproteobacteria > Enterobacterales > Yersiniaceae > Serratia > Serratia sp. Res13-Sevr-LER1-36-b. The sequence continues at coordinate 71,924 of NZ_JADACK010000023.1, read as the reverse complement.
ACTAATGATTTTCCAACCCACGCTGCCGTTGGTAGCACCGGCAGGCAAGGCAAAACTGGCGCTGCTCATTGGCGCAACATAGGTCGCACTCGCCACCTCTTTACCCGCCAATGTCACCTGCTGAAAGTTCATATAAAAAGGGGTAGGGTTCGTCACCACTAGCTGATTACCGTTGCGCTGCCATTTAAGGTTTTGTGTGACTTCTTCAGGGACCCCTTTCAAACCTTGAGGGCGGAAAATCAACTTAAGACGCGTTTTTACCGCCACCTGTAAGGTATTCCTGCCTTCTTTTTTCTCTGAAGATGGGATGGATTTAATGTTTATCCAGTAAAGGGATTCCTTATCACTGGCCAGATTGCCCCCGGCACGTATTACTCGCAGAATATTTTGCTGCCCGCCGTCAAGACGAAACAGAGGAGGGGTGATCATAAAGGGGGCTTTCTCAGCGCCACCGTCAGTGACATCAACCCAGGACTGGATCAAATAAGGCACTTTATCCGGATTATTGACGCTCAGTGAAGACTCCTTTTTCGCTCCGTCATATATCAGCCTTGTTCCACCAATAATAACCCCGGCCTGTGCTGTTGATGCAGTCACAAATAAAACAGCAGTCAATGCGGTTGATAAATATTTCATATTATAGGTCCACGTAAAATTAAGAAGAGCGGATCAACGGAATTAACCGCTGATCCGATCTGGATATTCATCACCGTGAGTTAAATACTCTGGCGAAAAATATTAGTTGTAGATAACAGAGAAGCTAGCTACAGAGTTTGCCGGGCCCGCATTAATGTCATCATCAGTAGTTGCGATGTAACGTGCTACGAAGTCCAGGTTGTTCACTGTGCTGCCAGCAACCAGTGTGTATGAAGTTGAAGCAGTAAATAACGGCAGAACTGCATTTGATGCATCAGACAGCTGAATGCCAACACCGGTAGCAACGCCAGACTCTTGAGTCAGTTGCAGTACGTTGTTGTCGCCACCTTCTGCAGTACCATCAAACTTGACCGCGGCTTTAGTCACAGAATCCGGGCAGTTTTTCAGTTGCAGGGTGAATTTAGTTGCTGCAGCAGTAGAACCCGCACCGGTAAAGGCCGTTTTAGCCACTTGACCCAAGGTCACGTCCAGCGGGTTGCTTACGTTGTTGACCACTTCGCAAGCGGAATCGATGATTTCACCTTTGAAGTGAACCTCACCATCAGCAGCCATTGCAGAAGCAGCAGACAGAGTTGAAACGGTAACGATAGCAGCAATAAGATTCTTTTTCATAACAATATTCCTTAGTAAAAAAATGTTCGCCGATAAATGAAAAACAATCTCACTGCCTACTTTGAAAGTGGGTAGTCATTCACTCAGCTTTTCCATAGTTAATGTTTGTTTACAGCCTATCCCAGTAAGATACCCTCTCAGTAATAAATCGAAACTCAATGAGCAAATCACGAGAATCCTATTGCGACCTGCACAAGATGTTTCTTTCATTTCTAAGTATCATCTCATCTGTTGCTGTGTATTATCCATAGCAACAAAAGCATCTCAACCTGTTTTGGGTGCAAATATAGTGCAAAAATCCACTATTGGACTTAAGGGTTTATTTTATATATTTACCCATCATCACTAAAACCTAAACACCAGTAATTATATTAACTTTCAATGTTACATTGATTAGATTGGTAAAAGGATAAAAACGGTGCGGGGTGTCTTAATCTATATAAGATGGGTTGCAATACGACTTAAACCAGGAGATTTGATTGTTGTTTCCAGAAGACGTCCATCAACGCTAATCGAGGAGCTGCGACATAGATGTGATGCGATTCGCATCGCCGGTGCAGGACTAGCCATATCATTGGCGTTTGAGCGCAGAAAGGATAGCCGAGATGGAACCACTACATGCAATCACCCTGACGATCGGCCTGTTTGTGTTAACGTTTTTCAACCCCGGCGCTAACCTGTTCGTCGTGGTGCAGACCAGTCTGGCCTCCGGTAGCCGTGCAGGCATGCTCACCGGGCTTGGCGTAGCGCTGGGTGACGCCGTTTATTCCGGGCTGGGCCTGTTTGGCATGGCTACGTTGATCACCCAATGCGAGGGGATCTTCTCGTTCATCAAGGTCGTCGGCGGGTTATATCTCCTGTGGTTCGCCTATAAAAGTATGAATAAACAGACGGCGCCATATTCCCCTGCGCTGCAACAACCGCTCAGTGCACCTTGGTATGTCTTCTTCCGCCGGGGCCTGATCACCGATCTCTCTAATCCGCAGACGGTGCTGTTTTTCATCAGTATCTTCTCCGTAACCCTGAGCCCCAATACGCCCACCTGGGCCAAACTGAGTGCCTGGCTGGGAATAGTGCTCAGTTCGGTTATCTGGCGCGTTTTTCTCAGCCAGGCATTTTCCTTGCCAGCGGTACGGCGCACCTATGCCAGCATGCAACGGATAGCCAGCCGAGCGTTCGGTGTGGTGATCGGGGCTTTCGCCATTAAGCTGATTTACGAAGGCCTCACGCGCCGCTCCCTATAGCCGCTATATATCCAATGCTGTAATGAGCTCAAGTGTGAGCCTTTGTCTGCCGCTTTAAAAAACACGTGCATTTTCCCGCCAATTACTTTAGTGTTTACTAAACTTAGCAAATACTAAAATAACTAATGACTGACGAAAACGCCTCGCTGCTTGCCAGCGCCAATGCCGCCGCGACGTTGCTCAAAGCCATGAGCAACCCCCGCCGCCTGTTGATCCTTTGTATGCTGGTTGATGCTCCAGGCACCAGTGCCGGCGAGTTAGCACTAGCTACCGGGCTTAGCCCATCAGCGACCTCACAACATCTGGCCAAGATGCGCGAGGAAGGGCTGATTGAAAGCACCCGCGATCGGCAGCGCATCAACTACTCGATTAAAAATAGCGCCGTGCAGCAGGTCATCAGCACGTTAAAAGCCATCTATTGCCCCTGAGGACACCATGAACATAGAAACGATAACTGCCCAGCAAGCGAAAAAATTTATCATGCAGGGAGCGCAGCTACTGGATATTCGCGGAATGGATGAATATGCCCACGAGCATATTGCCCAAGCCAGCTTGCTATCGCTGCCTGATATTGAGAAAGGTGGGAAACCGCAGGCGGTTAACGAGGAGGATGTTGTGATTTTTCACTGTCAGTCTGGCCGCCGTACGGCAGAAAACGCAGCGCTATTGGCAGGAGCCGCAACACCTGCCAAGGTTTATCTGCTTGAAGGAGGTATCAACGGCTGGAAGCAACAGGGATTGCCTATCGTGAAGGGTAAGAACCAGCCGCTTCCCATCATGCGACAGGTGCAGATTGCTGCTGGCTCACTTATTCTGGCTGGGACAATCTTGGGGTATGTCATATCTCCCCTGTTCTTCCTGCTGTCCGGCTTTGTAGGTGCTGGGTTGCTATTTGCCGGCATCAGCGGATTTTGCGGAATGGCGACGCTGTTGGTCAAAATGCCTTGGAACCAGCCCAAATAGCGAGATGCTCAACCGTAGGGGCGCCGCTGCGCCCGTTTAACCGCTACGCCACTAGGCAAGATCCAACGAATAAACCCGTGACGACTCGCCCCACGGGTGGTAGCCAAGCCCATCAAAGCTGAAACCCAATTTCTCGTAATAACCCACATGATCGGTACACAAATGCAAACAGGGAAATCCCAGCTCGCTTGCGGCCTTGGCTACGTGGTTGACCAACAATGCGCCGCAACCTTGCCCACGATAATGCTCATCGACGTACAACGCACATAGCCACGGATACAGTTCCATGCGGCTGATAAAGTCATTGGTAATCAGACCCGCGCAACCCACAACGGTTTCCCCATCCAGCAACAAATACCACTGCGGCAGCGGATTTACCGCCTCGATACAACGGGTTATCGAGTCTTGATACAGCATCATGGTCTCTGGCGATGCCCACTGATGCTGGAAATAATCGATAGCCACATCGCGATAGGCCGGCTCCTGACGCACCGAAATAATTTTCACCCAAACTCCTGATTTATTATGTGGTGGCTACATTATGCCCTATTTTTGTTGGCAGTCTGTTTGCTGAACGAATACCATTAACGCGCCGCGCTGTTATGCGGTTTATTAAATACAGGAGACGTTATGTCGCAAAATATCTATGACAATCAAACCTTCTTTGACGGCTATGCGCAACTCAGCCGTTCATTACAGGGTTTAGATGGTGCGCCGGAATGGCCAACCATCCGCTGCATCCTGCCCGATTTACAGGGCAAAAAGGTGGTCGATCTTGGCTGTGGCTACGGTTGGTTCTGCCGCAGCGCTCGTGAGCAAGGTTCAGCCCAGGTACTGGGAATGGATCTGTCAGAGAAGATGTTGGGCAAGGCGAAAGAGATGACCAAGGATCCAGCGATTGAATACCGTCAGCAGGATCTGGAAGCACTTCAGCTTCCGGCTGCCAGCTTTGATTTGGTCTATAGCTCGCTAACGCTGCACTATATCGAAGACCTCGGCAAGCTGTTCGCAACCGTTTATCAGGCATTGGTGAATGGTGGGGAGTTTATTTTTACCGCCGAGCACCCGATTTATACTGCGCCAAAGCATCAGGGCTGGTTAGTGGATGAAGCAGGGCAAAAATCCTGGCCGATCAATGGCTATCAGCAAGAAGGGCAACGTATTTCCAACTGGCTGGCGGAAGGAGTGATCAAGCAGCACCGTATGCTGGGCACCTATATCAATTTGTTAGTCCAGCAAGGGTTTACCATCCGCTACCTGAACGAGTGGGGTCCTTCGGCTCAACAGATTGCCGACAACCCAGCACTGGATGAAGAAAAAGAACGCCCGATGATCTTTATCCTGGCGGTACAAAAACCCGCTGCGTAATTGCTGTTAGTTTCGTAAACATCTTTAGAACATCCAATATTGGGGAGGCTGCCTCCCCCCAATACTTTCCAAGCTTATTCACAGCGAACGGTTCTGGGCAACTGCAGGACAACACCGTTTCACTGTCGGTACAACTTACTTGCTCGCCATTTCGCCTTCGTGGCTTTCAGGCTCTGGCTCACTCTGAACTTCCTCAACCGGCGGCATCCCCAAGCGCAGATCGATCCAGCGCCCTTCAGGAATATCCATCGGCTCCCCGGCAACGATTGCGGCGGTATCAATATCAAAGCGACGTTTGCTGACCTTGACCGTGATCGTGCCGTCTTCGGCCGCTTCGGTGGCGACGAAGCATAGGCGATTGCCGTTGACGTCCTGCGGAACTTCGATGTTCCAGCCTTCCAGCGCGAAACCTAGCGAACCCGTCACTTTGTATACGCCAACCGAGACTCGCTCTGCGGTAACGCCCGCAGCCTCGCCATTCACCGCTGCCAGCCCGGACAGGGTAAATCCATCCAGGTATTCGTCGGGCATTTTCTCTGGGTTACTGGAGAGACGCGCGATCGGTGAGGCTTTCTTGATAAATCCGTTGGAATCAACAGTAGTATTCCCCGTTGTCCAGAGAAAAAACTCTTGATATTGTGTGCCAACAGTATTGCCCGTGATACATTTAATTTCAGGAGAATTATAATACGGCATCAACATTGCATATGTATCGCCAGTATTCCAAACTAAGCTTGAATGATATGGGGAATATCCTGTAATTGGAAGTCCCAAACGGAATGGCATTAGTCCGTTTGACGATCTTAGCCATTCCTTGAAAGCTGATGTATCCGCAAACGTTTTACTCACACCTTGCGCTGGAGCATAACGACTATCATTATAGTTTTGACCTCTGTAAATATCCCATACAGACCATAAGCTAGTACTTGCATCATATACCCGCTGATAATAATAATCCCCAGCCTTGTATGGGTAATAAAGCTGAGTAATATAAGTTCGGCCTGAAACAGCAGCACGAGAAACAAGAACACGCAAGAATCCTGCCTGTGGATTTGGATAATGATTATCGACAGTGGCATTTGCATTCAGACTTTGATAAAAATCCCCTTCTGTTTTAATATCATCTAAATTCTGCGTAATCAATGATGTCGCTTGAGTTGAAACTTTCACATTACCAATGTAAATATTATTAGGGAAGGAAGAGGTACCATCTTTTTTTAACTGAAGACTATGTGTAGTTCCGCCCCAGCGTAACGTCATTTCCCCAGTTGTGGGAGTGCTATAAAGAGCCCCTTGCTCCACGCCATCGAAATCTCTATATCTAAGAACAACGCTAGCACCGGAGGTTACAGACTGAAAATTCGCATTACCTATAGATATTAATCCGTTACTAAACGTTGGGGTTTTAGAAAACTGAACCGTTCCTGCAATACTCTGATCTGTAGTAACGGTTCTAGATAAATAATCCTTTTGAATTTTCGCCAACGTCGGCACAGTCAATTTTGTACCATCATCCTTGGTAAAGGTCATATCCCCGGAACCAGTAAACCAACTAACCGTATCATTGCGGCTGCCCTGGAAGAAGGTGAGCATCGCGGCAAAGCGAGCGGAGAACTGGCTGATATCACCTTCATAAGTGGTGATAATCGCATAGCTCTGCCCGCTGGCCGTTGGACCGGCATAGTTACTGTTAAGGGTTAGTGAGGTATTGCTATTCACCTGTTTAACTTCATACAACTTATTGTCCGGTGCCAATAAAATCATGCCTGGCATTACACCGAACTTGGCATCAGCCCACGCGGTGCCGGTACCGGTTACGGTGGCATTATTAGCGATTAAATTGATTGTACCTGTTTTGTACCACATAGATTCTTACTCCAAAATATGAAAAACCGCTCGCGGCGGATTTTAGTTAGTGACGTTATTAAAAATAATATTCTGTGTGGAACGAGATAATATAATGGAGCATTGTAAGAAAAACGCTACCCAATTTGCCTCGTATCCATCATTGAAGACTCTCAATACCAACTGATTATCACTACTACTGGCTTTTATGGTTATGGGTATACTACTTATTATTCCCGGCAAGTAGCCGTTAGTACCATAGTCTCTATATGATTTAGCTATCACATTGCCATTTAATAACAGAGCAATTGAGCCATTCGCCCCCCCATATCCCCATACGCTTGCAACATTCCCCGGAGCAACAGACACCCCTCGTTCTGGATAATGACTCAATCCATTAGGTAGTAGCCCTTGTATTACTCCTCTTTTTTCAAAACTGGATGCCGTTATAGTAACCAGCGGAATGTCAACATAAGACTCCTTATTAATATGCCTCGAAATATTAATCACGTTAGGCATACTGTTGGTATCTACTAGATCGCCTATTATTTTATTTGCGTAAATAGTTCCTGAGAATGTCCCGTTAGCCCCGGTAATATCCCCTCTAAAATATCCACTATCTGCATAGATATTTCCGCGAACAGAAACCTGATTAAACTGGGCGTTACCGTCAGACTTATTGATAGCCCAGCCCTGTCTCCCATCAATGAAGTTATCAGAACCTATCCAACCCGTTATTTTCGCGTTAGTAATCGTCCCATCAGCAATAAACGCCGAGTTAATAAACGTCTGGCCATTTTGCACCGCGAAGGGAACAGACACATTGCCTTCATCTTTGGTCACTAAGGCAAACCTGTCGGCCCGCACCAGGAATTGCCGGTTACCAGCATCATCCACCCCCAACGCCAAACCAGCAACGCTGCTTTCCCCCTTCTTACTGGTTTCAACTTTTACCGACCAGGTTGCGGAAACCTTGCCATCCAAGGTCGCCTGCGCAGAACTCACCTGCTGGACTGCCGCCTTGTTATCCCCCACCGCCGTATTCAATAACTTGATATCGTTGGCCGTTGCCGATTGGTTATCGGTCACGGTTTTCGACAGTGAGGTAATCGCCGAAGTATTGTCACCGGTAGCGGATTGCAAAGCGCCAATTTGCTGAGCCGTCGCGCTATTGCTATCGGTCAGCGTTTGGCTCAAAGCGGTAACCGAGGCCTCATTCGCCCCTGTTCGGCTGGTCAGGTCGTTAATCAGCTTGGCCTGGGCGCTGTCCGTATCCACCAGCACCTGCAGTTGCTGATTGAGTTGGGCATTGTTGTCCCCCACGGTGCCTGCCAGCGTAGTCACTTGCTGGGCTAACGCCTTGTCAGCTTCCGCACGCACCGTCTGTTCCGTCATCAAGCGCGCATCAACATCACCAAAGCTTGCGCGTAATTCGGTGATCTGCTGCGCCTGGGCGTGCTGATCGTCCGCCATTACGTTCTGCTGGGTCTTGATCGATGCGGTGACCACGTCATTGCTGATAACGTCTTCCGCCTGCTTTAACGACTGCTCGATATCCGCCTTGGCAATGGCTTCAAGCGAACTGCTGAGCGAGGCCTGCGAACCGGCCGAGTCGCTTTGTGCCTGCTTCAATTCGCCGATCGCCGCACTGTTTTCGCCAGAGGTCGCCGTTAATGAACCAATCTGCTCCGCCATGGCAGAGTCTTGATTGGCCAACGTCTGTAGCCGATCGTTGATGGCGGCCGTATTTTGCCCAACGGTAGAATCTAGCGAACTCAATTGCCGGGATAACGCTTCATCCGCCGTGGTACGCGCTTGCGATTCAGCGGCGATCGCCGCTTTATTTTCGCCACTGGCTGCCCCTAGACCGGTAATTAACGACGCTTGAGCACTGTCGCTATCCACCAGCGCCTGCAAACGCTGATCCACCTCGGCCTGATTACTGCCGACATCTGCGCTCAGATGATCAAAGCGTTGTGACAACGCGCCAGTCTCGCTGGCCCTGGTGGTGATCTCCTGCTGCAACTGCGCAGACACATCACCAAAGTTCGCGTCCAGCTGCGTGATTTGCTGGGCCTGCGCCTGCTGCAGATCGGCGAAAACGGTTTGCGCCGTGGTTAACCGGGCGCTGCTCTCGTCCAGACGTTGAACATCGCTGTCCTGTTTAAGCGCCTGTTCGATATTCGCCTTGGCCGTAGCCTCCAAAGCCTGTTGCAGGCTGGCCGTGCTGCTTTCGGCTTCGGTTTGCGCGATGCCAAGGCGGGTGATGGCCGCCGTGTTTTCCTGGCTGGTCGCCTGGATCACGTCAACCCGTTGGCTCAGCGCCCCATCGGCATCGGCACGGGATTTCGCCTCTGCCTGGATAGCCGCAGTGTTACTGCCCGTGCTGGCCTGCAAACCGGAAATCTGCTGGGCCTGAGCCGAGTCTGTCGCCGCCAGCGTTTTCAGCTGTTGGGTTACATCCGCTCGGTTTTCGCTGAACTCAGAAGTCAGGCCGCTGAGCTGCTGGCCCTGTGTTTTCTGCTGATCGGCCAGCGCTTCGGTTTTCTGCGTAACCTGCGAGTTAACCTTGTCCTGTTCCGTCTTGTTGCTGCCGATTGCCTTGGCGTTGGCGGAAACGTTGGACTCCACCTTAGCCAAAGAAGAATCGGCATCGGCCTGCGCCTGCTCCAGCTTGATAATCAATCCCAGCTGATTATCCGCCGTGGCTTTCACCGAGCTGATATCCTTGGCTAACGCCCCATCGGCATCCACACGCGCCGCTTTCTCCTGCGCGATTTGCGCTGCGTTCCCTTCAGCTTTGGCAATTACCACGTCTAGCTTGCTGGCCAGTTGCTGGTCGCCGTCCTGCAATTGAGTGATCTGCGAAGCGACCTGGGCCATTGCCGCGTTGGTGCCACCGGTAAGGGCATCGACCTTGGCCTGCAGTTCGGCATCTGCACGCGTCAAGCTGGCGCGGGTGCTGTCAATTTCCCCGCGCGCATCCTTGATATCGCTATTCAGCGCCTCCTGGGCCTGGGAGAGTTTTTGGCGGTTATGCTCGATGGTCAGGCTGTTTTCGATGGCAGCTTTGCCTAGCTGCGTCAAATCCTGTTGCAGCACGTCGACAGCATTGCTCAGATCGGCATTGCGGCCTGCAAGCTCGGCATTAACCTTGTTCAGCGCTGCTTGCAGGGTATCGACATCCCCTTGCAGCGCATCCCTGTTCGCCTCGATATCGGCCTGCGCCTGGGCGATCTTCTCGGCAAGATCCTGCACGTTCTGATCCGAAGGCAGGCTGTTGATCTTCTCCAACAGATCTTTGCCCAGTTCGGTCTCGGTAATGCTTTGTGCGATCTGCGCCAGCACCACGTCCGCGCTGTCCGAAGCCATCCCGCGTACAAACTCGCTCCAGTCGGACTGGTTGCCGGTTTTGTCGGTAAAGGCCGCGCGGAAGTAAAGCACCTGCCCGGCACGTAGGCCTTGCATGTCATAGCGATGCTGCGGATAAGGCACATCGGCCAGTAAGCGTTCATCGGCGAAATCTGCCCGGCTGGCTACCATCAGGGTGGTTTTCAGGCCATCGGCAGAGTTCTGGCCAAATCGCCAGGAAAGCTGGATGCCAAACACCACATCTTTGGTTGCCGCCAACGAGACAATATTGGGTGGCGAGCCCGCTTTGCCTGCCAGATAACTCGGCTCGGCGTGCCCCCACTGCGAGGAAACACCCACCGCATTCACCGCTCGCACCCGCACGTCGTAGTTACCGGCATAAATGCCGTTAACATCAAACCCGAGTGAAGGCGTCGATCCCACATTCACCCAGTTGCCGTTATCTTTGCGCCACTGGGCTTCATAGGTCACCGCGCCAGCGACGGCCCGCCACTGCACCCGCATTGAGGCAACGTTAATCCCCTGGCTGACATAGTCGTAGCGCGAGAGAGTGATATTCGCCGGAGCAGGCATCGCTCCTGGTGGCGTCACGGTGATTGGCGGCGCATCCAGGTGGATGCCGTTATCGATAAAGGCGTATTTATCCGGATCGTGCTCAACGGCGTTAATGGCGAAGGTGCCATCATCGTTGGACTGGACCGACACCACGCGGAACTGCTGGATCGCCAGGCTGTCGGAATCGATACTCCAGACCGCTTCAGGCTCTGGTTGCTGGCGGAACGGAGCGGTCAGCGTCACCGTAAGCTTGTCCGCCGCGATACTGGCGATGGTGCGAGCCTGCGCCGTGCCGTCTGGCAGATTGACGATCAGGCGATCGCCTTTGCCGAACGCTACTTCACGATCCAGCACCACCACGCGATCCTGCGCGGAATGGATGCGCCCACCGTTGGTCTTGCCTGCCAGCATGGCATCCGCAATGCCGATGATCCGAGCTGGCAGCGGGATATTGCCGTCCAACCCGACGGTAAAGCTGACGGTACGATCTTTGGCGTTACTCAGGATCGCCCAGCGCCCACGGCGGTGAGCCTCGGTGCGCCGCGTACAGCCAATGGCGGTGATTTCAGTCTGGTTAACGCCGTAGCGCTTCACCAGTTCGTTATCGTAAGCTGCTTCCACCGCGTCGGCATAATGGTTGGCCGGATCGCCCCATTTCACCAGCGCAGAGGTATAGCGATTCTTGTAAGAACCCGACGCATAGGCAAATTCACCACCGATGACGTTGGCCCGCGAATAAACGAAATCCACATCGCGCGGCATATCCGCGTAGGCAAACAGTTGGTCGTTGCCCCAGTAGGTGATGCCACGGAAGATGGCGGCGATATCCCGCAATACGGTGTAGGCATCCTGCTGCGACTGGATATACACGTCGCACAGGAAACGCGGTTCTTTGCCCCCGCCCCCCAAACCGTCATCAATCAGCTCATCGCAATACTGCGCGATGCTGTACAGCCCCCATTTGTCGATCTCGGCGGCGGTTACCCGGTTGCCTAAGCCGTAATTCTTGTCCAGCGCGATGTCGTAAAACACCCAGGCAGGGTTGTTGCTCCAGGCCCATTTAAAGCTGCCATCCCAATTGCCGCTATACGTCCGCGCCAACGGATCGTAGTTGGTCGGCACGCGGATGATTTTGCCCTTCGGCTTGAGCGTAATTTTCGGCACTGAACTGAACTGCTGGGCATCGAACTCGATAAACAGCAAGGCGGTGTTGGGATAGCGGAACTTGGCGTCCACGATCTCGGTGTAGGTCTGGATCTGGGTAGTGTTTACCAGCTTGCTGCTGGTGGAGTCTGGGGTGATGCGCTTGATGCGCAGCGTCCAACTGGTGGTCGCTTTTGGCAGATTAATCCGGTGATCGCGCTCGTACAGGCTGGTGGTTTTGCCCTTTAGCGTACCGGTGACCACGGTTTTATAGGCTCCGCCGTCGGTGGAAAGCTCGATCAGGTATTCCACCAGCGAACCGTTCATATCGCCGTTATCTTCCTGCTGGAACAGCGCCGGGAAGCCCATGCGTATGCGCAGCGCGTCGATATCGGTTCGGGTGAAGGTTTTGGTCCAGACGTTCGTGGTAGTCAGCTTAACGTTGACCGGCGTTTCAGACTCTACATCCGGCATACCCTGGATATAATCCTGAGTCTGGGTGCCGTTACGTACCTCCCACTTCAGGCCGGTAAAGTTTTCACTGCCGTCGGGATTATGTACCGGGGTGCCGTCGAGCAGAATGCGGGTGCCGTCTAACTCACCGGCAATTTCCCCTTCAGACAGCGCCAGCAGGATTTTGATTTTAGCGTTGGACTGCAAATCATCGGGAGCTTCAACCGGCGTATGCGCCGATCCACCACCGCCCTTGCGCCCATGAATAGTTAACTTTGTCATATTGCGCCCATAAAAAAAGGCCGCGAATGCGACCTGTAGAAAAATGCCCTAAAGGGGGTTATTGCTGGTTTTCAGCGTAAATACCGGCGGAAATTACCGCACCACCGATTTCACGCTCACCGTACAGCACTGGCACCGGGTAGCCCTGCGCCGTGGTGTTGACCGGTGAGCCAAAGGCATAGGAAGGTTTGTTTTCCACCGACTGGGAAGAGGACATGCCGAAGTTCGGCTGTGGCGTCATCAATTGCATGACACCACCGAGTACCATCGTTGAACCCAGCAGGGTTAAGTTGGTAACAGCTGCCACGGCGGAGGCACTGAGTGTCGCTGTTGCTCCCGACGCGCCAAGTGCACCACTCCAAGCACTCAACGACCAACCTGCGGTATAGAATGCCCCGACCAACGCCGCCACGCCGATGACAATCTGGAGCATCCCGCCACTCTTACTCCCCGCAATCACCGGCATAATGCGGATATCGGCACTGCCTTTGGAGGTGGCAAACTCGGCCAGGCCGATATTCTGCGAGCCATTGAAGAAGGCAAACTGCACGCCGTCCTTATGGGCATTCATCATAAAGCTCTCAAATCCGGGCAAGGTGATACACAGCGCCCGCAGTGCTTCGCGAGTATCCGCTACCACCAGCCGATGGGTCTTGCCGAACTTTTTACCCAGTTGGCCACCCAACCGGATCAGTCTTGTTGTTTGCATCATAGAAGCTCCTTCCTGCGGACTACGCGTACCGTCCGCTCCTGAAAATATCCGCTGTAGGGATAACGCTGGCTCAGTTGGCCGAACAGGTGATGCAGCATCATGCCGTCCCCCAGATAGATACCCGCGTGGTTGGTAACCGGGGCTGAAACCTGCATCATGATCATATCGCCCGCGCGCATCGGCCCCTGAAATTCTCGGAACCCTTCGGCGTACCAGTGATCGTCATACAGGCGGGTTTTGCCGTCGATCCACCATTCATGCTCCACCGAGTAATCGTTCAGCGCGATGCCGTGTTCCTGGCGATAATAATCCCGGATCAATGACCAGCAGTCGGCATGCCCCAACAGCCAGCTGCGCCCGACTAACGGCCGCTCACCGCGTGGCACAACTTCGGTGTAATCTCCTTCCGGCCACGAGACGATGCCCCAGACAATGCCCGAGTGATCGCACTGCAGGCGATCCATCTCCGAAGGGATCAATACGGGCACATCAGGGTGGCTGTGAATGATGCGAATGATCTCGCCTTGATCTTCCGCCTGCGCATATTCCTGAGGGGAAATGACAAAGTTATCCAACGCGTTTTCCGCCACATTGCGGCATGGCAGATAACGCGCCTTACGCCCGTTCTGCACCACAAAACCGCAGGACTCATTGGGATACTCCGTTGCGGCATGCTCACAAATGGCCTGCATGATTTCAGCCTGCATCATTACCTCCCCAACAGGTTGGAGCCTGGGAACCCGCCAAAGGCCAGGGGTTGCGCATCACCGAAGCGTTTTTTACAGGAGGATACCCGGCCACCGCAGACATCCAACGCCGGATCGTCGATCGGTTCATCGTCCTTATCAAAACAGGCCCCGCCGCTGTAATCGCAACCTCTGCCGCTACGGTACCAACCCCGGATGCACCAGGTGCAAAGCCCGTGAATTTGCCGCGAGGGCAGTTGCTGGCCTTGCAGATCGAACGGTGTACAAAGCTGGAACTCCACCACGCTGTTGGTTTCGGTGCTTTTGCTGTCGATGTAGAAAACCTGCACTCGCTCCTGCGAAGCATCAGCCAAAGCGTTCCCCTCGGGGAAGTTGACCGCATCCAGGTATTTGGCAAAGGTGTCATGCACCCGCACTTTCGCCTGCACCATGTCGTTGAAGGTCAGACACAACGAAGACACCAGATTGCTGAGGTTGGCGACGCTGAGCCTGGGCGTTGGTTGTGAACCGTCGCTGGTTGCTGCCAGGCCGGTGATCTCGTAGGGATAGGCCTCATACTCGTTTCCCTGCCACCAGATCGATTTTGGTTTCAGCCGCTGGGCATCGTTGCCCGCCGCCGCGATCTCGGCCTGAGTGTGGGGGATATTGTGCGCATGAAAGCGCATAATGGCCGCGCCAAAAGCGGTGCCATCAATTTCAATCAGCTGGATCAGTTCCCCAGGCACCAGCTTTTGCACTTCACTGTTAAATGACATGATTGCACCTATACGCCGAAGGCTTGTTCAAAGGCAAAACTCAACGCCTCCACATTGCGCGCAAGCGGCGTGACGGAGATTGAATCCGACTTGACGCGAAATAGCGCTTTCTTGCCGTTGGGCGGCGTCCAGAAAAAGGCGACGAGCACGTGTTGATTTAAAAAGGCCAGCATCGACTGGGTCACGGCCGGATGGCCGGTATAGGCCAACTGCCACTGCTGCACCGCCTGGTTCAGCCCATTGCTGCTGACCTGTTTATAGCCGTCGCCAAACTGCGCACTTCTGACGTTATGGACAAAGTTACCGCTAGGCGAGGCCTGGGTTTGCCATTGGAAAGTATCGATAAGCATAAAGACTCCGAGCAGTAATAACCGTCAGTCGCTGGGCCCGAATTACCCCTCACCCTACCCCTCTCCCACAAGGAGAGGGGACAGTACGTGCCACATATTGGATCATGCATTCGTCTTTCCTATCATCCTTGTTACAGGTTACTTATGTACCTGAACACGGCGCCATATCAGCTCCCTCTCCCTGTGGGAGAGGGTTGGGGTGAGGGGAAATAACGATTGAGGAGCAATTAATGGGGCCTGATGCCAGACTGCGGTTGTTACTATTGATGATTGATAAAGAGATTCAGCGGGCCGCTGAAGCATTCCAGATCAGGCCGCCCGGCTTGAGCTCTTTGCCTAAACGTTCGGTGATCGCCTGATTAACGATGCCCTGCACCAGCTTGCCCATGCCGTCACCGGCAGAGGAGCTATTAGCCGCATTCGCGGAGCCGTCATTGTTCATGACCACGGTGCTGTTGACCGTAATGCCGCCCCCCTGCTCTGCCGCCAGGCCGTACATCGGGGCTTTGTTGCCACCCACCAGGCCACCCTCCGCATAGCCGCGCATCATGGCGTAGAGATTGCCCACGCCGATCCGCTGGGTAGCTTCTTTGGTCATCACGAACTCGCCACGATGCACCACGCCCGCCTGATCGTATTTACCGCCGTCGCCGGTATAACCACCACTGGAATGTCCTGTTGCTGCAGCGGATGGGTTAATCCAACCCATTGCTTTTTGGATGACAAAAGCTACTAGCAGTTGGTTAATCACCTGGATAATCATTTTCAGGATTGAGGCAGTAAACTCTTGGAAATTGGCTTTGCCAGTGGTCACCATGCTGGTAAGCATGTCTGATAAACCGCTAAAGGTAGCTTGGCCGATATTCGCCATTGAGTCGTACACATTAGTGGCGGAGTCCAGATACTCACTCCAGCCTTTTTGTGCTCCATCAAGCCAACTACCACGAATTTTGTCCTCAGCCGCATGGTAGTCTGTGAGAGCTTTTAATTGGCCCTCATAATCCTCACCTGATGTCTTTCCTCCTTTTTGAATCCATTCTTCATTAAACTGAGTAACACTTGTCTCACGCTGGGCAATTCGATTACTTTTACCAGCGTTATAAACTAAACTCCTCTGTCGCTTACTCATGTTTTTTATATAGTCAGATGAAGATTGCTTAAGTAGTTCTTGCGTATCTGGAACAGTTGGAGCTACAACTCCAACTGTAGGAGCCGGCGCTATATTTCTATGAGGGCTTGAGTATGTCGCTCCTGATGGTTTATTTCTAAGTGTCGCCCTGGCATCATGCTCCTTTTTTAACTGGTCTATAGCTGACTTTTGTGCAACATTCCCTGCAGAGGTAGATGCTGACAAATCGTTAGTTAAATTAACAACCTGTTCCAGAAGCCAAACTTTACCTTCAGCATCTGAAATTATCTTCTTTTTATCTACGATTAGTCGAGAATCAGTACCATAGTCTGGTTTCGTTTTCGCATCAATATCCCGATAACGATGTAAATTGTTTTTTACATTAGTAACATTTAACCTGGCAGCGTCAAGCTGTTCTGAAAGGGTATCATCTCGACCGATACCTCTCAGCATATTCCAGAATGAGCTCCAGCTAGATTTAGCTATAAGAACGGCTTTATCTATATAACCAAGATTTTCGATTAATTTCTTTGTGCGATCTTCGAAGTTGCTTGTCGTCTTTTGGGCTATCAAGTCGCTAGCTTCTGCAACCTTCCCTTGTTCTTCCAACTGAAGAATATGTTCAAATTCAGCGACAGACAAATAATTATAGGCTTTATTTAATTCATAAGCACTGGTTATTGGATCGGTAAATATTTTCTTATACGCATTGATAGCTTGCTCTGCGGTCTGGCCGGTGGCTTGTTGTAGTGCCAAGACACCTTTTGTTACCCCGTCAATTTGCTCACCAGAGAATGCACCGGTTCCAACTATTTTTGCTATGGTTTCAGAGGCGGTATCCATACCGCCACCCAAATCAGCATATTTACGCGCCAAATCCTGTAATTGGTCCGAGCTCTTCCCTGCATAATTACCGGTTAGGATTAACTGCCTGTTAAATTCTTCAGACTCTTTTGCACCTTGATAATATGCGGTACCAAGCAATGCTATTGAACCCACAGTTAAAGCAACCGGAGCAGCCATCCTTCCTAATGGAGCAAGTAATTTCTGCACCTGATCATAAGTATCTACTAGCTGAGAACCTTGGTCCAAAGCCTCTTTCCAACCAAAATCTCCAGAGTTAGAGCCAGAAATGGAAGCTGTATTCGAAGCTTGTCCCTGCATCCCTTCCAGCGCTAGCCGGTATTCTTCTATTGCTGCAGTACTTCTTCTCAGGTTAATTATAAATGCATTGGTACTATCTCCTAGCTGAGACAGTTGTCTACCAATATTGCTATAACGGCTGATCTCCTGCATTCCGCTACGTAAAGTACGATTCAACATTTCGAATCGTCCCGTTGCCACAGAAATGTTGCTTTGCAAATCAACCAGATCTCTATTAGCCCGCTGCAAATCACTGGCATTAACACGCAGCGTCATAGTTGTAATATCTGCCATGCCTTACTCCTGGCTATAACAATAAAGCCAGCTCAAGGCTGGCATCATCGCAGACGATTATTTTTGGTGGATCACCTTAAGCGCTGCGGTTTCCATAATTCGGATGTCATTTAACACGCTTGCTTCATCCTCCACGGCATAAACCCGCATTAACCAGGGAAGGCAATTGTAATCTAACCCCGTAATACCTCCCATACCGGTACGCCATTGGGTTGCCATCGCTTGGAAAAGTTGGAATGCAGGCTGCATATCTGGCCAAACATCGAGAACGGTTGTTTCATAGTCATCGGCAGAT
Organism: Serratia sp. Res13-Sevr-LER1-36-b; assembly: GCF_015673035.1. NCBI lineage: Bacteria > Pseudomonadati > Pseudomonadota > Gammaproteobacteria > Enterobacterales > Yersiniaceae > Serratia > Serratia sp. Res13-Sevr-LER1-36-b. Next base: position 54,045 of record NZ_JADACK010000023.1, on the reverse strand, counting down.
AGACCAAATGCAGCCAGTTCTTCACGGGGCGTTTCCGGAGAATAGAAGGCTTCAGCAAGCGCGATTAGTTTTTTTCTCGTACCGCCATCAGCTCTTTGGTATAAGCCGTAGCGATAGCGTCAAAAGCACGTGGATAGTTGTCCAGCAAAGTGATTAGACTTTCCTGATTCAACTCATCGGGTAAAGTCCAAGTGGCGCAGATCTCACGTAAGAAGTCGGCCATCGGTAGATTGCTATAGTTGCCAGAGCTCAACTGCTCTTCGCTGGCCTCACGAAGCGCTTTCTCCAGTTTTTCCAATTCACTGCGCTTTTTGTGTTTGAAAGTAAACGTCAATACCCCATCACTGTCACCTGCGCGAGGAATACTGACATCGACTTTAAAGGTTGGATTCGGTGTCAGATTAAATTCGGTCATGATTATCTCTCTATCGTTAAATAATTCGGCAAAAAATCGAGCCCGAAAAATATCGGGCTCGTTGATGGACTGATTAAGCAGTCACTTTATAGAACGTCATATCGCAAGACTGCACCGCCAGCGCCACCTGTACGGTTTCAACCTGGTTAACCGCGGTGGTCGGTTGCGGATCAAAAGCCGGTACCGCAGACCAGTAGCGCAGCTCCTTGGCTTTTGGCACGTGCATGTAGAACGCCAGCGTCACGCCATTGCGATCGGCATCCTGCAGCAGGCTGTAGATCGGCTGAGAAGCATCGTGCGCAAAGGTAAAGGTCTGCGTTTTGGCCGCTTTAAAGGTGGCCAGGTTACGCTGACGATCGTCTTCCAGGAACTGCACCTGCACGTATTGCTGATCGCCGCCAGACTGCGCTACCTCGGTGATCTGAGGAATTTGCGTCCAGCTGGCGATCTTCTGCAAGGAGCCTTTGCCGCCACCGGCCGGGAAGAAGCTCACGTCGGTGGTATTGATGGCACCGATGGTGATGCTGGTATCCACTTGGGCAGTGATCTTGGCCACCAGGCTGTCGATCAGGCCCCAACCGGAGCGTACCATCACGATGTCACCCACTTTCAGAGTGTGGCCGGTGGCCACGGTAAATACGGCGCCGTTAGCATTGCTGACTGCGGTGGTTACTACGCCTGGTGCTGTTGGCGCGCCAGCAAATACGGTGGCGCCATTTGGTAATGCAAAACCCATGGTAATTCTCCAATTTCAGATATAAAAAAACCGCCGAATGGCGGTATGCTTGGTTTACTTGCTGGAGAGTTCCCCCCAGCGATGTTTACTACACTAGTGTGTTATTAATACCCGGCCCAATAACCGATGGTGACTGGCAGGGTATATAATTCATCCTTGGCAATCGCTGGCAGGATATTGCCACCAGCATTGACATAACAGTTAAAAGCATCGTCCGCCAGCACTAGTCCCCTGGGGAATAATGAGATAATCTCCTCCGCCAGTTGATAGCCAGTTTTCGCTCCGGTCCCTTTTTTCATCACAATATTAACCTGATAATTCCCGCTGTAGGTCTGCACCTCTTGGGAAATACCTAACGCCACCGCAGGCTCCGGAGCAATAAACGGTTCCAGATGAAGATCGTCATCCGCCGTAAACGTCACGTTAGCCAAGGTGTATTTAATATTATTCTCTTCAGCCCAGGCCGTTAACCTGGACTCAAACAAATCATTGATACGCAAGGTGCTCATAGCGCCTCCTGGTTTAACCCTATTGATAAGAGTGCATCACCTTGGGTTAAACCAGTAATAGCACTCTAGCTGATATATTTCGTAGCGAGAAGTTTATTTTAAAAAATATTTTTATCAACTGCGAAACGCAATAACCACGCTATCAATTTACTAGATAAAACTCGTAGCGAATAGATTTTTATTAAATTATTTTTCGCCATTAATTTAAAATAACAAACCCACCCCGCATTGCGGGGTGGTAATTACTTCAATTTAAAAATCCTTTATTTTTTATTATCGGTAATAGTTTATCTATCCATTTCCAAACGAATATTCTGGCTGACCAGACAACCTTCAATAAAACTTTCTGCCACCTGCATCTGTTGCCTTACCCGGCCTTCCGAACATTTCCAGCCGCGAGCAATGGCGGACTTCGATTGCCCGTAAACGTAGTAACGCAAGATCAGTTCCAGCTCCTCCGGCTGACGTAGGGCCTGGAGGTGAGCAACGGCGCGATCCACCACCAAGCCGTCCTCGTCACAGCAAGAGGCCTGCTGTTTGCTACTGCCCGGCAGCAACCCTTTAAAACCGGCGGCGATATGCGAATATCCCAGAGAAGAACTTTCCCGTGCCCACACGCCCCAACGCCCCAAAACCTGTTGAATGTCCCGCATAAGACCTCCTTATTTTTCTTGGCTCTAGTGTAACCAGGCGAGGCAAAGCCGCCCATCGATGGGTGTTGTAGGAAACCTCACAGGACAAAGCAGGGGGAAAAACGAGCAGGAAATGAAGGTATTGGTGCAGCACTATTGCGGGAGGATAGCGCCAGAGGTGGAAAAAAGCATTAAATATCAGCCTTCGGAGGAGATGCCTCCCCCGAAGCGGGCGCAGATCAAGACATAGCAAACTGCTCGAGTACCTTGCCTTCCATACGATAGCGCACCCATTCATCTTGCGGAGCCGCACCAATGCTGAGATAGAAATCAATCGCTGGCTGATTCCAGTCCAGCACGCTCCATTCCAGGCGCCCGCAACGGCGCTCGCAAGCAAGCTGAGCGATATGGCGCAGCAAGGCTTTGCCCGTTCCCGCCCCACGGAACTTGGGCGTGATATACAAATCTTCCAGGTAGATGCCGTTCTTACCCAACCATGTCGAGTAGCTCATAAAGAACACCGCATAGCCTGCTGGCTCACCATTGACACTGCAAATCAGCGCCTCTGCGCAGGCGTTGGGGCCAAACAGGCTTTCTTCGATCTCTGCCTGGTTGGTGCGTACCTCATCACGAGCCTTTTCGTACACGGCCAGTTCAATAATCATATCCAGAATGAGCTTGGCATCGGCTTTCACCGCCGGGCGAATTTCAATTGTCATAGATGTTCCCTAACTAGAGTGATTTTCCTGCTGCCAGCATAATACTTAACCAATTCAGGCACAAACGGCAATTCACCGGGCATCTGAACGAGCGCCTCCCTACGTAAGGTGGCCGTTGAGGAATGTTTAGAGAGGAATGCCTGCGGTCTCCTATACTCAGTTTTCCCCCTAACAGATCTGGAGAAACGATATGTCATTTAGCGTGGGTGATTTTGTGCAGCGTAAAACCGGTGGGCCAAAAATGACCGTTATCGAAGAGGATGGCGAGGCGCTGATATGCAGTTGGGTCGAACTGGGGATCGAGCAACAGACCGAGGTGCAGGCCAATGAAGTGAACCCCTATCACGAAGACGACGACTTCGGCGTCTGCTGATATTCCGTTTGATCCCTCAAGCCATGTCCCTGGATAAAAAGTGAAGTTGATCTAGTATTTACCTGGTACAGCAACCTATTTTGGGTAGTGGTTAAGGGGTTCACAATGAGCGAAAGTTTAAAAGACGGCACCATTCTGTTGGCCAGAATTTTGCTGATGATCCTGTTTCTGATTTTCGGTTGGATGAAGCTGACCAACTTTGGTGCCACGGTCACGGCGATGGAGGGCTACGGTACGCCAATGCCTTACCTGGCCGCAGTTGTCGCCGTGGTGGTGGAGTTCATTTTCGGTATCTTCATCGTGCTGGGGGCCTTCACCCGGCCGATAGCCATCATTTATGCGCTCTATGTGCTGGGTACCGCCTTTATCGGCCACCCGTTCTGGCGTTTTAGCGGGGCAGAAATGATCGGCAACGAAATCAATTTCTTTAAAAACATCAGTATTATCGCTGGCCTGCTGCTGCTTGCCGTCACCGGTGCTGGCCGTTACTCACTGGATTATAAGTGGTTTAACCGCTAACGCTCCCCTGTGGCGGCGTCGCAATACGCCGCCATGCTCACACCTTAACGGCTATGTTTGGCATGGCGTTCGAAGTTATCCGCCTTGGCTGCGGCAGACTTGCGCAAGGTGACGTAGCACGCCCCCTCACCACCGTCACGTGGCAGTGCCCGGCAAAACGCCTGCACCTGTTCAAACTGCTCCAGCCATTTGGCCAGGTAGCTGCGGATGATATTCGGATGGCTTTGATCTGTCCGCCCACGGCCATGCACAATCAGCAACGAACGCAGGCTGTCTTTCTCCGCCTGGATGATAAAGCGGAACAGCGCCTGGCGGCAGCTCTCGACAGGCTGGCGCAGCAGATTGAGGCTGACTTGCGGTGGATAGTGGCCGTGACGCAGCTTATCCAGCACCCCTTGCTGAATACCTTCGCCCTTATATTCCAACGGGGTATCGCAGGGAATAATGTCCAGAAAGCCGGTGCTGAGGAAGTTCTCCAACTGTAACGCCTGAGCTTCCCGGCGCGCACGTTTATCGACAGGATCCTGCGCCTTGAGGTACAGCGTGGTTTGCCCCGCGGATAACGGCTTCACATCGGTCATCGCCTGGGCAAAAAAATCGTTCTCTTCGTCGCTCATTTCACATCACTCTCGGGAGATTTCACCCACCGACGGGCTATTGCTTTTAGTGGGAATGGCTTGATTGTAAGACGCCTCGTCAGGGTTGCAAGTGAGGAATTGACGGCAACGGGTGAGGTTGTGAGCGGTTTTCGTTATACTGCAGGCCATTATTGAGTGCCGCAAAGGATCCAACCCATGAATATGCGCGAGCTGGAAATCCAGTTTCAGAATGCAATGAATGAGTTACAAGCCAGCTTCGAACAGCAGCACCGTGAATGGCAACAGAGCTACCAGGCTCTGCAACAGCAGTTGGCCGAAGCGCAACGGCGTGAAACCGCCCTGCGCATGCAGAATGAACAGCTGGTCAACAAACTGAGCACCGCCAGTTCGGTGCCGGAACAGCATGCCCTGGTCAAGCAGATCAAGATGTTGGGTGCCCATTTGGATGCGCTGGCACAAGATGCCGCCACCTTTAATCGCCATGTGCATAATAAACAACGGGCCGCAGACAATTTCAGCGGCGAGCAACACTGACAATTTCGGGCGCGTATGCTGCGCACCAAGACGGTAAAAATCATACATGACGTGGATCATCATCGCCGCCCTGATCGTAGTTTTCATTATTGGTTATCGTGTCCTGACTTCCGACACCCGCAAGGCGATAGATTCACTGGCGCATTTGCTGAAAGTAAAACCGATGCTGGTGGAGTCCATGCTGCAGGAGATGGGCAGCCGCCACAGCCAAAGCTTTATCCGCATGTTGAACAACGGCTATACCGAAGAGATGCATCAGGCCGCCTATATGCTGTTTATCTACCTGACGTTTATCAAGCAGGCGGACGATGAGCAAATTGGCCTGTGGCGGGAAACGCTGCTGCGCGCCGGGCTTTCGCCGGAACTGCATGCCGAGCACACCGAAGCGGCGCTGTTTTACTTTGCCGAACTGGATCTGGATGCGTTTGAACTGGCGCAGTTCCGCCGGGCCTACAACGAACGCTATAACCGGGAAGCGCTGGGCAACTGGTGAAGCTTTCCCCCGCTTACGGGGGAGAGTTTAAAGGAACATGCTGTAGAGATAGCGCGAGAGCGCATCGCGGGAGCTGAAACCGTGAGGAATGCCGTAACGCGTGTTGGGCGTATCACCGCTTAAATCCAGGGGAAACTCAAGATACTGCTCGCTGTTACGCATCAACGAGGTGGGCGTGGCAAAATGGAGGCTCTTCTCTTTCAACGCCGGGTGGATCACCAACGCCATTCTGCCCATTCGCGCTTCCCGATTCACATACACGTAGTGCTCGCCCTTGCGAAAACCGTAGGTCTGATCGGTGATATAATCACGCTCAAAACCGGTACTCTCTAACACTTTAGCCACTTCATCCGGCCGTAAATACATCTATTTCTCCTCTCAGTTCTGGGTAGCTTTGCGACCTTACCGTAATCAGGAGATGAAACAATTAATTTATCCGTACTCATTCTGGTTTAGGAATAATCTGCAGCTATAGGCCCCCCGCCTGTTGCCTACGCCATTCGCTGGGGCTCATCCCCTGAACCCGCAGAAACTCGCGGTTAAAGTTGGATTTGGTGCTGAAACCGGCCTCCAGCATAATCTCGGTCACCGGGCGATCGCTGCCGCTCAACCACTGGGCCGCTTGCTGAATGCGTAACTGATTCACGTATTGGGATACATTCATTCCCGCTTGCTGGTTAATCGCCTGGGAGACCTTACGTGCCGGTATGCCCACCTTGCGCGCTAACCGGGCCAGGTTCAGCGCCGGTTCCAGATAGAGATCGTCCTGACGTAGCCGTTGGTTGATCAGCTCAAAGCAGTGCTCGTCATCCTCTGTTAGCGCCTCGGTTTTCGCTGGTGGCAAGGGCTGCTCTTCTGATGCCAGCTGTTGGCGCTCACGGCCAAGCACCAATCCTACTCCCAGGACCATCATCACATTGCCAAAGGCCGCCAACGCGCCAGCATGGCTCCCGGCTAATAGCGAATAATCCAGGGTGATCGCCAACTCGGTCAGGCCGCAGACAATCAGCAGGCCGCCTAATCCGCACCATAAGCGATAGCTCAGCCAACTGTCCGCCAGCGCCACCTGCTGCAAAGCATTCTCGCCGCGCCGCAGGTACAACAAAATAGCCGCGCCGTAACCGAGATAACCCATAACGATCAGCCCATCCAGCGCCGCCAAGGCTCGCCACTGTACCAATAACACCAGCAGCGGGAACGTCAGATGCCCAACGACGCGCCAGCCCATCGGCCCACGGGCTTGTAGCATCAGCACCAGATAACACAAGGGCGGGATCAGGGCGGCCCCCAGCGGTTGCAAAATAGCAACCCAAGGTTGCTGATAGCCAAAACGGATCCCCACCAACAGGCTTTGCCAGGCGCAGATCAACAACAACAGCTGTAGCAACCAACGGTGTGGCCGTGGCCAACCAAGGCGCACGATCAACGCCAGGCACAACAGGCTGAAGAGAAAAGACAGCGGGATAAGCGGCATGTTACCTCTGTGGTTATTCGGGAACGCCCCAGTGTAGAGAGCATAATAAGCTAAAACAATCGCTTAACGACCTGGATCGCGATCGAGGTCGCGTCAGGAAAACGCGAATGCGATGGTTCGGTTTTCCCCTTGAAGGAGTCATCATGAAAAAGTTATGGATCTTGTGCCTGCTGTTTAGCAGTGTCGCCACCGCCGCCCCCTGGCAGGTTGGCAGCCGCTTGCAAACGTTTTATAACGGCGATCGCCCATTGGTTAGCCGTATCTATTACCCCACAAACGCTCAAGGCCAGCCGCAACAGGTTGGCGGCAGGCCGGTATTTGCAGGTATCCCTGCTCTGCCAGACGCCCCGCCAGCAACCGGGCATTTTCCCTTGGTGATCATCAGCCACGGCAGCGGTGGCAACAATAGCAGCCAAGCCTGGCTGGCGAAGGCGTTGGTGGAACAAGGAATGATCGTGGTTGCAGCCAATCATCCGGGCAGTACCAGCGGTGATTCCATCCCGGCAAAATCGCTCGAACTGTGGCAACAAACGCGCGATATCTCGGCGCTGATCGGCGCCATGCTGAAGGATGGTACATGGCAACCACGGATCAACGCACAGGCCATTGGCGTGGCGGGGCATTCCAAAGGTGGCTATAGCGCCATCTCTGCGATTGGTGGCCGAGTCGCGCTAAAGGATTTTATTGCCGGTTGCCAACAGCAGCCACGCTCGCCTAACTGCCTGTTTTATGCTGGTGTAAACAAGAACAGTATCTCTACCACCCAGTTTGACGCTAATTACACCGATGCCCGCATCCGCTTCGCCATCGCCATGGACCCAGGCATGGTGCCCTATCTGCAACCGGCCAGTCTGCGCCACATCAGCGCGCCGCTGCTGGTCATCGCCGCACAACACTTTATGCCGGGCAACGATCCAGAAAGCCTGGGAGCTGAGTCGCTGGCTGCCAACAGCGGGCAGCAGCCGATCAAGGCCATTGTCTTACCGGGCAGCAATCACTTTGATTTCTTACAGTTTTGTACTCCAGCCGCCCCGGAGATATTAGCTGAAGAAGGAGAAGCCTTTATCTGTGGCTCTTCGCCCACCGAGCGTGAACGCGCCCACCAGCAAACCATCGCTGCCGTGCTGGCTTTTATTCAGCCGTGGCTATCCTCGCCCGCAGGAAATCAATAAACCCCCGCACCTTCTCCGGCACATGGCGCGTGTTGGGATAAAGCGCATAAATGCTCTGTACCGGGAACTGGTGATCTGGCAGCAGGTGGCACAATTGCCCGTTAGCAATAACGGGCCGTACCAACCATTCTGGCAGCAGGGCCACACCCGCCCCCTGTAACGCGAAAGTCAGCAACGCAGTGGCGCTATCGGCCATCAGCCTGGCGTCATCTTCCACTTTGAATAACACCGCCTGACGTTCAGGGGTGAGCACTTGCCAACTCAGCGGTGAAGGGAGACGGCTGTGGGCCAGCCAGGCAGCCTGAGCCAGTTGAGGCAGTGACGCGATCGGCCGCTGTGCCAGATAGGCCGGTGCCGCCACCGGTAAGATAGCGAAATTATCGATCAGCGCTGCATGATGATTGGAGTCCGCCAGTTGGCCCAGGCGGATAGCCACGTCAAACCGCTCGGAAATCAGATCCGCATGGTAGGAAGAAGAAACGTGCTGAATGCGTAAGCGCGGATGCAACTGCGCGAAGGCGGCCAAGGCAGGAACCACCACTTGCGCACCATATTCCGGCGTGCTGGTGATGCGCAGAATGCCACTCAAGCCATGATGATCGCGGCGCACATCGTCGAGCAGGTATTCCGCATCCTGTAACAGCCGTTGGCAACGTGGATAAAAACGCTCGCCTGCATCGGTGAGTGACAGCCGCCGCGTACTGCGCACCAGCAATGAAACGCCTAGCTCGCTTTCCAACTGCTTGATGTTAAAACTGACCACCGCCTTGGTTTGCCCCAACGCCTCCGCCGCAGCGGTAAAACTGCCGGTATCGACCACCGCCGCAAACATCGCTAACCTGGCTAAATTGAGCATCTTTCACCCACCCACTGTCAAAATATTTTTGACAGTGTAATCGCCCAGCGCCGATTTATCAGCCCTTTCCCGCCCGCTACACTGCACGCCTTCAACCGGAGGCTTCATGGCTTATCGCACTAAAGTGGCAATCGTCTATCTGCTCGGATTCTTTGTCGATCTGATCAACATGTTTATCGCCAACGTCGCCTACCCAGCGATCGGCCACGCTTTGCAGGCCAGCATTAGCCAATTGGCCTGGATCAGCAATGGTTACCTGCTTGGTCTGACGCTGGTGATCCCGATCAGCGCCTGGCTAGCGCAACGTATTGGTGGGCGGCAGGTTTTTTTACTGTCGTTGGTGCTGTTTATGCTGGCAACCACGGCGGCAGGCCGCGCTGGCTCGATCGAAGAACTGATCGGCTGGCGGGTGATACAAGGTATGGGCGGAGGGTTGCTGATCCCGATTGGCCAAACGCTCACCTATCAGCTGTTTCGCAGCCATGAACGCGCCGGGCTTTCTGCCGCCATCATGCTGGTGGGGCTGCTGGCTCCGGCGCTCTCCCCGGCATTAGGTGGCCTGATTGTCGATCATCTTGACTGGCGCTGGGTGTTTTTCAGCAATCTGCCTCTGGCGGCACTGGCTCTGCTGTTGGCTATTCTGTGGCTGCGTAACGAGCCTGCGGCGAGCGAGGTTAAGCGGCTGGACGTCACCGGGCTGATTAGCGCCTGTCTGGCACTCACCTTGATCCTGCTTGGCCTGACTCGTCTGAGCGAACCCCATTTGCTGTTGCAAGGTGCAATCTTGCTGTTCGCTGGGCTGTTAGTGTTTGCTTACTACCTGCGGCACAGCCTGCACCATCCGCACCCGCTGCTAAATCTGCGGCTGGTGCGGGATCCGCAGTTGCGCATCGCCATGGTCGTCTACCAGTGTATCCCTGGTCTGTTCATCGGCGTCAGCCTGGTGGCTATGCTGTATCTGCAAAACCAACTGGGTATGTCGGCCACTCAGGTTGGCGGGCTGATGGTTCCCTGGTCACTGGCCTCTTTCGCCGCCATCACCTTGACCGGCAAGGTTTTCAACCGTTGCGGCCCACGCCCGCTGTTTATTGCCGGTTGTGTTTTGCAAGGGCTGGGGATGCTGGCCTTATCCCAGATCGGTGATGCCGGGCAGCATAGCGGGCAAATTTTCGCGTTTGCCTTGATGGGGCTGGGTGGCAGCCTGTGTAGCAGCACGGCACAAAGCTGCGCCTTTCTCACCATTGCCGACACCCAGTTGGCCGATGCCAGCGCGTTATGGAATATCAACCGCCAGTTGAGCTTTTGCTTTGGCGTTACCCTGCTCAGCCTGTTGCTCAATCTGTTGCTCGGCCATATGGAACCGCTCATGGCCTATCGTTACTGTTTTTATCTCGCCGCAGCCAGTACGCTGTTCCCGATGCTGCTGTGCCTGCGTATTACCAACCGCGCCATCGTGCGCCATCTCAACGCTGAACAGGGATCCTGATGAATCGTTATTTTACCGAAGTGATTGACGCCCATGTGGCTATCGCCGACTGGCTGGGAAAAGGGGCTGGGGAACGGCAACCGCTCTTGGCACGGTTTCACGCAGATTTTTCCATGATTGCCCTAAACGGCAGCAAGCTGGGATCCAACGAACTGGAAGGATTTTTCCTGGCACATCGGGATGCAAAGCCAGGGCTGGAGATTGCGATCGAAGAAATGAACATGGTCGCAGAATGGCCAACGGGGGCCGTAGTCAACTATCGCGAGAAGCAAACGCTGCCAGGCCAACCTGCGACCCTGCGTTATTCTACCGTGGTCTTTACCCAGACCGCCGACGGGCTACGCTGGCTGCACCTGCACGAAACGCCTATAGGGCAATAATTACAGGAAGCTGCTGGCCAGGAACAATTCCCAGGCCACCACCAGACCACATAGCGTGACGGCACTGAAGATCACTTCAAACAGGTAGCGGTTCATCATGATGACCTCACCTCAAAAGAAGACACCCGGAAAACCGGGTGTCAGAGTATTCAGCAGAGGATGCGGAACCTTTGACGGCTCCGCTAACTTCACTTATTTAGCAGCTGGAACAGCGGCTTTCTTGCTTGATTTGTGGTGTTTTTTAGCAGCCTGAGCTTTCTGAGCTGGTTTAGCTGCGGCTTTGTGGTGCTTTTTAGCAGCCTGAGCTTTCTGAGCTACTGGCGCTTTGGTAGCAGCAGCTTTGTGGTGTTTTTTAGCGGCCTGAGCTTTCTGCTCTGGTGCTTTTTTGGTGGCTTTCTTGTGTTCTTTCTTGTGGTGAGTCGCTTTAGCTGGAGCTTTCTCAGCCGCAGGAGCCGCAGTAGTAGGAGCCGCAGTTGGTGCCGGTGCAGCCGCAGTATCAGCAGCGAAAGCAACAGAAGACAGGCCCATGGTGGCAGCAACGATCAGCGCTAATACTTTTTTCATCTTTAAATCCTCAGAGAGTGTTTATCGGTAAGCCCGGTTGGGCCGTTGAAGAGATAGTAGAGGAATCAATCCGCCGCTTCCGTGAGTGATTGGTTTCGCCGAGTAACCAAATGTACAGAGCTTGTAGCCCGGCCCTCAGGCTGGGGTGATGCCCAAAAAAAGCCTCGTTATTCGCGGGGATAGCCATTAATTTTCGTGATCGCCAGCACATTTCCCAAAATGGTCTACACTTAAAGGACATGTGTCGTAACGGAGAGTCGAATGTTTAACAAGACAGATAAAGTAGAACGAGACATCGATCAGGACGTGAACCTGCTGGCCGATACGCTGGATGAAGTATTACGCGACTCCAGCAGCAAGACCAAAGAAGAACTGCATGAACTGCACAGCAAGGCAAAAGGGATATTACGCGATGCCCGTGCTCGCTTCAGCGGTTCCAGCAGCCTGACACAACACGCTCGCGACGCAGTTGGCAATGCCGATAGCTATGTACGAGACAAACCTTGGCAGGGCGTAGGCATCGGTGCTGCTGTTGGTATCGTGCTCGGCGTCTTGCTTGCTCGGCGTTAACCCATGTAGCTGGTTTTAACCATAAAAACAGATGTGCGTCTGGCCCACGGTTTTCCGTGGGCCGCTTTATTTTCCGCTCTCGATAATCACCGCCAGCCGCTCAACCGCGCGCTCTGCTTCGTTATAGCTGGTGAAGTTGCCAAAGCCCATCAATAAGCCATTATCGGCAGGTGAAGACATCTGCCAATCCGACAATGCCTGTATCGATAAGCCCTGTTGCCAAGCTCTCTTCGCCAGCTCACTGTCATTGAGCCCTGCTTGCAAATGAGCCAGCATCTGGATCCCCCCGGCCTGCGGGGCCACCGTCAAATAGGCTGCAAGCCGCTGTGTCAGGGCATGCACCAACCATGCGCGCCGCTGGCGATACAGCAACCGCATGCGCTTTAGATGGCGGTAAAAATGCCCGCCGTTGATAAAATCGGCCACTCCGGCTTGCAGTAACGGTGGGCAACCGCAGCCTCGCAGCTGGCTACAGCGCTCAAAAGCCGCCGTCTGCTCATCCGGTACCACCAGATAGGCCATGCGTAACGCCGGAAACAGGGTTTTGCTGAAGGTCCCGGCGTAGAGTACCCGCCCCTGACGATCGAGGCTTTTTAACGGCGGCAAGGGTTTGCCGTAGTAGCGACACTCGCTGTCGTAATCGTCTTCGATAATCCAGGCCGAGTGACGGGTTGCCCAATCCAGCAGCGCCATACGCCTGGCCAGGCTGAGGGTAACACCCAGCGGGCTTTGGTGAGTCGGCGTCAGCACCGCCATGCGGGCGTCTGGCCGGGTGGCAATACCGGCGTCAATATTCATCCCTTCCTCATCAACCGGCACTGGAACAATTTGCATTCCGGCGGCACTAAACAGCGGCTGGGTAACCGGATAACCTGGGTCCTCCAGCCAGACCGCCTCTCCCGGTTTCAACAGCGCGTTGATCACCAGCTCTATCAAAGCCTGATAACCCGCGCAGATAAATACCTGTTCCGGCCGACAGACGATGCCACGAGAAAGGTGCAGGTAATGGACAATTGCCTCGCGCAGTTCCGGCAGACCATTAGGGGGTGGGTGTGCCAATGAAGCCATAGTGGTGCCACGCAGCTGCCGGGCAACGATGCGCTGCCATACCGCCCGTGGGAAGGCATCCAGCGCGGGCAGGCCAAGCTGGAAGGGTTGAGTCGGCCCGGCGGGATGAGACTGAAATGCGGAAGGTGCCGGAGCCGCCAAGGTGGGTACCGCTGACAGCTCGGTGCGCTCAGGCATTTTCAGCAACTGGGAGGAAACATAGGTTCCCGCCTGGCCCCGGCTTTGCAGAAAACCTTCAGCCACCAGCGCAGCGTAAGCATTCTCAACCGTCGCACGCGCTACCCCCAGATCGCTAGCCAAGCCGCGCACCGAAGGTAAACGGCTGTTGGCCACCAGGGTTCCCTGCACGATAGCGTCTTTGATCCGCAGATAGATCTGCCGGTACAGGGGCTCAGCCTGCTGGTGATCCAGCCGTAGGGCAGCAAAAATATGACGTGTCATGGCTTAATCCCCCACACCCTAACCCTCTCCCACAGGAAGAGGGGACATACCGTGCCACAAATGAGCACCGGCGCCCAACGGCGACTCCGGACTGGCTCCCTCTCCCCCACACAAGTGTTCGTGACGAACCTCGAACCGTACATTGGGAGAGAGCTGGGGTGAGGGGAAATGGGCCGTCTAAATTGATAAGCACTACGTGTCATGGCCTGGTTAAATAATCATTTTATGGCTCTATAGCATAGACCATATCGCGGCTAAAGTAGCGCCGTACATTGGTTACGTCATTAATCCGAGGTTTGAACATGATCAAGCAACGTTTGCAGTACGCCGAACTGTCACCGGCCCCTTATAAAGCCATGGTGAGCGCATTGGGGGGATTAGAGAAAGGCCCGCTGGATAAAGCGATCATTGAGCTGATGTTTATGCGCGTTTCGCAGATCAACGGCTGCGCTTTCTGCCTGGATATGCACGGCAAAGCGCTGCGTGCAGGGGGAGCGAGCCACGCCAAGCTGGATACGCTGGCGGGCTGGCGCGTCAGCCATGAATTCAGCGAGGCAGAACGTGCCGCGTTGGAATGGGCCGAAGCGGTCACCCTGATTGCGGCAACCGGCGCACCGGACAACGCCTTTGACGCCCTGAAAGCCCATTTCAGCGATGCCGAAATCAGCGATCTGACCTTTGCCATCAGCATTATGAACGCCTTTAACCGCCTGGCAGTCAGCATGCGGCAGTAATTTTGCTGGCCGGGGCAACCCGGCCTGCTCGAACTTCATCGCAAAAAATATTTCCCCACCGTTTTTCCAGCCTCGGCGCGGCCTGCGCACCAAAAACCGAAAAACACCACATATAGTGATGTTGATAATATAAATATCAACATATAGTATTCATTCATCAGCGCAGGGGGAAACGCTTGGGTTGGTGACGCCGTCAGAAACGCCCTATCATGCTCAACTTTCTGACTTATCCGCCTTTCCTTCAACATAAAAGGTAAATGCGAATCATGAGTATTATTATTTACACTAAACCAGATTGTGTCCAGTGCAATGCCACCTACCGAGCCCTGGATAGACAAGGGATCGACTATCGCGTGATCGATCTGACCCAGGATCAGCAAGCGCTGAACCACGTTAAATCACTGGGCTATCAGCAGGTTCCGGTGATTATCGCCGGTGACGATCACTGGTCTGGTTTCCGCCCGGACAAGATCGGTGCGTTAGCCAACGCCCTAACCTCCTGAGGTGTGCCATGGATCCGCTGGTCTACTTCTCCAGCAGTTCGGAGAACACCCACAGATTCGTTGAGAAGCTGGCACTGCCCGCAATACGCATCCCGATCGCTGGCAGTAAAAAAGTGCTGATGGAGCACCCTTATATCCTGATTGTGCCCAGTTACGGCGGCGGCAGCAGCGTCGGTGCCGTACCGATCCAGGTGATCCGTTTTCTCAATGATCCGCAGAATCGCGCTTACCTGCGCGGTGTGATTGCCGCAGGTAACACCAATTTCGGCGCCGCGTATGGCATCGCCGGTGACATCATCGCCAAAAAATGCCAGGTACCGGTGCTTTATCGTTTTGAGCTTCTCGGCACCACACAAGACGTCGCTATCGTTCAACAGGGAGTCACCGCATTTTGGCAACGACAGAACTGACCAGGCCCACCAGCGCCACGCTGGATTACCATTCGCTCAACGCGATGCTCAACCTTTACGACGCCGAAGGGCGCATCCAGTTCGATAAGGATCGGCTGGCCGCCAGGCAATACTTTTTGCAGCACGTAAACCAAAACACCGTGTTCTTCCACAACCTGGCGGAGAAATTGCGCTATCTGGTGGATGAGGGATATTACGAAGCGGCGGTGCTGGAGCAGTATGAGTTTGCCTTTATCAAGCAGCTGTTCCAACAGGCCTATGCCAGGAAATTCCGCTTCGAGACCTTCCTCGGCGCCTTCAAGTATTACACCAGCTACACGCTGAAAACCTTCGATGGCCAGCGCTATCTGGAACGCTATGAAGACCGGGTGTGCATGGTGGCGCTGCGGCTGGCGGCGGGTGATACCGCGCTGGCACAGGATCTGGTGGAGGAGATCATCTCCGGGCGTTTCCAACCCGCGACGCCCACCTTCCTCAACTGCGGCAAACAGCAGCGCGGCGAGCTGGTTTCCTGCTTCCTGCTGCGTATTGAAGACAATATGGAGTCGATTGGCCGCGCGGTGAATTCGGCACTGCAACTCTCCAAACGCGGCGGCGGTGTGGCCTTTCTGCTGAGCAATATCCGCGAGGTTGGCGCCCCGATCAAGCGCATTGAGAACCAGTCTTCCGGGGTGATCCCGATAATGAAAATGCTGGAAGATGCCTTTTCTTACGCCAATCAACTGGGGGCACGCCAAGGCGCTGGGGCGGTGTATCTGCACGCCCATCACCCAGACATTCTGCGCTTCCTGGATACCAAGCGGGAAAATGCCGACGAAAAAATCCGCATCAAAACCCTGTCGCTGGGGGTGGTGATCCCAGATATCACCTTCGAATTGGCAAAAAATAACGAAGAGATGTACCTGTTCTCTCCCTACGATGTGCAACAGGTGTATGGAGTACCGCTGTCAGAGATTAGCGTTAGCGAAAAATACCGTGAGATGGTGGATGACAAGCGCATTCGCAAATCCCGCATCAACGCCCGTGAGTTTTTCCAGCTGCTGGCGGAGATCCAATTCGAATCCGGTTATCCGTACATGATGTTTGAAGATACGGTCAACCGCAGCAATCCGATCGCCGGGCGCATCAATATGAGCAACCTGTGCTCGGAGATCCTGCAGGTCAACAGCGCCAGCCGTTACCATCAGGATCTGAGCTATGCCGAGATCGGCAAAGATATCTCCTGCAACCTTGGCTCGCTGAACATTGCCAAAGTCATGGATGCCCCCGATTTCGGCAAGGCGGTGGAAACCGCGATCTACGGGCTGACGGCGGTAGCGGATATGAGCGATATCGGCTCGGTGCCGTCTATCGCCGCCGGGAATCAGGCCTCCCATGCCATCGGCCTCGGCCAGATGAACCTGCACGGCTATCTGGCGCGCGAGCGCATCTTTTACGGTTCGGACGAAGGGATCGATTTCACCAATATCTACTTCTACACTGTCACCTATCACGCCCTGCTCGCCTCCAACCGGCTGGCAATAGCGCGCGGCAGCAGTTTTGCCGGTTTCGAGAACTCCACCTACGCCAACGGGGAGTATTTCAGCAAATACATCGAGCAGGAGTGGCAGCCAAAAACCGCACGGGTGCGCGAACTGTTTGCCAACGCCAATATCACCATACCTGGGCGTGAGGAATGGTTGGCATTGCGCGCTGCCGTGATGATGCACGGGCTGTATAACCAGAACCTGCAGGCGGTGCCGCCTACCGGCTCCATCTCCTACATCAATAACTCGACCTCCAGCATCCATCCGATCGTTTCACGCATCGAGATCCGCAAGGAGGGCAAGATTGGTCGGGTCTATTACCCTGCCCCTTACATGACCAACGACAACCTGGAGTATTACCAGGACGCCTACGAAATTGGCCCGGAAAAGATTATCGATACCTACGCCGCCGCCACGCAGCATGTGGATCAGGGGCTATCGCTGACGTTGTTCTTCCGCGATACCGCCACCACCCGCGATATTAACCGCGCGCAAATCTACGCCTGGCGTAAAGGCATCAAAACCATTTATTACATCCGCCTGCGCCAGATGGCGTTGGAAGGGACCGAGGTGCAGGGCTGCGTGTCCTGCGCGCTGTGAGGAAAATTATGACGATGCAACGAGTGCAGGCCATCAACTGGAACAAGATTGATGACGACAAGGATCTGGAGGTGTGGAACCGCCTGACCAGCAACTTCTGGCTGCCGGAAAAGGTGCCGCTGTCGAACGATATTCCATCCTGGGCCACGCTGACCGCCAAGGAGCAGCAGCTCACCATCCGCGTATTTACCGGGCTGACGCTGCTGGATACCATCCAGAATACCGTTGGCGCTCCGGCGCTGATCGCCGATTCCATCACCCCGCACGAAGAGGCGGTGTATTCCAACATCAGCTTTATGGAGGCGGTACACGCCCGTTCCTACAGTTCGATATTCTCCACCCTGTGCCAAACCCGGGATGTTGACGAGGCCTACCGCTGGAGCGAGGAAAACGCCACGCTACAGAAAAAAGCCAGCATCATTCTGGCGCACTATCGCAGCGACGATCCGCTGTTGAAAAAGGTCGCCAGCGTGTTTCTGGAGTCGTTCCTGTTCTATTCCGGCTTTTATCTGCCTATGTACTGGTCGAGCCGGGCCAAGCTGACCAACACCGCCGATCTGATCCGCCTGATCATTCGCGACGAGGCGGTGCATGGCTACTATATCGGCTACAAGTTCCAGAAAGGCCTGGAGCAGGCCAGCCCGGCCCGCCGCCAGCAGGTGAAGAACTTTGCCTTCGATTTGTTGCAGGATCTGTACGACAACGAGGTGCGTTATACCGAAGAGCTCTACGACGGGGTGGGCTGGACGGAAGAGGTGAAGACCTTCCTGCACTATAACGCTAACAAGGCGCTGATGAATCTGGGCTACGAAGCGCTGTTCCCACCGGCAATGGCGCAAGTGGATCCCGCGATCCTGTCTGCGCTGTCCCCCAACGCCGATGAGAACCACGATTTCTTCTCTGGCTCCGGCTCTTCCTACGTAATGGGCAAAGCGGTGAATACCGAGGATGAGGACTGGGCGTTCTAAATGCCTGATGCCATCTAGCGTAAAAAAAGCCCCGCATCCTCGCGGGGCAAATCGGCAACACACTACTCAATAGAAATGCGATAACACCAGCAGCGACAGCGAAACGTTAATCGCCCCGCCGATGCGCGTTGCGATCTGGGCGAAGGGCATCAGCGACATCCGGTTGCCCGCCGTCAGGATCGCCACGTCACCGGTTCCGCCTTGCCCGCTCTGGCAACAGGAAACAATGGCCACGTCGATCGGATGCATACCGATCTTCTTGCCAACCAGGAAACCAGTGGCCACCAGCGTGCTTACCGTCGCCACGATCACAATCAGGTTCTGCACGGTGAAGGCATCTACCAACTCTTGCCACGGCGTGATCGCTACGCCCACGGCAAACAGGATCGGGTAGGTCACGGCGGTGCGGAAGAATTTATACACCACCTGCGATCCTTGCTGAATGCGTGGCGAAACGCCGTGTGCCAGCTTCACTGCCACTGCGGCAAACAACATTCCCACCGGGGCCGGCAAGCCGATCAGCCGGTGTAACAGCATGCCTACCATATACAGCAGGATGGCCAGCAGCGCGCCACAGGCGATAGTGGCGACATCCACGTTACCGCTCAGTTTCTCCGTTGCCGCGACCTCGCTATCGCCCTGCTTGCTCGGCATCAGGCTGCCTTCGCCGGTAAGGTGTGGATAGCGTTTTCCCAATTGGTTCAGCAGGCCAGCAATCACGATCGCCGTCAGGCTACCCAACATCACGATCGGCAGGATACGCCCCAAGGCTACGCCCTGCTCCATATGCAAAATGGCGGCATAGCCCATCGACAATGGGATCGCCCCTTCCCCCACGCCTCCGGCCATGATCGGCAGGATCAGGAAGAAGAAGATCTGGAACGGATCGAGGCCCAACGCTATACCCACCGCCATCCCGACCAGCATTCCGGCCACTTCACCGCACAACATCGGCACAAAGATACGCAGGAACCCCTGGATCAGCACCTGGCGGTTCATGCTCATAATGCTGCCGACGATAATGCAGCAGATGTAGAGATAAAGAATATTGGTCGACTTGTAGAATTTGGTCGTGGACTCAACCACCACGTCCGGCAGCAAACCATAGTGCACCAGTGCGGAGGGGATAAAGGTGGCACAGATGGCGGCAGCCCCCATTTTCCCCACCAGCGGCAGGCGCTTGCCAAACTCACCGCAGGCAAAGCCGAAGAACGCCAGCGTCGCCACCATTACCACGATATCGCTGGGTAATTTACCTGCCAGGCAGTCGAGCAGGATCAGCACTCCGGCCAGCACGAAGAATGGTAGCGGTATAATCCCTATTTTGTAATTATCCAGAATATGCCACCACTTTTCACGCAGCGGAATATCGGCAGTTTTATCTTTGGCAATGAGGTAGGAATCATCGGTTGTGCTCATAATCTGGCCTCTTATTGTTTGTTCGGCCATCATAGAGAAACGCTTGGAGTCACCGCTGTGATTTTGTTCAAAATAAAAAAGGGTTTTTAATGGGGGTTATGGTTTCTATGGTGTTAATGCCCTTTATGTAAAATAGCCCGTGGAGTTAATGGCGTTAATAATAGGCTTATTTTAAGTTTTACTGATTTTATCGCACGTTAGGTGTCCGCTACGCCGCTGCGTAATATTCCTCTACAATAAAGCCGTGCCGATGCTCACAACTTGATCTTGGGCAATATTACTTCAAGGGCGACTCATGATAGGGTAGTCACCCAAACAGACACCAGGATCCGCGGCAAACCATGCACATAAAACTCTCTTTTCATATCAAGCTGTTCCTGTGCCTGGTCGCCTTTTCCTGCGTGTTGCTGACGCTGATCGGGGTTTACACTTACTACAAACTGGATGCGCAGTTGCACCGGGATCTGGGCGCCCGTGCCCAAGTGCAGGCACGTGAGATTGCGCTGATCCCCTCCCTGATCACCGCCGTTGAAAATAACGACACGCAATATATCGCCGCACTGATGAAAAAAATCCGTGCCAGCAGCGATGCCAGCTATATTGTCATCGGCGATAGCCACACCATGCACCTTTACCATTCCGAACATGCCGACCGTTTGGGAACCCCTATGGTGGGGGGCGATAATAAAGAAGTGCTGGAAGGCAAAAGCATTATCTCGATCCGCAACGGAGGGATCGGTATTTCATTACGCAGCAAGGCACCGATTGTGGATGACAATAACCAGGTGATCGGTATTGTTTCCGTCGGTTATCTTAAATCCCATATCGACAGTTTAAATGCCCATACGCTGACCCAGATCGTGGCCTCGATCGTCTTGCTATTGATGGCGCTGTTTATTTTTTCCTGGCTATTATCGAAGAACCTGAAACGCCAGATGTTTTCATTAGAGCCAAAAGAGATCGCGCTGCTGGTGCGCCAGCAAAAAGCCCTGCTGGAAGCCATCTATGAAGGGGTGATCGCCATAGATCCGCAACTGCGCATCATCACGATTAACCATGCCGCGCGTGAGCTGCTGGATCTGCGCCAACCGGCCAATAATCTGCTGGGTCAGCACATCGGGGAGATCATCCAGTCACAGCCCGATTTCTTTGCCGCAGCGCAGCTGGGGCACGACACCCATGACGAGGTGTGCCGTTTCAACCATGTGCGAGTGATTGCCAGCCGGGTGCGGATCATGCAGGAAGAGGAGCTACAGGGGTGGGTGATCAGCTTTCGTGGCAAGAACGACATCAACACCCTCAGCAGCCAGCTTAGCCAGGTAAAACGCTATGCCGATAACCTGCGCATCATGCGCCACGAACAGCTGAACTGGACGGCTACGCTCGCTGGCTTGCTGCATATGCAACGTTATGACGAGGCCATCCGCTATGTGGAAGCCCAGTCTGAAGGCGCACAGGAGATCCTCGATTTTATTTCCCAGCGCTTCAGCTCCGCCGCGTTGTGTGGCCTGCTGTTGGGCAAATACTCCAGCGCTCGGGAAAAAGGCATCGAGCTCCGTTTCGATCCCGCTTGCCAACTGCGCCAAATCCCCGCCGCGCTGAATGAAACCGAGCTGATGTCGATTATTGGCAACCTGCTGGATAACGCGTTCGATGCTACGCTGCATTGCGCGGCACCGCACGAAGCGGTAGAACTCTATATCAATGACAGCAGCAACGAGCTGGTGATCGAAGTTGCCGATCGCGGCACCGGGATTGCACCGCAGGTTCGTGATACGCTGTTTGAACAAGGCGTGACAACCAAAGATAAGGGCGACCACGGTATTGGCTTGCACCTGGTGGCCAGCCACGTCGCTCAGGCGCATGGCAGCATCGAAGTGTCGGACAACGATCCGCACGGCGCCATTTTCTCGCTGTTTATCCCCAAAGCTTAAGCACCCGGATCCGACCTATGCAACCTGAGACACTGGACGTTCTGATCGTGGAAGACGAGCCGCAACTGGCTACGCTGCACGCCGAATTTCTTGAGAAAAATTTCAACCTGCGGGTGGTGGCCTATGCCGCTACCCTGGCGGAAGCCAGAGCAAAAGTGAATGCTCACCAGCCCCGGCTGATCCTGCTGGACAACTTTCTGCCGGACGGCCAGGGGATTGCGCTGATGGAAGAAGCGGCGGTGAAAAAGCCCGGTTGTTCGGTGATTTTTATCACCGCAGCCAGCGACATGAATACCTGTAGCCAGGCGATCCGCAACGGGGCCTTCGACTACATCATCAAACCGGTATCCTATAAGCGGCTGCGCAATTCGCTGGAACGCTTTATGCAGTTTGTACAGACCCAGCGTACCTTCAAGGTCATCGACCAGAGCAGCGTCGATGCGCTGTATAACCTACAGTCCAAGCAGTTTTCCAACGAGCCCAGCGCCAAAGGGATTGAAACCATCACCCTGGAGTTAGTGCAGGCGTTGTTCAACGATCGGCCAGAGGTAGCCCATGCGGTAGAAGACGTGGTGGCACACGCCGGCATTAGCAAAACCACCGCACGCCGCTATCTGGAATACTGCGTGACGACCCAGTTTATACGCGTCGAAATGCTCTACGGTAATATCGGTCATCCGCGCCGTTTATACCGCAAGGCTTAGGCTGACATCTGCCTGTCACATTGCAGGGCTATGCTGGCTCCTAGATATCCCCTTCGATATCGGCATCAATGTTACATTCAGCTCTTTTTACCCGGCCAAGACTTGGCCGGGTTTTTTATTCGTATGGCTTAAAAGGTATACCGCAGCCCTACGCGGATACGATACTGCTCCTTATTATAATCGTTCCAGCGATCCAGCCATTGCAGCTCCAGATAGGGCATCCAATAGGTATCAATTTTATAGCTGAACTTATTGGTGATCTCCCAATGGTGGCTCTTGCCATTTTTGCTGTTAAAATCGTTTACCCGGATAAAGTAATGTGGCTCGAAGGTATAATTTAACTCATCGCTGAGCTTAAAGTTCCAGTAGTTGGCAATTTCATGGGTATCATTACGCGCCGGGTTGCCGTTAAAATCGATGGAATCATAGTTATTATGGTTATAGCGATAACGCACGGTCAGGTTGAAAAACGGCAGGAATTTATAGTTATTGTCCAGGTAGACGGCACCGCCAGAGCCCGCACTGCTCGAGTTGACCAGCCCACCAGGAGACACCGTCCATTTATCCGTTGGCCGGAACAGGGGATACCAGCCCTCCAGCTCATTATAGCTGTGCTTGAGCTGATCAAACTTGCCAATGTTATAGGCGTTGGTGGCCATCACACCGGCTCCGCCATCAAAATTATAACCGCCGCGCAGGATGATTTCGTTTAATTCAGAGGCGGTATTATAAGCCTCACGAGTTTCCAGATAGGCACGTCCGGCCTGAGCGCTGGCTGAGGCAAACAACGCCGCCACCAGCAGTATCGTATTGGTTTTATTGCTGCTACAACCCCAGAAAGTAGACATGGTTGAGTTTCCTTGTGTCATTAATCCTGATAAAAGCATGCAGAAATCCCGCCGCCATGCCGTTAGGCATGACAGCTGTGCGTTATTGTGAGTAATACCCTGGCTTAGACTTCTTTGATTATTGCCGTATTGATTGCCGGATGAAGCTCGGCCTGTTCGTCGCGGTTTCCTTTTTTGTTGTTAATCTCGGTGATTATTTGCATAAATAGCTGCTCATTTAACTTATAGAAAAACCCCATCATGACGGCGGCTACCATCGCCAATACGCAGGGATAAATAAAGATTAACTCACGCAGACCTTTCAACACCGAGGCTGACTGCTCAATATTCGGAATATAGCCGATCTGCGTCAGCATAATGCCCGGTAACAATCCGGCTAATGCGGCGGAGATCTTGCGTGAAAAGGTATAGCCGGTATACACCGAGCCTTCCGCGCGGATGCCGGTTTTCCATTCGCCGTAATCAACGGTATCGGGCACCAGCGCCCAGTTCAGGCTGTTGACGAAGGCCGTCCCAAAGAAGGCCATGCAGGAGAACGCCACGAAAGAGAGCGAGCTGTCGCCCCAGGCGTAGTTACACAGATCGCCCAGGCACCACAGCAACAGGCCACCAAGGTAGACCCGCTTTTTGCCAAAGCGCTTCACCGCCGCTGGCACCATCAGCACGCCAATCAGAATGCAGCCCATGCTGAAAAAGCCCATATAGGACAGCAAATGGATATCGTGCAACACGTATTGGGTGTAATAGACCTGGATCGCCAGCTTGATATTAAACGCCGCCAGCGTACACAGGTTGGCAATGCACAGCACCAGCAACGGCGGGTTTTGGAAAATGGCGCGGAAGGATTTGAAGATGCCAGGTTTATGATGCGCCGGTACCACGTCAACGTAGCGCTCTTTGACTCCGCCGTGGCACCACCACATGCAAAACACGCCACAGGTCGCAAACACCACCGCGGCAACCAGATAGCCCATCTCCGGGCGTGAAGTGAACAACATCTGGATCGGGACAAAGCCCACGGTGCACAACAGCAACCCCAGCGTTGCCCCTCCCTGCCGCCAAGCGGCCAGTTGCGCGCGCTCCTGCGGATTTTTGGTGATGGCTGGCACCATCGCCCCATAGGAGCAGTTCATCAGGCTGTAAAACAGGCCGAACAGCATAAACAGTACGGTGGCCAGTACGGTTTTGGTATTCAGGCTGAACCCGCTATTGAGAAAGTTGGCCACGGCCAGTAAAGCCACCGGCAGCGAGGCATAGAAGATAAACGGCCTGAACTTGCCCTTGGGACCGATATTACGCCGGGAATCCAGCAGCACGCCGGTCAGCATATCGGTGAAGGCGGTGAAGAATTTGGCGATCAAGAAGATCACACCGCCGTAGATGGCGGGTAATCCCAGAATGTCGGTATAGAACTTCAGCAAATACAGGGTACCGATACACAGCATCAGGTTGGAACCGAAGTCCCCCATACCGTAGGCGAACTTTTCACGCAGCGGCAACCGCAGCGTAACGGGATCTTGGTAGGATAAAGAGTTGGCCATCTGACGGGTCCTTATTATTGTCTTACACCCTGCGTCTTTCTGGTTGCAGGGGCGAATAAATTCGCCCCGATTAACACCTGGCCGCTTATAACGCCGGGCTTACCACCCGCTTGCGCTCTTCCAGCTCACCGACGATCTTGAGGTAGTTCTTCTCCGTCAGGTGATAGAACAGCCCCATGGTCAATGCGGTCAGCACGGCCAGGCCACAAGGATAGAGGAAGATTAACTGCCGCAAGCCTTCCAGCGTACCAGGCCCCTGCGCCACGTTGGGAACATAGCCGATATAGGCCAGCATCACGCCAGGGAAAAAGCCCGCCAGCCCTTGGGAAACCTTGCGAAAGAAGGTAAAGCCGGTATAAACCGTGCCTTCCGAGCGCACGCCGGTTTTCCACTCTCCGTATTCCACGGTGTCCGACACCAGCGCCCAGTTGAGGCTGTTGACGAAGGCCGTGCCGAAGAACGCCAGGCAAGAGAACAACACAAACAGCGTGGAGGTATTGCCCCACATATAGTTCATGGCATCGCCCAGGATCCACAGCGACAGGCCGCCCAGATACACGTTTTTCTTGCCAAAGCGTTTCACCACCGTCGGGACCAGCAGCACCCCGAGCAGGATGCAGCCCATACTGAAGAAACCCATATAGGACAGCAGGGTGATATCGTTGAGGACGTATTGGGTATAGTAGATCTGGATCGCCAGCTTGATGTTGAACCCCGCCAGCGTGCACAGGTTGGCCACGCACAGCACAAACAGCGGTTTGTTACCGGCGATGGCCTTGAAGGACTGCAACAGACCCGGCTTGGGTGCGCCCGGTTTCGGGATCTCGACATAACGCTCTTTAACGCCGGAATAGCACCACCACATGCACAACATGCCGACGAAGGCGAAGATCGCCGCTGCTACCAGATAACCCACTTGTGGACGCCCATCAAACAGCGACAGGATCGGCACAAACGCCACGGTACACAGCAACAGACCCACCGTCGCCCCGCCCTGCCGCCAGGCAGCCAGTTGCGCACGCTCCTGCGGGTTTTTGGTCATCGCGGGCACCATCGCGCCGTAGGAGCAGTTCATCATGCTGAAGAACAGCCCGAACGCCATAAAGATCAGCGTGGCGATCACCGTTTTAACGGTGACGTCAAACGAGGCACCCACGCCGATAAAGTTGGCTACCACCAGCAACGCCACCGGCATTGAGGCATAAAAGATAAATGGCCGGAACTTGCCTTTGGGGCCAATATTGCGCCGGGAATCGAGCATCAGCCCGGTGCCCATGTCGGTAAAGGCGGTAAAGAAACGCGAGATGAGAAAGATCAGCCCGCCCCACGCGGCGGGGATCCCCAACACGTCGGTATAGAATTTCAGCAGATACAGCGTGCCGACACACAACAGCAGGTTGGAACCGACATCGCCCATGCCATAGGCGAATTTCTCGCGCAGGGGCAATATCAGCTTCACCGGATCCTGGTTAGCTTCACTCATGGTGATTCTCCTTGGAAAACACCTATTCCCAGAGATAGCCGCCCTTGCCGGTTTGGCAACGGACGGCTGACAGTTGGTGATTACAGCGTGCGTAGCGAGGCGAACAACTCCGCCCACTCGCTATCCGCCCGATAGAACACCGGCGGCTGGCCCATTGGGGCTGCTATCGTCACCTCGGCCCCTCCGCTATGCCGCTCACCGGTCCACAGGTTGATCCAGCTATCCTGCGGCAGGTAGAGCGTCCAGTCGGTGCGCCCTTCTTCATGCACCGGAGCCACCAGCAGATCGCGGCCAAACAGGTATTGGTATTTCAGGCTGTAGGTGTGGGCATCGTCTTCATAATGCAGGAACAGCGGGCGCATCACCGGTAAGCCGGACTGCGCATTGAGCGCCACCGCCTGCTTGATGTACGGCTTGAGGGAGCTGAATACCTGGCTCATGCGGGCAAACTGACGGATGGTTTCCACGTCATGATCGAACTGCCAGTTATCATCCGGACGGTTGCCTTCATGGGTACGCATCATCGGCGTGAAAGCGCAGAACTCGCACCAGCGCATCAGCAGTTCTTTGCTGCGTTTCATCTCAAACAGCGTGGTGTAACCGCCAATATCACTGTGGTGCAGACCGTGGCCGGTCATCGCCAACGACAGCGCCGCCGGGATCACCGAAGCCAGGCCGTCGTCCAGGCTCCAATCCACGTTCTGATCGCCCGCCCACATCATTACCGAATACTTCTGGCTGCCGGTGTAGCCCGCGCGCATAAAGAACAGGATCTCGCCCAGCTTGCCGCATTCTTCCAGCGCGTCGTAGTTGCACTTGGCCCATAGTGCTGGCCAGGCGTTATGCATGATTTCCGCATCGATGCCGTTATGCAAAACGGTATCGGTCGGCAGATATTCGCCAAAGTCCGCCATCCAGCCGTCGAGGCCAAATTCGATCAGGTTCTTTTTGATGACGTTCTTGTACCAGTCATAAGCTTCGGGCTTGGTGAGATCGACTACGCCAGCATAGAACTCCCCAAATTCAACCTGGTAGTCTTTGCCGTCATAATCCTTGGTCAGATAGCCTTTCTCCGCCGCCTCGGCATACAGCTCTTTCTCTATGGCTACGTAAGGGTTGATGTACCCCAGAAAATGTACCCCCTCTTTTTTCCACTGCGGGATGCGTTTATCCAGCTCCGGGTACAGCTCGCTGTCCCAGCGCCAGTTCCACATCAGGCGTTTGCCAAAAGAGGTGATCCGCCGTCCTTCCCAGTCCTGCGCCCAGATCCCGCTAACCTTGACACCGTGCTCGCGCATTACGTCCAGCTTCTGTTGGCAGACCTCGGTCCCGCCCTGAATACCCAGGATCACCCCGTCATACACCCAGTCCGGCAGTTCCGGCTGGCGGCCAAGTAACGCGGTCAGCTTTTCCAACAGGCTGATATAGCTGTCGGCGCAGTCAAAGCGCAACACCGCCTGATCCTGCCAGATCGCCAGTTCATGGAACTCTGGGGCAGAAAAATCGAAGTTCATGTAGCAGCTGTTTTCTACGTGGCAGTAATATTTCTGGCTGCTGACAAACGTCGGCTGCGGGAAGAAGGTCCAGTAGTAATCACCACCGGCGTTCTCCTGGCAGTCTGCCTGCCAGGTAACGTAGGTCTGCTTGTTACGGCCAACCCCCTGCTCACTGGTCCATAACGGGAAAGGTTTGCCGCGCAGGTCGAAATAGGAAAACTGTTCGCCGCAGCCATAAACGTGATCTTCCTGCTGGGCTGCCAGGCGCAGCCACATGCGGTTGTTCTGCTCGTCGCTGTTGCGCAGCTGCATTTCCAACCGCCCTTGTGCATCGGTAGTGATTGCCAGCGTGCACTGGGCCACATCGCCTCGGCTAAAGCGGATCAGCCAGCCTTTGCCCTGCGGGACGATCTGGGTTTCGGTCAGCGCCAGTTTTTCACTGAGCTGGTCTTTGATGCTGAAGTTGCCGCGGAACATCTCGATATCCGCCTTGCCGCGCCCAATCCACAGGCACGGAGCCGCAGCCGTGTGTTGTATCAGCACTCGCTGCTGAAAGGTCAACGTAAATCCACCTGCGTGTTGCGTAAGTTCCAAGCCTTGCTGAGAAGCCATGATCCATTCTCCAAAAGGTTAAATGCCGTATTTTTCCAAGCGTTGGTTGCCCGCTCAGGTCAGTTCAATCACGTCCAAACCAAGCAGACCGGCCACTTTGCGCAGCAACGGACGGTGCTCGCCGTAAACCAGCGAGGTGTGGTGCTCCATACCCGCCGCAATCAGGCGCTGGCGGTAAGTGTCTGCATCTACATCCAGGCGCGCGGTCCCGGCTGTGCCGGAAAACGCCAGCGGAGCCTTGATCATTTCGCCACCGGCCAGCATCAGGCGCAGCTTGCCCTCGCCCTGAGTGATGCGGCATAGCGTGATGCGCCCCGGTTTGAGAGCAAATTCAGACAGCAAAGGAAGCTTGCGGTTGGAGTGGATGGTGGCCTGCACCGGGCCATCACGATCGGCCATTTCGATCGGTGCCTGTCCGCAATGCCAGAACACCACGCTGTTATCCTGCGGATCGATATCCACCAGGTCGGTATTGAACGCCGCATTGCCGGAGGCCCACTGCGCCATCAGCGAAGAGAGCACGCCAAACATGTCGGCTTCGCAGCCACAGGGCACTTTATCTTCGTTCATCAATGCCAACGCCCCACACGCAGCGCATCCGTAGTCGGTAAAGAAATCCGGCCAGCAGCGCACGGCAATGCCGGTGTAACCTTCACGCTGCGCCTTTTCACGCAGGGCAGAATAAACCTTGAGCGTTTTGCGGGTGGCCGTTTGATCCATCTCCGCCAGGTTAGGGAAATCCTTGGCACGGCGGGCATAAGGCGCATCGGCCACGCTGTCCGGCAACGCCTTCACCTCTTCAATAAACTCCAGCACCGGCTGGCGAGTCACCTCAACGCCAAAGTGCTGCGTCAGCTGCTGCTGGTTGTAGTTGCAGGCGTCAAAACCCAGCGGGTGCTCGCCAATTACCATCACTTTGGCCTGTTTGAAGCGTTTAACAATCGCTGCGGCCTGCGCCAACTGCTGTAATTCGTTAATCACTCGACTATCGTCCGGCAGGCCGTGCAGCGTTTGCACGTTGATGGCTTCACGGCTCAGGGCATGGCAAGCCAGATTAACCCCGCAGAAAGAGTTCAGGCGCAAACGGCCACCGGTACGGGCTTCCGGGAATGACCACATCGCCGTGGGCACCGGGAAATCACGCACCACTTCGGTAGTGAGGGAGGCATCGGTAAAGGTCACTTGCAGGATCAGCAGCAGATCGAGATTGGCCTGTTTGAGTGCAGGCAGTATTTGCAGAGCCGATTCGGCATCAAACTGCAATACCGGTTCCCCCACCAACTCGATATCCATCCCGCTCAGCGTCTGCCAGGCCTGCGCCAACATCTCTTGCGCGTAGGGCACGTCGAAGGTCGTGCGCCCAAGCGCCAATACGCCTACTTTTGCTTTATTTTTCATCATATTGCTTCCAGTAATCGAATAAATCTATGCCACGGTGCTGAAGCGGTGTTCAGTCTGGCTGTAATAGTTTTCCCCTGGGCGCAGCACTACGTTGCCAAAATGGGCGTGGTGAATGCTGTCTGGGAACGCCTGGGTTTCAAGGCAGATGCCGGAAAACGCCTGATAGCGATGGCCAGCCTTGCCATTCCAGATCTTGTTGGAAAGCTTAAAGGCGTTATAAAACTGCACGCCCGGCAGCGAGGTGTGTACTTCCATCACTCGCCCGGTCTGTGGGCAGATCAAGGTCGCGGCGGGATGCAAAGCACCGTCAGCAGGCTTAAGCACATAGTTCATATCAAAATCCTGTGCCGGGCGGTGCAGCATGGCGTCCCCAAGACGACGGGCGTTGCGGAAATCAAATGCCGTCCCGGCAACGCGGCGGATTTCACCGGTGGGTAGCATGGTGGTTTCATCCACCGGGGTGATGAAGTCGGCGTCGATCTTGAGCTGCTGATCGTGGATCAGGTGCTGATGCCCGCGCAGGTTGTAATGGCTGTGATTGACCAGATTGACCAGCGTCGGCTTGTCCGTCTGTGCCTCAAAGCTCAGCGTCATCACGTTATCTTCCGTCAGGCCGATGCGGTGGCTAACCTGCAGATTGCCCGGATAACCTTCCTCACCATCGATAGAGGTACGGCTGAAAATAATGCCGTCGCCGTCTTCCTGTGCCTGCCAGACATACTTGTCAAAACCCCGACGTCCGCCGTGCAGGTGTTGTCCGGTAGGGAGTTCATTGGTGGCCAGAATATATTCCTGACCGTCGATGCTGAAACGACCACCGGCAATACGGTTGGCGCAGCGCCCGGCTATCGCGCCGAAGAACGGATGCCCGGCCTGATAAGCCGCCAAATTGTCGAACCCCATCACGACATCTTCCGCTTGCCCATGGCGATCCGGCACCCAAAGCTCGGTAATAATGCAACCGTAATCGGTCACGCACAGCCGCATTCCGTTGGCATTGGTCAGCGTGAAAAGGGAAACGGCCTGCCCTTGATGTTCGCCAAAATGCTGGCGTTGAATGGTTGTCATAATCGATGCCCTATGGTTAGCGCGGCAGCTTGCCGCGCAACGGTTGCTTAAAACTGAGCGGCTTTACCCTGGCTGCCAAACAGCCTGATTTTTTCGGCGACCTTGGCCTGCATCACATCACGGCCATGCCCGAGCGACACCGCCAAGACAAACTCGTGCGGATCTTTGTCGAGCACTTCAGCCATCCCCTGGGTGAAGGCCTGCCGCAGTTCGGTGTCCACGTTCACCTTGGCGACCCCCAGTGAGACCGCCTTACGGATCTGATCGTCGGGTACGCCGGAGCCGCCGTGCAGTACAATCGGCTTTTTGACGATCTCGCGGATCTCTTGCAGGCGCTCGAACGCCAGCTTGGGCTCCTGCTTGTACAGGCCATGAGCGGTGCCGATGGACACCGCCAGATAATCCACCGTGGTCGATTGAGCAAACTGCAGCGCTTCGTCACTGCTGGTGATCAGAGCGTCTTTTTCGTCGACCGAAATATCATCTTCGGTGCCGCCGATCTTGCCGATCTCACCTTCGACCCCAATGTTCAGCACGTGGGCAACGTCCGCCACGGCACGGGTGATCCGCACGTTTTCGTCAAATGACAGGTGAGAGCCGTCAAACATCACCGACTGAAACCCGGCTTGCACCGCCTGCATGGTCTGTTCGAAGCTGCGGCTGTGATCCAGATGGATGCACACCGGCACCGTGATATCGTGCATAAAGGCATCGATCATCGCCTTCATGGGCTCCAGACCCATCACGCTAATCACTTTCTGCCCCACCTGGATCATGATCGGGGCCTGCTCCTGTTCGGCTGCCAGCAAAATGGCGCGAATGGTTTCGGCGTTGTGTGCGCTGAACGCGCCGATGGCATAGCCGTTTTCCCATGCATGTTGGATCATGGTGTTACCAGATAAATAAGGCATTTCTTCTCCCCTCTGCGCGCTGAATAGCAACCGCAATTACGTTAAGTGTTACGCGTGATTCGCTCTGCCCGAAGCAGCCCGAACCTGTTCCAAAATGGCACTCCAATCCTGACGCCCGCGCCCGCTGGCCCGCGCCTGGCTGTAAACCTCGCGTGAGGCTGCCCCCATCGGCATAGCGACGTGCAACTGATTGGCCACATCCAGCGCTATGCCCAGATCCTTGTGCGCCAGATCGATCATGAACGCCGGGCTGAGATCGCCCTTCAGCACCTTGTTTGGCCAGGTGGTGGTGAAATGCCCCTTGCCTGCCGGTGTGCCGCTCATGACTTGCAGCGCGACATCAAACGACAGCCCTAGCGCCTCGCACAGTACCGCAGCCTCGGCAGACAGCGCGTTGAGCGCGATGCTCATGTAGTTGTTGATCAGCTTCACGCGGATCCCCATGCCTGGCCCACCGGCGTTGATCAGCTCCGAGCCCATCGCCATCAGCACGGGCGTCGCACGCTCCACCTGCTCGGCAGTGCCACCTGCCAGGATCAGCAACGTACCAGCCTGAGCATGGTCTGAAGTCCGCCCGACCGGGGCATCCATCAGGTTAAAGCTCCGTGCCTGCATTTGGGCAATCAGCCGGTCCGTTTGCAGCGGGTGGATGGTGGACATATCCATCACTAATGCCGCAGGCGATAAGGTGCAGCACACCCCCTCGGCACCAAATAACACCTCATGCACCAGTTCGCCGTTAGGCAACATGGTGATGACGAACTCCGCGTCCAGCGCCGCCTGCGCCGGGCTGGCTGCCGCCTTGGCCCCCTGAGCGACCAAAGCGCTGACCGCCACCGGGCTGATATCAAAAACGTTCAGCCGGTGCCCCTGCTTGATCAGGTTGCTGGCCATCGGCGCGCCCATTTGCCCTAACCCGATAAATGCGATCTGTGCCATGGTTCTCTCCTGTTGGTTACCCTTGTCATCTCTGTGTCATTTCACCGACCACAAATCAGACCATTTTTGTCTGTTTTTGATCGTATTTGTAATTTATGGTCAAAAAATTGACAGCCGTCACTCTTTTAACATTTGAGTGAATTAAAATGGTGGCAGCGTGATCGGCAGCCACTTTTTGCTGAAAACCGTTCGCTTACCACAGATCAACATCCAGGGATCCAGACCATGACTCGAATCGCATGCGTAGGCATTGCAGTGCAAGACCGTCTGTATTACGTAGAGAAACTGCCTGAGGGCGGGGGGAAATATGTTGCCACCGACTACCGCGAAATTGGCGGAGGCCCGGCGGCAACGGCTGCGGTGGCCGCAGCCAGGTTGGGCGCAGAGGTGGATTTCATTGGCCGGGTCGGCGACGATGCTACTGGGCAAACGCTGTTGGCCGAGCTGGACAGCTATGGCGTGAATGTCAGACATGCGCGCCGTTGCCCACAGGCGCGCTCATCGCAATCGGCTGTGCTGGTGGATGCCCAGGGTGAACGCATGATCATCAACCATCCCAGCCCAGATTTACCCGAGGATGCCGAATGGCTGCATGACATCGACTTTAGCCAGTACGACGTGGTGTTGGCGGACGTGCGTTGGCATCAAGGGGCATTGACCGCCTTCACCTTGGCCCGGCGCGCGGGTGTCACTACCCTGTTGGACGCCGATGTCACGCCGCAGGATATCCGCCCGCTGGTTGCTTTGGCCGACCATGCCGCCTTCTCCGAACCGGGTTTGCTGCGGATGACGGGAAAAACGGACATCGAGCAGGGATTGCGTGCGGCAAAAAATGACAAAAACGGACAAGTTTATGTCACTCAGGGTAAACATGGCTGTTTCTGGCTGGAAAACGCTCAGCTGAAACATCAGCCAGGCTTTCCGGTTGAGGTAGTGGATACCACGGGAGCTGGCGACGTTTTCCACGGTGCGCTGGCGATAGCTCTGGGTTCACAACCCGATATAGCTCAGGCGGTGCGTTACGCCAATGCAGTTGCCGCATTGAAGTGTACCCGTCCTGGCGGGCGCGCTGGCATTCCCAACTGTGATCAAACTGACTCTTTCCTGGCCAGTTTTGTATAATATGGTTGGCCGATGACAATATTAAGGGAGTGGAGCATGAGTCTGACTGAACTTACCGGCAACCCACGCCACGATCAGCTGATCCAGTTGATCGCCAAGCGCGGCTATATGAACATCGACGAGCTGGCGCAATTGCTGGAAGTGTCAACGCAGACGGTCAGGCGCGATATCCGCAAACTGAGCGAGCAGGGGCTGATTAGCCGCCATCATGGGGGGGCGGGTCGTGCCTCTAGCGTGGTCAACACGGCCTTTGAGCAACGGGAGCTCTCTTACACGCAAGAGAAGATAGCCATTGCGGAAGCCATTGCCGATTACATCCCCGATCGTTCCACCATTTTTATCACCATCGGCACCACCGTTGAGCATGTTGCCCGAGCGCTGATGAACCACAGTCACCTGCGCATCATTACCAACAGCCTGCGGGTGGCACATATCCTGTATAAAAACACCGAGTTCGAAGTAATGGTGCCGGGCGGTACGCTGCGGCCCAATAACGGCGGTATCATCGGCCCCAGCGCCGTAAGCTTTGTGGAAGGCTTTCGCGCCGACTACCTGATCACCAGCGTAGGGGCAATCGAAGCCAACGGCGATCTGCTGGAATTTGACGTGAATGAATCCAGCGTGGTGAAAGCGATGATGGCACATTCGCGTCATATTCTGCTGGCTGCGGACCACACCAAGTTCCATGCTTCGGCGGCAGTAGAAATCGGCAATACCCGACAGGCGACCGCGTTATTTACCGACCTACCGCCCCCTTCTGCAATGGGATCGGTGTTACAGCAGCAGCAAGTAGAACTGGTCGTTATTCCCACCAGCAGCGAAGAACCCACGCTCTGATCTACGCTGGTAAACCTGCTGATTTTCCTGCCGTTCGTCAATGCACGCAGAACGTTACTATGCGTGCATTAATTACCCATTTGACGCTGCCAATATTCCCTGCAAATAGTTGTCATTGTCGCCAATATATCCTGCCATTTCCTGTTGCTCATTACGGTTAAATAACCGCGTAAAAATCGGGTAATTATGCCCAATCATCAAACCTGATATCACTAGAAAAATCTTACGATATGAACATTGAGGGTTGTCTCAGAATGTCAGTGTGTTAGGGTATAGGGCACTCTTATTTTCTATTAGGACAATTTTAGCGTTTGATAATAAACCAAAGGAAACAGCGAATTGCATGGCAATTAAACTAGAAGTTAAAAATTTATATAAGATATTTGGTGAGCACCCGGAACGCGCATTTAAGCTGATAGACAAAGGTTTGACGAAAGACCAGCTGCTGGAAAAAACGGGGTTATCACTTGGCGTCAAGAACGCCTCTCTGGCCATTGAAGAAGGCGAGATATTTGTCATCATGGGGCTTTCCGGTTCCGGTAAATCCACCTTGGTACGCCTTCTCAATCGTCTGATAGAACCCACCCGCGGTGAGGTGCTGATTGACGGCGAGGATATATCAAAAATATCCGATACTGCGCTACGCACCGTACGGCGTAATAAGATCAGCATGGTGTTCCAGTCATTCG
Source organism: Serratia sp. Res13-Sevr-LER1-36-b (assembly GCF_015673035.1). Lineage (NCBI taxonomy): Bacteria > Pseudomonadati > Pseudomonadota > Gammaproteobacteria > Enterobacterales > Yersiniaceae > Serratia > Serratia sp. Res13-Sevr-LER1-36-b. The sequence continues at coordinate 18,760 of NZ_JADACK010000023.1, read as the reverse complement.
CCTTAATGCCACATATGAACGTATTAAATAATACCGCGTTCGGCATGGAATTAGCGGGTATTCCTTTACAGGAACGCCAGGAAAAAGCGCTGGACGCGTTGCGTCAGGTTGGGCTGGAAAATTATGCCAATGCTTATCCCGATGAACTGTCCGGTGGTATGCGCCAGCGTGTCGGCTTAGCCCGCGCCATGGCTAACGATCCGGATATATTGTTAATGGATGAAGCCTTCTCTGCGCTGGACCCATTAATTCGTGCCGAGATGCAGGATGAACTCGTCAAATTACAGGCGAAACATCAGCGCACCATCGTCTTTATTTCCCACGATCTGGATGAAGCGATGCGTATTGGCGACCGTATTGCCATTATGCAGGGCGGCGAAGTGATCCAGGTGGGGACCCCGGATGAAATATTAAATAATCCGGCCAACGATTATGTGCGCACCTTCTTCCGCGGCGTCGATATCAGCCACGTTTTCAGTGCCAAAGATATCGCCAAACGTCGCCCGGTGACCCTGATCCGTAAGACCCCCGGTTTTGGTCCGCGCTCTGCGTTGCAGATCCTGCGTGATGAAGACCGTGACTATGGCTACGTCCTCGAACGCGAGAAATTTATCGGCGTGGTATCGATAGACTCCCTCAAGCAGGCGCTGGCGGCTAAACAGACGCTGGACGACGCCTTGCTGGATGCCCCACTGCCCGTTCCGGCCGATATGCCGCTGAGCGAGCTGATCTCACTGGTAGCACAGGCCCCTTGCGCCGTGCCGGTGGTCGGGGAAGATAACAACTATATCGGTATTATTTCCAAAGGCATGCTGCTGCAGGCTTTAGATAAAGAGGGCCCTACGAATGAGTGATAATCAGGATCCATGGGCAACGGCTGCCACATCCCCTAACGACGCCCCGGCAACCCAGGCTGCCACCAGCAGCGATCCCTGGGCAACCGGCGCACCGGCAGACAGCGTGCCCCATGATGCCGCTAATCAGGCCGCATCAAGCGCTGACTGGCTTAACAGCGCCCCAGTGGAGCCCGAGCACTTTAGCCTGCTGGATCCGTTCCACAAGGCTTGGGTGCCGTTTGACAGCTGGGTCACTCACGCCATTGATTGGCTGGTGCTGCACTTCCGTCCGCTGTTCCAGGGCATTCGCGTGCCGGTGGATTTCATCCTCAGCGGTTTCCAGCAGTTTTTGCTGGGTATGCCTGCTCCAGTCGCCATTTTGCTGTTCTCGCTGATCGCCTGGCAGATATCCAGCCTCGGCATGGGGGCAGCCACGCTGCTGTCGTTAGTCGCCATCGGCGCTATCGGGGCCTGGTCACAGGCGATGGTCACGCTGGCGCTGGTGCTCACCGCCCTGTTCTTCTGCATCTTGATCGGTCTGCCATTGGGCATATGGTTGGCCCGCAGCAAACATGCCGCCAAGGTGATCCGGCCACTGCTTGACGCCATGCAGACCACGCCAGCCTTCGTCTATCTGGTGCCGATCGTCATGCTGTTCGGTATCGGTAACGTGCCGGGGGTGGTGGTAACAATCATCTTCGCCCTGCCGCCCATCGTACGTCTGACGATCCTGGGCATCAAACAGGTGCCGGAAGATCTGATCGAAGCCGCCGAATCCTTCGGCTCCAGCCCGCGCCAGTTGCTGTTTAAAGTGCAGTTGCCGCTGGCCATGCCAACCATCATGGCCGGGGTTAACCAAACGCTGATGCTGGCGCTGTCGATGGTGGTGATCGCCTCGATGATCGCCGTGGGCGGTCTGGGCCAGATGGTGCTGCGTGGCATCGGCCGCCTGGATATGGGGCTGGCCGCCGTGGGTGGCGTCGGTATCGTTATTCTGGCCATTATTCTCGATCGTCTCACCCAGTCATTGGGGCGCGATCGCCGCAGTAAAGGGCTAGGCCGCTGGTATACCCACGGCCCAATCGGGTTGATCGCTCGCCCGTTTATCAAAAAAGCCTGATCGTTCTACCCGCCGATGGCTTTCTGCCCTGGCGGGCTATCTCCAAACAACATCAATAACAGAGGAAAAACTATGCGCACTACAGGGATCTGGGCGATTGCCCTTACCACACTGCTTGGTTCACAGGTTGCTTCCGCTGCTGATTTGCCAGGAAAAGGTATTTCGGTACAACCGATACAGAGCACCATCTCCGAGGAGACCTTCCAGACGCTGCTGGTCAGCAAGGCATTGGAAAAACTCGGTTATGACGTGAAAGAGCCGCGTGAGGTGGACTACAACGTAGCCTACACTTCCATCGCCGCTGGGGATGCCACTTTTCTGGCGGTGAACTGGGATCAGTTGCACGCCGATCAGTATCAGGCCGCCGGGGGTGATAAAAAATTCTATCGTGAAGGGGCTTACGTCAGCGGTGCTGCTCAGGGCTACCTGATCGACAAAAAAACCGCCGACCAGTATCACATCACCAACGTTGAACAGCTAAAAGATCCGAAAATTGCCAAGCTGTTTGATACCAACGGTGACGGCAAGGCCGACCTGACCGGCTGTACCCCGGGCTGGGGCTGTGAAACGGTGATTAATCACCATATCGAAGCCTATGGCTTGGGCAAAACCGTGGAGCACAATCAGGGCAACTACGCCGCCATGATCTCCGATACCATCACCCGCTTCAAAGAAGGCAAACCGGTGCTGTATTACACCTGGACGCCGTACTGGGTCAGCGATGTCATGGTGCCAGGGCGTGACGTTGTCTGGTTGCAGGTGCCATTCTCTTCCCTGCCGGGCGAGCTGAAAGATGTTGATACCAAGCTGCCGAACGGGGCCAACTATGGCTTCCCGGTCAACGCCATGCATATTGCCGCCAATAAGCAGTGGGCGCAGGCCAACCCTGCCGCCGCCAAGCTGTTCGCCATCATGAAACTGCCGATTGCCGACGTCAACGCGCAGAACCTGAGGATGCATGCAGGTCAGTCCTCCGAGGCTGACATCCAAAACCATGTCAATGGCTGGATCAAGGCTCACCAGGCTACGTTTGACGGCTGGGTGAAAACCGCCGCCGAAGCAGCCGCCAAGTCATAATGTCCCATGGGCGCGGCTTATTCGCTGCGCCCTCATTCCGGCAACATCATCTCGGTAAACTGTAAAAATCGTTCGGCCGTTTTCGACAGGGGTTGGTTCCACACGCAATACACCTGACGACGTGGGCCATCAACGATCGGAATAGCCACCAGCGAGCTCAAACGCTGGGCGGTGGAAATCGGCACGATCCCCGCTGCCAGGCCACGCCGCACCAGATTCTCCAACCATTCGATATGGTCAATTTCAAAACTCACATGGCGTTTGATCCCTGCCGCCTGGAAGGCCCGGTCGGTCTGCCGCCGCGCCCCGGTTCCGCTATAGAAATCCACCAGAGGCACTTTTGACAGCGTTTGCAGATTGATGCGTTGGTGCCCCGCCAGCGCATGTTCTGCGGCCACCAACGCGACCAAGGGTTCGTCGGTCAACTGGCGATGCGACTCTGGCAGCATATCTTTATCGCCGGGCCAGATGCCAACAAATGCCACATCGGTCTTCTGCTGGCGAATATCTTCCAGCAACACCTCGCTAATGCCAACGTACAGCCGGATATTCACCGCCGGATGATGACGGTGGAATTCCCCCAGCTTTTCGGTGAGGTCTATCGCGTTGATGGTTGAAATGGTGCCAATCGTTAACGTACCGGATACCGTACCAGCGGCCGCCACCACTTCCTCTACCAGCGTTTGCTTGGCGGCCAGTAACCTCTGAGCCGGTTGAATGAAAGCCCGGCCAGCGGTGGTCAACTCTACGCGACGCGAAGTTCGCTCAAACAGCGTACAACCAAGTTCCTCTTCCAGTTTGGCAACCTGATGACTCAGGGCTGACTGCACCGTATGGCAGCGCTGGGCAGCACGGGTAAAGCTCTGCTCCTCGGCCACCGCCAGGGCATAACGGATCTGTTTCAGATTCATGCTAACTATCGCAAAATGAGATGGATAAAATGAAAATTATACATTGGTTTAACATTCTGTTCTGCCTGATACTTCGATCACAAATTTCCATTATTGAAGACCTATGAAGCAACCAACCGAACACCCGGGCCTTAGCCCTGCACTGACACTGTTAATCGCGATGGCCACCGGCCTGGCGGTTGCCAGCAACTACTACGCCCAGCCGCTGCTGGAAACCATCGCACAAAACTTTAACCTCTCAGTTAACCAAGCCGGATTTATCGTCACCGCGGCCCAGCTAGGCTATGCGGTTGGCCTGCTGTTTCTGGTGCCGTTGGGCGATATGTTTGAGCGCCGTGGGCTGATCGTCTTTATGACGCTGTTAGCCGCCGGAGGCATGCTGATCACCGCGTCCTCCAGCACCTTATCGATGATGATCCTCGGTACGGCTCTCACCGGTCTGTTCTCCGTCGTGGCCCAGCTTTTAGTGCCACTCGCCGCCACTTTGGCGCACCCGGCTAAACGCGGTAAAACCGTCGGTGTGATCATGAGCGGCCTGCTGCTCGGCATTCTGCTGGCACGTACCGTCGCCGGTGCTTTGGCGGCCCTCGGCGGCTGGCGAACCATCTACTGGGTGGCCAGCGTGTTGATGATCCTGATGGCCCTGCTGCTGTGGCGCGCCTTGCCACGCTATAAGCTGCATTCCGGCCTGAATTACCCGCAGTTGCTGAAGTCCATCTTTTCCCTGTTCTGCTTCACCCCGTTGCTGCGTACCCGCGCGATCATTGGCGCTTTGTCGTTCGCCAACTTCAGCGTGCTGTGGACCTCAATGGCTTTCCTGCTGGCTTCCCCACCTTTCAGCTATTCCGAGGGCGTGATTGGGCTATTTGGTCTGGTGGGTGCTGCTGGCGCCTTGGCTGCCTCACGCGCCGGTCATCTGGCCGATAAGGGCAAAGCTGGGCTAACCACCAGCGTCGGGCTGGTACTGCTGTTGCTGTCCTGGATCCCGATTGCGTTGGCGCCGTACTCTCTCTGGGCGCTGATTATCGGCATTCTGGTGCTGGATCTGGCGGTGCAGGGGGTGCATGTCACCAACCAAAGCGTGATTTACCGCATCATGCCGGAGGCGCGTAATCGTCTGACCGCCGGTTACATGACCAGCTATTTTATTGGGGGTGCCGTGGGGTCAGTGCTTTCCGCTGCCGCTTATCAACATGCTGGTTGGAACGGTGTAGCGGCGATTGGTGGCGTATTGTGCGTGCTGAATCTGCTGACCTGGTGGCGTGGCAAGCGCTATGACCCACAAGGGCCAGCCACCAGCTAGTTAGCAAGAAAATAATAACCCTTGAAATTTATTAGTTCGCAGGGTGTAAATATTACTTACTCTCTGGTAATATTGTCGCGGTAAATTATTGGCGACCTATACACCCTGCGCCCCGGACCTCCATGAACGACCTTACTTACGTAAGTTTTCTTTCTATCCCCTCCGCAGGATGCCGTAGTGCCCCGCTCAGTTACATAAACAAACCTTACCTATCTCAGCCTGCGGAACGGCAGAATTTGTGCCTTCAATCACAAGACCCTAGAGTCTGTGGCGTTAAGCATTTACAAACAACTTACAAATGACACGAATTGCTAAATTATTCCCCTTGCTGAAGATTTACATTATTAATCACTATCGTTACTATACCGAACGAAATTAATGAGGCACTAAATTATGGAAAGCTCGTTTACCCCCATAGAGCAAATGCTGAATTTCCGCGCAAAACGTCAGAAAGACTTCCCATACCAGGAAATCCTGCTGACCCGCCTGTGCATGCATATGCAAGGCAAGCTGTTGGAAAATCGCAATAAAATGCTGAAAGCACAGGGCATCAACGAAACCTTGTTTATGGCTCTCATTACGCTGGATGCGCAGGAAAACCACAGCATTCAGCCTTCTGAGCTAAGCTCGGCCCTAGGTTCGTCGCGCACCAATGCCACCCGCATTGCCGATGAATTAGAGAAACGCGGTTGGATTGAGCGCCGGGAAAGCGATCACGATCGCCGCTGCCTGCATCTGCATATGACCCAGGCAGGGGAAGCGTTTCTCGAACAATTGCTGCCACCGCAGCATAAATGTCTGCACTTTCTGTGGTCTACGCTGAACGACGAGGAGCAGCAGCAGCTTGAAATGCTGACGCGCAAATTGTTGACCCGTTTGGATCAGATGGAAGTTTCAGAACAGTTATCTCAATAATTCCTGTTCAGGTAATCATTTTATGCGATCCCCGTTAAACTGGAGATTCACCCCGCTGTTCGCCGTTCTGTTGCTGGCGGGGTGCGCATCTACCGATAATATTGCCCCGCAATCCAAGATGATGGATCCGCAACAGCTGCAGCTTACCCAGCCAAAAGTCAGCTCGCTTGCCATCAGCCCGCAATGGTGGCGCACGCTTAACGATCCCCAGCTTGATAGCCTGATGACCCAGACGCTGCAAAACTCGCCTTCGCTGCAACAGGCGGGCGCTCGTGTGCGTGAAGCCCAAAGCGTGGCGGGGGAAGCCAGTGCTGCCAACGGCCCTAATCTGGATCTGAATGCCAGCATCAACCGTCAGCGTCTGGCGCAAAACACCAACCTGGGCTTTGGCTATCTGCCCAACCCGGTGTATGAGTCCACCAACTCGCTGGGTTTGAATCTGGCTTATGAGTTTGACTGGTGGGGCAAATATCGCAATCAGGTCAACGCGGCAAAAGCGCAGATCGATGCCGCTCGTGCCGAGCAGGCACAGGCCGCTCTGACGCTAACCAGTTCGGTTGCCTCTGCTTATTACCAGTTACAGGCGAATTACGCGCTTGAGAATGTGCTGCAACAAGAGGTGGATAACAATCAACGCCTGGCAGACCTGCGCCAAAAACAATATAAAGCCGGGATCTACGGCGTGGAAATCCCGCAACAGACCCAGGCACAAGCCGACAGTGCCAAGCAGCAGATCATCCAGCTGCAGTCACAGATTGAACAACTGAAACACCAGTTGGCCGCCCTGGCCGGTCTTGGCCCGAATGCGATGCAGTCTCTGCATCCGGTGGCCATGCCAAGCGAAGAACAGTTAGCCCCCAAAGGCGAACTCACCGCGGATTTGCTGGGTAAACGCCCGGATATCGTGGCACAGCGCCAACTGGTGGAGTCCTATAACCAACGGGTCAGTGCGGCACGCAAAGAGTTCTACCCTAGCCTGTCGATCTCGGCCTTTGCTGGCTTGACCACCACCAACGTCGGCGGTACCAGCCCGAATCTGTTTGAAGCCGCCAGCCAGGCGTGGGGCGTGGTTCCAGCCATTTCCCTGCCTATCTTCCATGCCGGTGCGCTACGCAGCAAGCTGGGTGAAGAGTCCGCACTCTACGATCAGGCGGTGGGTTCCTATAACCAAACGCTCGTCAATGCGTTACAGGAAACGGCCGACGCCATCACCATTCAACAGAGCAGTAGCAAGCAGCTGCTGCAGGCAACCTCTGCCTCCCAATCCATGCAGGATGTGTACCGGGTCGCCAACGCCAAATACCAGGCAGGGATTATTGGGCGTGATGAACTGTTGACCAGCCAGACGCAGCTATTACAGCAGCAACAGGCACAACTGAATGCCAGCAGCAACTTGATGCAGGCGAAGATAGCATTGGTACGCGCGTTGGGGGGTGGCTACCAGGCCCCGGCGGCAGCGGAACCTAAAGCATAATTTTAGAGCGTGGAGAATACCATGAGTGCAAGCGCGGAAACTCAAACCCCGCAGCAACCGGCTGGCAAAAAACGGCAGCGTAAATTCTGGCTGCTGCTGTTGACGTTTATTTTTGTGATTATTGGGGTGGCCTATTTAGTCTATTGGTTCCTGGTGCTGCGTCATCACCAAGAAACTGACGATGCCTACGTGGCCGGTAATCAGGTGCAGATCATGGCCCAGGTTTCCGGTAGCGTGAACAGCGTTACCTTTGATAACACCGACTTTGTCCGCAAAGGCGATGTGTTGTTAACACTGGATCCCACCGACGCCGAACAGGCGTTTGAGCGGGCCAAAACCGCGCTGGCCAATAGCGTGCGCCAAACGCATCAGTTGGTGATCAACGGTAAGCAGTATCAGGCTAACATTGCGCTGCGCAAATCCGAGCTGAGCAAGGTAGAAAACGATCTCAAACGTCGTATCGTGCTGGGCAACGCCGATGCGATTGGCCGCGAAGAGCTGCAACATGCGCGTGACGCGGTAGACAATGCCAAAGCGGCACTGGAAGTCGCAGTCCAGCAATACAATGCCAATCAGGCGATGGTGCTGAAAACCCCGTTGGATAAACAACCCGCCGTGCTGCAAGCCGCCGCACAGATGCGCGACGCCTGGATGGCGCTGCAGCGTACCCGCATCGTCAGCCCAATCACCGGCTTCGTTTCACGCCGCAGCGTGCAGGTGGGGGCACAAATCTCCCCAGGGATGCCTCTGATGGCCGTAGTAGCACCGGATCATGTCTGGGTGGATGCCAACTTTAAAGAAACGCAGATCGCCAATATGCGTATCGGCCAAGAGGCTACCGTAGTGAGTGACCTGTACGGTAGCGACGTGGTGTTCAAAGGCAAGGTCGTGGGTATCGATATGGGCACCGGCAGCGCGTTCTCACTGCTGCCTGCACAGAACGCTACCGGCAACTGGATCAAAGTGGTGCAGCGTTTACCCGTGCGTATCGAACTGGACGCACAACAGGTTGCTGAGCATCCTCTGCGTATCGGCCTTTCTACGCTGGTCAAAGTCGATACCACCAATCTGGACGGCCTGGTGCTCTCCGATACGGTACGTCAAAAACCGCTGTTTGAAACCAGCGCGCTGACGCTGGATCTGGCGCCGGTGAATCAGATGATCGCCGATGTGATCCATGCAAACGCCGGTTAAGCGAGCGGGAGGCTACCTTGGCACAGAAACCGCTTGAAGGTGCCCAGCTCGCCTGGATGACGGTCGCGCTCGCCATGGCGACCTTTATGCAGGTGCTGGACTCCACCATTGCCAACGTGGCGATACCGACCATTTCGGGTAACCTCGGGTCTTCCAACTCGCAGGGGACCTGGGTGATCACCTCATTTGGGGTGGCCAACGCCATCTCCATTCCGATCACCGGCTGGTTGGCGAAACGCGTGGGTGAAGTTCGCCTGTTCCTGTGGTCCACGGCGCTGTTCGCCCTGGCCTCCTGGCTGTGCGGTATTTCCAACAGTCTGGGCATGCTGATCTTCTTCCGCGTGATCCAGGGCGTGGTGGCAGGGCCGTTGATCCCACTGTCGCAGAGTTTGTTGCTGAATAACTATCCCCCCGCCAAGCGATCGATGGCCCTGGCGCTATGGTCGATGACCGTGATCGTCGCGCCGATTTTCGGGCCTATCCTTGGCGGCTATATCAGCGATAACTATCACTGGGGCTGGATCTTCTTCATCAATATCCCGATTGGGCTGTTCGTGATCCTGGTTGCGATGTCGACGTTGAAAGGCCGGGAAACCAAAACCGAGATCAAACCGATCGATACCGTCGGGCTGGTGCTGCTGGTGGTGGGTATCGGTGCGCTACAGATTATGCTCGATCAGGGCAAGGAGCTGGACTGGTTCAACTCGACCGAGATCATTGTCCTGACCGTCGTGGCCGTGGTGGCGTTAGTGTTCCTGGTGGTGTGGGAGCTGACGGACGATCACCCAGTGGTGGATCTGTCGCTGTTCAAATCGCGCAACTTTACCATCGGCTGTCTGTGTATCAGCCTGGCTTACATGCTGTATTTCGGGGCGATCGTGCTGTTGCCACAGTTGCTACAGGAGGTATATGGCTACACCGCCACCTGGGCCGGCTTGGCGTCTGCGCCGATCGGGTTGCTGCCGGTGATCTTGTCACCGATTATCGGCCGCTTCGGTAACCGGCTGGATATGCGCCGTTTGGTCACCTTCAGCTTCATCATGTATGCCGTGTGCTTCTACTGGCGCGCCTACACGTTTGAACCGGGGATGGATTTTGGCGCCTCCGCCTGGCCGCAGTTCTTCCAGGGTTTTGCCATCGCCTGCTTCTTTATGCCGCTGACGACCATTACCCTGTCTGGGTTGCCGCCGGAGCGCATAGCGGCAGCATCGAGCCTGTCGAACTTTACCCGTACCTTGGCGGGTTCTATCGGCACCTCGATCACCACCACGCTGTGGACCAGCAGGGAGGCGATGCACCACTCGCACCTGACCGAGTTTGTGAATCCGTTCAACCCGCAGTCGCAGGAGATGTACAGCAAACTGGAGCAGCTAGGCATGAGTAAACAGCAGGCTTCGGCGTATATCGCCAACGAGATCACCGCGCAGGGGCTGATCATCTCGGCCAACGAGATATTCTGGCTATCCGCAGGGGTGTTCCTGATATTGCTGGCGCTAGTCTGGTTCGCCAAACCACCGTTCAGTTCCGGCGGCGGCGGGGGCGGAGCCCACTGATCGAGTCACGCCCATAAACTCCAATGGAAGTGGCTAAAAATCTGCTGTGATATGGGGCGGTTCAAAGATGGACCGCCTCATAGAATTTTCCCCATCGACCTAATTTTGTGGATTTTGGGTACATAAAAGACAACAATAATGCCGCAGTGCCAGAATGGATATTAGTTGAATTTATAAACTTTTCTAACAGGGAATCTCTGGGCTAAAAGCATGATAAAACAAACACTGATCGCAGCAATGAGCCTTGGTATGGTTGGTTGTGCTGGCATGAAAATACCTGCCTACACAGAAGTCAAAGCAAGTCCGTATTATGATGAATGCCGCGAGTTCGCCGCCGATGTGTATAACAATGATGGGTACAGCAAACTCGTCAATGACACAGTACTACGCATGAACGAGCAAAAAGCTCAGGCTATCGTGTCTGGATGTGTGGTCTCTATGGGAAAAAACAGTCTAGAAGAAGCCAAACTTGATATGAAACAAAAGGCCGTCACTTACGGAATCATCAGCGCGGCTTGCGACACCGCTTCGTGCCAGGCTGATACGGAACAACAGTTGAAAGCTTTTACCCTTGGCAGCTTTTATGCGACACAAAAGAAATTTCCTGAGGAAAAGAAAGTTGAGAAAGCTGATTTTTAAGAGTGAGCCAGATTATCGATCGTCAGTGCGCTTATTTTAGTCTTATCCCTTCTCATTGTTATTTTGCCCAGTCCTCCAGCATCAGGTCCGTTACCCGTTCAAACTTCCGCGTATTATTGGTCACCAGAATCACACCGGTCGCACTTGTACAAGTAAACCCTTTACAGAGAAGCCGCTAGTACGGCAGGTTTCTGTACGAATGTTGTAGAGTACAAGGATATGCCTAGATGAATACGAATGAGGGGGAGCTTTTTGAGCATAGTAGTCAGCCGGTTTTTCTACTGACTCTGATAGATCAAAGCCCTGGCTTTGCGGCCAGGGCTTTGTCATTAATCGGATTCTATATAGCGTAAAGCATTACGCCTGATTCTGACGCCACCAGTCGGCCAACAGAATACCGGTTGCTACCGAGACGTTCAGGCTTTCTACTTTGCCAGTCCCGCCGATAGACACGCTCATATCACCCTGTTGCCAAGCGCTGTCACTCAGGCCATCACGTTCCTGGCCCAATACCAGCACCATCTTGGTTGGCAGTTTAGCCTGCGCCAACGGCGTGCCTTTGTGGCTGGACGTAGTGACGATGGTGTAACCCGCTTTGCGGAACGTATCCAGCACGGAGAGGAAATCATCGGCATTGATTGCCTTGATGTGTTCCGCCCCGCCTTCAGCCGTACGCACCGCGGCACCAGACTCCAGCACCGCTGGATCCTGAAGCAATACGCCGTTAACGCCAAAGTGAGCACAAGAACGAACGATCGCCCCCAGGTTGTGTGGGTTGCCCACTTCTTCCAGTGCCAGCACGCAATCTTTGGCCGGTGCGTTCTGCAGGTAAGCCTGCGCATCCAGACCTTGACGCTTTTTAATCAGGAAGCACACGCCGCCGTGATGTTCGGTACCGGACGCTTTGGCCAGTTCCTCTTCATCCACCACATGGTAAGCCTTGCGGTTAGCCGCCATCCAACGCAGTGCCTCACGGAAACGTGGGGTTACGGATTGCACAAACCAGGCACGGACGATGGCATCTGGACGGCTGGCGAACAGGGCTTTACAGGCGTTCTCGCCGTAAACACGAGTTTCTTCCGCACGTTGGCGGCGCAGCTGCTCGGGATCGATAAAGCTTTTGCCACTGATGCCACCATGATCGAACGCCGGTTCTTCTTGCGGAGCACGGGACACGGTTTTCCACGGTGATTCATAACCACCGCTGTCTTCGGTACGCGCCGGACGGCGAGGACGATCGCTTTCACTGCTGCTGCGACGGGGATCGGCACCCCGACGGTCACCACCGCGCGCCTTATCCTGACCGGCACGGCCAGAGCGTGCATTGTCAGCCGGGCGGCCTTTGCCGTCAGGTCGTTTATTCTTGTTACGGTTGTCGCCGCTATCGTCGTCACTACGGACGAACATCACTTTAACCTTACCGTTCTTGCCACTAAATGAATCGTTCATTGTCTTCTCCACCAACGCGCAGGGCGCGAAGATTACCTGATGTTGGTGCGCTAAGCCACCAACTTGCGCTAAAAGCTGGCATCTATCAAATTCATCGAACAAATCACTTGGTCGAATGCCGCGCTTTTACCGATAATAAGCAACATTAAAAATACATATTCGCAGCTCATTGTGCTGCGTCAGCCCCAGAGGTAATCATGAATACAGTTTGTGCAGCTTGTAATGCCACCAACCGCGTGCCGGAAGAACGTCTGGCGGACGGCGCTAAATGTGGCCGCTGCGGCCATGAATTGTTCGACGGTGAAGTGATTAACGCCACCGCTGCCACGTTGGACCAGCTCCTGCAAGACGACTTGCCGATCGTGGTCGATTTCTGGGCCCCGTGGTGTGGCCCGTGCCGCAGCTTCGCGCCGATCTTTGAAGATGTGGCACAGGAGCGCGCTGGCAAGGTGCGTTTCGTGAAGGTCAACACCGAAGCCGAACCCGAGTTGAGCGCCCGCTTCCGCATTCGCAGCATCCCTACCATCATGGTGTTCCGTGAAGGCAAGATGGTCGATATGCTCAACGGCGCGATGCCGAAAGCGCCGTTCGATAACTGGCTTAACGAGCTAGTTTAACGCAAAAGCGCTTACTATGCCGCCAGTTGTTGTCGGCATAACATCGCCTGTATAGCCCGTGCGCCTCTCCCGCCGGGCTTTTTTCTGCGCTACAATGGCGGTTTTTCAGGATAGTTATGACTGACAACGCCGTACTTCGTCTGCGCCAAGACCGTTTAGACCGTGCCACCCGCCCGTTTCTGGCCAGAGGTAGCCGCGCCGTGCGCTGTCAGGGTTGTTTGCTACCGCAGCAAAACTGCCTGTGTGCCACCATCAAACCGCAGCAGGCCAACAGCCGCTTTTGCCTGATCATGTTCGGCGCAGAGCCGTTAAAGCCCAGCAATACCGGCCGCCTGATCGCCGATATCCTGCCTGATACCCTGGCGTTTACCTGGTCACGCACCGAAGTCGATCCGGGCCTGCTGGCTGCCATCAACGATCCCGCTCGTCAGCCCTACGTGGTATTCCCGGCCTCTTATGCCGATGCGGATCGCCCGGTGGTTAGCAGCCTGCCCGCAGGTGGCAAGCCGCCTTTATTCATCATGCTCGACGGTACCTGGTCGGAAGCGCGCAAAATGTTCCGTAAAAGCCCCTATCTGAATCAGTTCCCGGTCTTTTCACTGAACGTGTTGGCTTCATCAGACTATTTGCTACGTATTGCCAGCCGCCCTGAACAGCACTGTACGGCAGAAGTCGCTGCCGCCCTGCTGCAACAGGCAGGAGATGAACAGGCCGCGACCGGGCTGAGCCAACATTTCAATTACTTCCGTGAACAGTATCTGGCCGGGAAACCTCACCGCCCAGAGGCACCGGTCACAGCAAATCAGCCACAAAGCGCCTAGAATCAGACGATAATTTGCCTCTTTCAGGCAAACCGATCAGGAGCAGGAGCCGCACATGAGCCAGAGAGGGTTAGAAGCGCTATTACGTCCCAAATCGATTGCCGTGCTCGGCGCTTCGCAACAGCCCGGCCGGGCTGGCTACCTGATGATGCGCAATCTGCTGGCTGGCGGTTTTACCGGCCCTATCCTGCCTGTCACGCCGCGCTATAAGGCAGTCTGCGGCGTGATGGCCTATCCCGACGTAGCCAGCCTGCCGCTAACCCCCGATCTGGCCGTGCTGTGTACCAATGCCCAGCGTAACCTGGCACTGATCGAAGCCCTGGGTGAGCGCGGCTGCAAAACCGCCATCGTACTTTCCTCCCCCGTGGAACAATTCGCCGAGCTGAAGGCCACCGCACAACGTTACTCAATGCGCCTACTGGGGCCAAACAGCCTGGGCTTGCTGGCGCCTTGGCAAGGGATCAACGCCAGCTTTTCGCCGGTCCCCATTCAGAAAGGCAAGCTGGCGTTTATCTCCCAGTCTGCCGCCGTGGCGAACACCATTCTGGACTGGGCGCAACAACGGGAGGTTGGCTTCTCCTACTTCATCGCGTTAGGGGATAGCCTGGATATCGACGTCGACGATCTGCTCGACTTCCTGGCCCGCGACAGCAAAACCAGCGCCATTCTGCTGTATCTGGAAAACATCAACGACGCGCGGCGTTTCCTTTCCGCCTCCCGCAGTGCTTCGCGCAATAAGCCGATCCTGGTGATCAAAAGTGGCCGTAGCCAACAGGCACAGCTACTGCTCAACAGCCAGCAGGGATTGGACGCCGCCTACGATGCAGCTATCCAACGCGCCGGTTTGCTGCGTGTACAGGATACTCACGAGCTGTTTTCCGCCGTGGAAACCTTAAGCCATATGCACCCGCTGCGCGGTGAGCGGCTAATGATTATCAGCAACGGTGCAGCCCCCGCAGCCATGGCGCTGGACGAATTACTCTCCCGCAACGGTAAGCTGGCAACGTTGACGGATGAGACTCAGGAGAAGCTAAGCGCAGCCCTGCCGGAGTTTATCCGGCCAGGAAATCCTATCGATCTGCGTGATGATGCAACCCCCAAGCGCTATCTGGCAGCTCTGCAACCGCTGCTCGACAGCCACGACTATGACGCCCTGCTGTTGATCCATGCCCCTAGCGCCGCCTCTCCGGGCACTGAGACCGCCGAACGGCTGATCGAGGCCATCCGCCAGCACCCACGTGGGAAACGCATTACGCTGTTAACCAACTGGTGTGGCGAATACTCCTCTCAGGAGGCCCGCCGCCAATTTACCGAGGCAGGGATCCCAACCTATCGCACGCCAGAAGGCGCGGTCACCGCGTTTATGCATATGGTGGAATACCGCCGTAACCAGAAGCAGCTGAAGGAAACTCCGGCGCTACCGATTGGGCTTACGGCCAATACCGCTGCCGCGCACCAGTTAATCCATCAGGCATTGGCCGAAGGGGCTAGCCAGTTGGATACCCATGAAGTCCAACCAATTTTGCAGGCTTACGGCCTCAGCACCCTGCCAACCTGGATTGCCAGTGACAGCGCAGAAGCGGTGCACATTGCCGAACAGATTGGCTACCCGGTAGCACTGAAGCTGCGCTCTCCGGATATCTCACATAAATCCGAAGTTCAGGGGGTCATGCTGTATTTGCGAACCGCCACCGAGGTGCAGCGGGCGGCGGAAGCGATCCTCGATCGGGTGAAGCGTACTTATCCGCAGGCGCGCATCCACGGTCTGTTAGTGCAAAGCATGGCCAACCGTGCCGGAGCACAGGAATTGAGGATTGCCGTTGAACAGGACGCAACCTTCGGCCCGCTGATCATGCTGGGCGAAGGCGGCATTGAATGGCGTAAGGAAAACCAGGTCGCCGTTGCTCTGCCGCCGCTGAATATGGCGCTGGCGCGTTATCTGGTGTTGCAGGCGGTGAAAGGAGGCAAAATCCGTGGGCGCAGTGCGCTGCGGCCGCTTGATATCCCCGGCTTAAGCCGCCTGTTGGTGCAGGTTTCCAACCTGATCCTCGACTGCCCGGAGATCTCACGCCTCGATATTCATCCGGTATTAGCCTCCGGCAGCGAGTTTACCCTGCTGGACGTTTCCATGCAGTTAACGCCTTTCAGTGGCGATCCACAGGCGCGCCTGGCGATCCGCCCTTATCCCCATGAGCTGGAAGAAACCATTGAATTAAAAGACGGTTCTCAATGCCTGTTCCGCCCGATCCTGCCGGAGGATGAACCGGCGCTGAAGCACTTTATCGACCGTGTCACCAAGGAAGATCTCTATTACCGCTACTTTAGTGAGATCAATGAGTTTAGCCACGACGATTTGGCTAACATGACCCAAATCGACTACGATCGAGAAATGGCTTTCGTAGCGGTACGAGATGGCGAAGAGATCATCGGCGTCACGCGCGCCCTGTCAGATCCGGACAACACCGACGCCGAATTCGCCGTGCTGGTGCGTTCCGATCTGAAAGGTCTGGGTCTGGGCCGGCAGCTCTTGATGAAAATGATTAGCTATGCGCGAGCGCAAGGCCTGGCCCGCCTGACAGGCATTACCATGCCGAATAACCGCGGAATGGTCACGCTGGCACAAAAGCTGGGGTTTAAGGTCGATGTGCAAATTGACGAAGGGATTGTCAATTTAACCCTGCCGCTCCAGGATGGGGCGACGCCGTGACCGCTGTCGCAATGTAATACGAATCCACTACTTAACGCCAAAACATACGCACAATCGGGGCAACTAGTGGTATTATCGCCCGATTGTTCGAAGCATTTTATTCATGGAAGTGGCGTTCCGGCCATCCAAATATGAGAGAAGAAGCGCACTGTGATGTTGTCAAAATTTAAACGTAGCAAACATCAACAACACCTTGCACAACTGCCCAAACTCCCCCAGACGGTTGCTGATGTCCGTACCCTTTTTACGCCCGCTGATTTCCGTGCAACGCTGCTGGAATCGATCGCTAACGCAACAACCCGTATTTATCTGGTAGCGCTCTATCTGGAGCATGACGATGCAGGCCGCGACATCCTCAATGCGCTCTATCAAGCCAAGCAGCAGCGTCCTGAGCTGGAGATCTGCGTGTTGGTAGACTGGCATCGTGCTCAACGTGGGCGTATCGGTGCGGCAGCTGCCAATACCAATGCCGACTGGTACTGCGCTATGGCTGCACAGCACCCGCAGGTTTCGGTGCCGATTTACGGCGTTCCGGTCAATACTCGCGAAGCGCTGGGCGTACTGCATTTGAAGGGCTTTGTCGTTGACGATACGGTGTTCTACAGCGGTGCCAGCATTAATGATGTCTATCTGCATCAGCATGAGAAGTATCGTTACGATCGCTATCAGTTGATCACCAATAATCTGTTGGCGGTGACCCTGTGCGATTACATCAAACAGCATCTGTTAACCGCCGGTGCCGTGCAGCGTCTTGATCGTGATGACAGACCCAAAAGCCTCGAGATCAAAAACGAAATCCGCCTGTTCCGCTTTGCCCTACGCCGTGCCGCCTATCAATTTCAGGGGAATGCCAGTAATGATGAGCTGGCCGTCACCCCATTAGTCGGCCTGGGTAAACAGAGCATTCTGAACAAAACGATCCACCACCTGATGTCCTGCACCGATCAGAAACTGACGCTGTGCACGCCTTACTTCAACCTGCCAGCCTTGTTGGTGCGCAATATCATTTATCTGCTGCGCCAAGGGAAACAGGTAGAGATCATCGTGGGGGACAAGACGGCCAATGACTTCTACATTCCTGAAGATCAGCCGTTCAAGATTATCGGTGCGCTGCCTTATCTTTACGAAATCAACCTGCGCCGCTTCCTGAGCCGCCTGCAACGCTATGTTGATACCGGCCAGCTGATTGTGCGCCTGTGGAAAGACGGCGATAACAGCTATCACCTGAAAGGGATGTGGGTCGATGACGAGTGGCAGTTGATCACCGGTAACAACCTCAACCCGCGCGCCTGGCGGCTGGATCTGGAGAACGCCATTCTGTTCCACGATCCCAAGCACGAAATGCAGGAACAGCGGCATAAAGAGTTGGAAACGATCCGTACCCATACCACAGTGGTTGGCCACTATCTCGAATTGCAAAGTATTCAGGAATATCCGGTCAAGGTGCGTAAACTGATCCGTCGACTGCGTCGGATCCGTATCGATCGCTTGATTAGCCGTATACTGTAAACTCGCTATAATTAACTGCACCACAGCCCGGCAATGCCGGGCTTTTTTGTACATATTGAGACAGGATGTTTTCACTATGCGCCCACTCCGCCCATTTATCCTCCTTCCGGTACTGTTGTTCTCCAGTGGCTGTACCCATATGGCCAATGATAGTTGGACCGGCAAAGACAAGGCTCAACACTTTGTCGCTTCCGCTGCATTTGCGGCCGCTGGCGCGGCTTATGGCGATCACCAGAACTGGAATGAGGCACGTAGCCGCAGTTTTGGCCTGCTATTTTCGATTGGCCTGGGCGCAGCGAAAGAACTGTATGACAGTCGGGAAGGCGGTACGGGCTGGAGCTGGAAGGATTTTGCCTGGGATGTGGCAGGGGCTGCGACAGGGTACAGTATTTATCATCTGGCGCGTTAAGGGTCAGTTAATTTGTCAGATCGAGTAATGCCCCTCACCCTAGCCCTCTCCCCCAGGAGAGGGAACCGATCGAGCCCGCTGTTTTCTCTGCGTCATACCCCATCCTTAGGCTTACTCATCACTGCCGAAGTGGTATGGCTAATCAAAGGTTCCCTTTCCGAAGCCGCACGGGCTTATCCACGACGCCGGACGGCTCCCTCTCCCCTACGGTGCTCCCGGTCGTTGC
>NZ_JADACK010000022.1:0-41459 GCF_015673035.1 Serratia sp. Res13-Sevr-LER1-36-b | reverse complement strand
TATGTCATCCTTATAGATAACAGCGCTGGTGCGATTCATTAGTAAACATGTTAACAGTCGTGATTGAGTCTCGTTTAAAGAGACCACTTTAAAAGACATGTTGTGCTCGGAAAGCTCTTCGGTGTAATGCACGAGCCTGCGAGTCGCAATGTTAAAGAGAACATTATCATTAAGCAGAAATCCATAAAGTCTATTTTCCATATACACTTGGTTCATTATTTCGCTGTTGTATCTCAAAATAACAAGCCTCCCTTGATGCACGTATTATAGAAGCGATTGCTTTCATAGCAACGTATTGGAAACGAGTAAGGTTGATGTCACTTTGGCCTGCATTACGGAATTAAATTCTGCAGTGATGGCAAATTTTGACTTTTTTCACCATGTTCTTCAGTCACTCCTAGCGATTGTGGTGGGTCATTACTCCGGGAATTTCATCAGTCAAAAAAACTTTATATGTTCATTATGAAGGATAAAAATTCATTTTTACCAAAATAATTCATATATATCATATTGATAAATTCCTCCCTTCGTATCTAGGATTTATCTGTCTTCATGGGCTAGATTTACCAACATAGTGATGACGGACTATCGCCATTTGCTGCAACGTGATGAATAGACTTAACTTAATCATCCCGTCCTGTTGATGAGAAAATAGTAACCTAATTGAGAGAATATTCTTAATGAAGTCATTTTAATTGTTATTATCAAGTTGAAAGGTGTTGTTTTTCAATTTGTTATGGTGATTTTTTATGCGTTGGAGGGGCTTTCTTTAGCTAAATCAAGCTCATAAAGCCATGAATAAGAAATGTGTTTTAACCAGTTGATATTGAAGGAATTGTTTGTAAAGGTGATTCTTATGTGAAGTATTATACTTCATGGTGAGCATATATAATTTCTTATGGCGATAACGTCCAGGTGATTGAAAATGAAAGAAAAATATTTAATCAATGACACGGTTTTGTATACACCTGATGAGCATCGGTTAACCCCTCTTGGAAGACGGGGCAAAGAAACGCTATTGAATACCCCTGTTAACCGTTGTTTGCTGTTATTGCTGCAAAATCCTGGTGATGTCGTTCGTCAAGAGACCCTTCTTGCTGAAGTTTGGGAAAAACACGGCCAATACGTCACCATGAATACCCTTTACCAAAACATCTTGTTACTGAGAAGAGGTATGAGAGAGGCAGGAGTTATCATCTCGGCGATCAAAACCATTCCTAAGGTCGGGGTAAAGTTTACGGGCAAGGTTCAGTTGGTTGAGGAAGACGACAATACACACGCAAAAAGTAAGCCTAATATTGCCACTGAAGAGGTTCCTGTTAACAGGGATGTGAAACCTGAAGCTGCCACAATAAACAGCGACGTGCCGGTAGAAAGTGTATCTAATGATGAGAGAGTATTAGAAAATATTAGTCGACGCTCTTTGATTGGTTATCTTAAAGAAAATAAGGGGATCCGTTTCTTCTTGCCGGCTGCATGTTTCATAATGCTTGCCAGCCTGTTTACCATTGGTCCGGCCGAAAGCGTCCTTTTTTATGATACGCATGATAAAATTGCTGAGTTAGAGCAATGCTCTGTTTATGTAGTGCGGGGGGATAAGAGTGTTAATCCTGATGAAATTAAAAGTTTCATGGCAGACAGAAATCTGAAGTGTAGCTCTGGTGAGTTCTTATATATTACCCGAGCACCAAGAGGCGGAAATATCCGCTTCTTCTTTTGCAGAACGGAGTCAGATGGAGACATTGATTGTTCCACTCGCTTTACTGTTGCTTCGAATTCAATACAGTCTATGAATTCAAGCCGTTCAACGAGAGGCATTGTGCCAAACCCTAGACTGACTCTTGATCATAAACCGTAAATTTCCGTTGCAAACGAGATGGCAAAATTTGGTTAGTGGCGTCAGTGCACAGGGGAAGCGAGATCCGTCATCGTGGGAGCCAGCCAAAGGAGCGGCTTACGACCCTGTGTTTTTCCATGCGAAACCCTCAAATGTGGAGAAACGCTCGGTCACAATATGTTTAGAGGCTTGGGGGTTTTAGAAGGCTGAAGTTTCCAGCCTTTCTTGATCACTCTTCCGGTTTTTCTTCCTGTTCCACAGCACCGTCTTTCTTCTTGCGGAACTTACCCCAGATCTTCCCTTCCTGGCCGCGCCACAGGCGCTGGATATTGTCGTGATGGCGCATCAGGATCAGGCAGGAGAGCATCGCCACCGGGAAAGTAAACTGCGGTTTGAACCACCAGACGTAGAACGGCGCAATCAGCGCGCTGACGATCGCCCCGAGCGAAGAATAGCCGCTCAGCAGCACGGTCAGCAGCCAGGTGCCGGTCATCAGGCCGGTGAGATCCCAGCCGATCGGTGCAATGGCGCCGAACGCCGTCGCCACGCCTTTGCCCCCACGGAAGTGGAAGAACACCGGGTAGATATGCCCAAGACAGGCGGCGATCGCCGTCAGGCCCAGATACAGCGGTGGAACGTTGAATGCATAGGCCAACCAGACTGGCAGCATCCCTTTTAGAATATCAAACACCAGCACCGTAGCCGCCGCCAGGCGGCCACCGATACGCAGGACGTTGGTCGCTCCTGGGTTTCCCGATCCATGTTTACGCGGATCCGGTAGCCTGGCGATCCGGCAAACCAGGATCGCGCTGGAAATTGAGCCACACAGATACGCGAAGATAATCATGCCAAGCGCGGTAGCACTCATAACGCGGTTCCGTCTAATAATGGTCGTTTTACTCGCAACATCTATGGATAATACGCATATTCCGTCGGAAGTGGTATCCGGCAAGGCCAAAAACTGAGAATGACGTGATGGATATCGTATTTATTGAAGAGCTTACCGTGATCACCACCATTGGCGTTTATGATTGGGAACAAACCATTCAGCAAAAGCTGGTGTTCGATATCGAAATGGCGTGGGACAACCGCCAGGCGGCCGCCAGCGATGATGTGAATGATTGTCTGAGCTATGCCGATATCAGCGATGCGGTCATCCAACATGTGCAGCCCAATCGTTTTGCGTTGGTGGAGCGTGTCGCAGAGGAGGTATCCGAAATTTTGCTACGGCGCTTTAAATCTCCCTGGGTCCGTATTAAGGTCAGCAAGCCGGGTGCAGTCGCGCACGCCAGCCGGGTTGGGGTGATCATCGAGCGCGGCCAGCGCCCAGCCTGACAAGTTGTCACCAATATGCAACTAAAGACCGATATGCTGGTCTGTAACTAGAATTGTTTAAGCGGCAAGGTATTGAACATTGCCGCTTTTTTGTGCTTGTACCTTTAATAGCGTTAAATTTGAAATGGGGTAGTGGTCTGATGGCGGACATGCATTCATTGTTTGTGGCATTTGTGCTTGGGGTAGTTGAAGGGCTGACAGAGTTCCTGCCGGTTTCCTCGACAGGGCACATGATTATCGTTGGCGAATTGCTGGGTTTTACCGGCGATAAGGCAAAAACCTTCGAAGTCATTATCCAACTGGGTTCGATCCTGGCGGTGGTGGTGGTGTTCTGGCGCCGTCTGTTTGGCCTGATCGGCATTCACTTTGGTGGCAAACCGGTGCCTCATGAAGGGCACACGGCAGGGCGGCTGAAGCTGGGCCATATCCTGCTGGCGATGATCCCGGCGGTTGTCCTGGGGCTGATCTTCCACGATGTGATCAAATCCCTGTTTGAACCGAGAAACGTGATGTATGCCTTGGTCGTTGGGGGGCTGTTGCTGCTGGCCGCCGAATGGCTGAAACCGAAAAAGCCGCGCGCGGTCGGGTTGGATGATATTACCTATCGGCAGGCATTTATGATCGGCTGTTTCCAGTGTCTGGCGCTGTGGCCTGGTTTTTCCCGTTCCGGTTCCACCATTTCGGGCGGTATGCTGGTTGGCGTGAGCCGCTATGCGGCCTCTGAATTCTCCTTTATTCTGGCGGTGCCGATGATGCTCGGGGCCAGCGGTCTGGATCTGTACAAGAGCCTGCACTTCCTGACGCTCAGTGATTTGCCGATGTTTGCCGTCGGGTTTGCCACTGCGTTTGTGGTAGCGCTAATCGCCATCAAGACCTTCCTGCAGCTTATCAAGCGTATCTCGTTTGTGCCGTTCGCCATCTACCGCTTTATCGTCGCGGCGGCGGTCTACATGGTGTTTATTCATTAATTCTGGCACCAGCTCGAACGTTTTCTCCTCTCCAATAGTGGGCTCTTGGCCCACTATTTTCATATTACTTGTATTGGCGCATTCGATTGGTCGCTACCAGTGGCTTCAAATTCCATCAATGAGAAAATCTATTGCCGCTTTTATCTGCGGGCGGTATTGCGCCGCATTGCAGAACTCAGCACCCAAAGCACGAACAGGAATACTTGCAAGTTCATGAGCCATTACGGCGTATTCTTTGCCGTCCGTCAGCATGATTACCGGATTCATCCGGTCTGGGCGACTGCTGCCCGGATATTTTTCAACAGGCAACAGTGGGATCACAATGCGACGGTTTAACTGGCCGATAATATCGCTCGTTACATCAAGTAGCAGGGGATAAACGACGCTTTTTCCGGGATTGTAGTAGACGGTGAATTGCATCGTTAAAAAGTCCTGTACTCATCGCTAAAGCAGCCGTGTTCATCATGGAAACGATTTAACGCCTCAAGAGCCCCTCTGTTTTCTTCCTGCCATTTTTTCGCTGCGTGATGACGTAGTTCGGCATCTAGGGCGGCAGTCAAAGTGGCACTAAGGTTAATTCCTGCATCACGTGCCCGGTTAAGCAGGCCTCGTTCTACAGTCATTGTGACGCTTTGTGTATTGCGTACTTTTACTGTCATGGTGTGCTCTCCTGTGATGGGTTACGTGTTATCTACACGGCATCATGCATGCATTATAGCAGGCTATAGCGCGAGGGATCCCCAAATAATGGTGCTGCTTAATCTTGCTCATTTAGCCCCCCCTTCTCCCCCCTTTTGGTCCGACCAATGCCGGAAAAATGTGAACCTCTGGCACATAAACGGCAAAAAACCAAACAGGCACATTGCATGTTTTTAACAATAAGTTAACTATCGGTTATCAATTATATGACTTCGCCCTGTTGGTACGACCCATTAAGCGGAGGAGTATGTGAATAATCGCGGGAGTTATCTACATGGAAGTCTGGCAACAAGTTTATGATCCCATTGGCAATATCTGGCTATCAAGTGCGATTGCGGCACTGCCTATCGCGTTTTTTTTCTTGGCGCTGATTAAACTGAAGCTCAAGGGGCATATTGCAGCAACGTTAACCGTTGGGATAGCTTTGCTGGTGGCGTTATTCCTCTATCGGATGCCCATTGACCGAGCGCTCGCTGCGGTGGTTTATGGTTTTTTCTATGGGCTGTGGCCGATAGCCTGGATCATTATTGCCGCGGTATTTGTCTACCAGATTTCGGTGAAGACCGGGCAGTTTGACATCATTCGCTCTTCCATTCTCTCTATCACCCCCGACCAACGTTTACAGATGCTGATCGTCGGCTTCTGTTTTGGTGCCTTTCTGGAAGGGGCCGCCGGGTTTGGCGCACCGGTAGCCATTACCGCCGCCTTGTTGGTTGGGCTGGGATTCAATCCGTTGTATGCCGCAGGGCTTTGTCTGATCGTCAACACCGCACCGGTGGCTTTCGGTGCTATGGGCATCCCGATTATCGTCGCGGGCCAGGTGACCGGGTTGGACAGCTTTGAAATCGGCCAGATGGTCGGGCGACAATTGCCGTTCCTGACGATTATCGTACTGTTCTGGATCATGGCGATTATGGACGGTTGGCGCGGCATTAAAGAAACCTGGCCTGCGGTGGTTGTGGCGGGGGGAAGCTTTGCCTTGGCGCAGTATCTCAGCTCCAACTTTCTTGGGCCAGAGTTGCCAGACATCATCTCCTCGCTGGTTTCACTGGTATGCCTGACGCTGTTTCTGCGCGTCTGGCAGCCAAAACGCCTGTTCCGCTTTGATAATGCCGAAGGTGCCGTCGTCGACCAAACGCTGGTGCAGCAGCGCTATGGTTTAGGGCAGATTATTCGCGCCTGGATGCCGTTTATTTTCCTGACTGCTACGGTCACCTTGTGGAGCATCCCGCCGTTTAAAGCGTTGTTCGCTCAAGGTGGTGCGCTGTACGATTGGGTGCTCTCTATTCCGGTGCCTTTTCTGGATAAGCTGGTCGCCAAAATGCCGCCGGTGGTGGCAAACATCACGCCTTATGTCGCCGTTTTCAAACTTGACTGGTTCTCTGCCACCGGTACCGCCATTATGGTTGCTGCGATCGCCTCGGTGATTTACCTGCGCATGAAGCCCAAAGATGCGCTCACCACACTTGCTGAAACGCTAAAGGCGTTGATGCTGCCCATCTATTCCATTGGCATGGTGTTAGCCTTTGCCTTTATTTCCAACTATTCCGGCCTGTCGGCAACTTTGGCACTGGCATTGGCGCATACCGGCAGCGCGTTCACCTTTTTCTCACCGTTCCTTGGCTGGTTGGGCGTGTTCCTGACCGGCTCAGACACTTCGTCTAACGCGTTATTCGCCGCTCTGCAGGCCACCACCGCCCAGCAAATTGGCGTTTCGGATGTGCTGTTGGTTGCGGCTAACACCACCGGCGGAGTCACAGGCAAAATGATTTCACCACAGTCTATCGCGATTGCCTGTGCCGCCGTGGGGTTGGTAGGGAAAGAGTCTGACCTGTTCCGCTTTACGGTAAAACACAGCCTGATTTTCACCTGTATGGTGGGGGTTATTACTACGCTTCAGGCTTACTGGCTAACATGGATGATCCCATGACTGTAAATCTTCAACCCACTTATCCACTTCGCTCGGCCGATCGTTTGGTTGAGCGTATCAAGGTAATGATCCGCGAACGCCAACTGGAGATGGGGATGCGCTTGCCCGCCGAGCGCCAGTTGGCCAACGAGTTGGGCGTCTCGCGTTCCTCTTTACGTGAGGCGATTCAAAAGCTGATTGGTGAAAAAGCGCTCATTAGCCGACGTGGCGGCGGAACCTATGTCTGCGACGAGCTTTCCCCCTGGTCGGAGCAATGCATCGTGGAGCCGCTGAGACCCTTGGTTGCCGACGATCCTGACTATCGTTACGACATTCTGGAAGCTCGCCACGCCATTGAGGCCAGCACCGCCTGGCACGCGGCAATGCGCGCCACCGCCGCAGACAAAGAGAAGCTACAGGCTTGCTTTGACGCCATGTTGGCGCTTCAGGAAAGCGATCATCCTGAACTTGCCGCTCAGGCGGATGTGCGCTTCCATTTGGCGATTGCCGAGGCTTCACACAACGTGGTGTTACTGCAAACCATGCGCGGCTTTTTCGATTTGATGCGCTCCTCCGTCATGCATAGCCGCCAGCGTATGTACACCCAGCCGACGATCTTCACCCGGCTGACTGAACAGCACGAGGAACTGCTGCTGGCGATCTTGGCAGGCGATCCTGAACGGGCGGGTAAAGCGGCAAAATCTCACCTGGGATTCGTGCATTCCACCATTAAAAATCTGCATGAAGACGAGGCCAGGCAGGCGCGTATTACCCGCCTTCCTGATGACAATTCACCGTAACAAGGGAGATCGCTTGATGATTATCTCAGCAGCCACGGACTATCGCGCTGCGGCACAACGTAAACTGCCACCGTTTCTGTTTCACTACATCGATGGCGGCGCTTATGCCGAACACACTTTACGGCGTAACGTGGAAGATCTGGCTCAGGTCGCATTGAGACAGCGTGTTCTTAAGAACATGTCGGCGCTCAGCCTGGAAACCAAACTGTTTAACGAAACTTTGGCCATGCCCGTCGTCCTTGGCCCGGTAGGGTTGTGTGGCATGTATGCCCGCCGTGGTGAGGTGCAGGCCGCGCGCGCCGCAGAACAACAAGGCATTCCGTTTACGCTTTCCACCGTCTCGGTGTGCCCAATCGAAGAGGTGGCGCCGGCCATCAAGCGGCCCATGTGGTTTCAGCTGTATGTGTTGAAAGATCGTGGATTCATGCGTAATGCCTTGGAGCGGGCGAAAGCCGCGGGCTGTACCACCTTGGTATTCACCGTGGATATGCCGACACCAGGCGCTCGTTACCGCGATGCGCATTCGGCAATGAGTGGCCCCTATGCCGCCCAGCGGCGCTATTGGCAAGCCGTGACCCATCCTGCCTGGGCGTGGGATGTTGGCCTGAATGGGCGTCCGCACGATCTGGGCAATATTTCCGCTTACCTCGGAAAGCCCACCGGATTAGCAGATTATATCGGGTGGCTGGGGGCCAACTTTGACCCTTCGATTTCATGGAGTGATTTGGAATGGATCCGTGATTTCTGGCAGGGGCCGATGGTGATAAAGGGCATTCTCGACGCCGACGATGCGCGTGATGCCGTACGCTTTGGTGCCGACGGCATTGTGGTTTCTAACCACGGTGGTCGCCAACTGGATGGGGTACTCTCTTCTGCTCGTGCGTTGCCAATGATTGCCGATGCGGTGAAGGGTGATATCACCATCCTGGCAGACAGTGGGATACGCAGCGGATTAGATGTGGTGCGCATGATTGCGCTCGGGGCGGATAGCGTATTGCTGGGGCGAGCCTATGTTTATGCCTTGGCAACCGCAGGCCAGGCGGGGGTGGAAAACCTGCTCGCTTTGATCAAAAAAGAGATGTGCGTAGCGATGACGCTCACGGGGGCGAAAAGTATTGCCGAAATCAGCCGTGATTCGTTGGTGCTGGAGGGGTAGGTAGGGGCGCATACTGCGCCCGTTTTACTTAAGGATGAGGTTCTTGCTGCTTCTTCCAGTCCGCCAATGCCTGCTGGCGGCGGCGTTTGACCTCGTCGCGGATCGCTAGCCCTTGCAGGCCACTTTCCACCACCTCTTTGACCGAAACCGCGTTGGCGACCTGATAAGCCTGGCGCAGGTAATCGCCCTGCGGATAAGGGTTGTTTTCAAAACCGGTGCGTCCACGGGCATCGGCTTCGCTGGTGAGGATCATCTGCTCTAGCCGCTGCGGTTTACGCCACACGTCGATGGCATCAAACAGTTTTAACAGCGTTTCTGGCCGCAGTTTATTGACCGTGTGGATCAGGTCGTGATACTCCGCCACCAGCTTCGCCAGTTCACGTACTGGATTAGGCACTCGCAGCCGTTGGCAAAGCTTTTCAACCAGCCTGACGCCCGCAGGGCCATGGCCATAGTGATGTGGCCAGAGTTCTTGTGGCGTGATGCCTTTACCGAGATCGTGGCATAGCGCTGAGAAGCGGATATCTACCTCTGGGCTGAGCTGGGCGGCAATCGCCAGCGTCATCAGCGTGTGTACGCCGGTATCAATTTCCGGGTGCCATTTCTCTGGGGCTGGCACGCCAAACAGGGCGTCGATTTCCGGGAACAGCACTTTCAACGCTCCGCAGTCGCGTAGTACCTGGAAATACACCTGCGGGCTCTGGCTTTGTAACGCCTTCTCGGTCTCTTTCCACACGCGTTCCGCCGTCAGGGAGGCCAGTTCGCCGCTTTCGGCCATCTGCTGCATCAGCGCGCTGGTTTCAGGGGCGACGGTAAAGCCCAGGGAAGCAAAGCGGGCGGCAAAACGCGCCACGCGTAATACTCGCAGCGGATCTTCGCCAAACGCGTCGGAGACATGGCGCAACAGGCGGGCGTTGAGATCGGCCTTGCCGTTATAGGGATCAACCAGTACTCCATCATCACCCCGCGCCATGGCGTTGATGGTGAGATCGCGCCGCAGCAGATCCTCTTCCAGCGTCACGTCCGGGGCCGCGTAGCAGGTAAATCCGGTGTAACCCTGGCCGGATTTACGTTCGGTGCGGGCCAGCGCATACTCCTCATGAGTTTGCGGGTTGAGAAATACCGGGAAGTCTTTACCCACCTGCTGATAGCCAAGAGCCAACAGATCGGCAGGCGTTGCGCCGACCACCACCCAGTCGTGATCCACTACCGGTAAGTTGAGCAGGGCGTCACGGACGGCACCGCCGACCAGGTAAATTTTCACGGTTTAACTCCTATCAATAGCTCTTTTGATCAGATTACATCAATTGGGCAGCGGATGCGTCAGGCAATAAAAAAGCGCCCGTAGGCGCTTAAGCTGGCGGAACAGCAATCAGTTCATCCAGCGATTATTCTTGCGGCGCGGGATTAGGTGCGGTAACAGCAGACCGAGCAGCAAACCAACGCCGGCAACGCCGCCGCCGTACATAAACCATTGCAGGATAATGGTGCGCTGTTTGTCATCAAGTTGCAGATTCACCGCATTCACCTTCTTCTGAGCCACAACCAGCTGATTTTTCAGATCCTGGTTTTCCTGCTGCAGGCCGCTGATGGTGCTATCGCTGGCGGCCACCTTCTGTTGCATTTCGGCGGTGCGCTGGTTCCAGCTATTATCAATATTGGCCAGTTTGTCGGTCAGGGTTTTCACCTGCTGTTCCAGCTCAGGCACCTGGGTGCGCAGGCTTGGCGTCTGGCTCAACTGATCCAGCGGGATCCAGACGCTGCGTCCTTTGGAATCGCGGATCTGGCCGTAGCTGGTGCTGTCATTGACGCTCAACAGCGTGACTTCTTCACCGGCATTCAAGGTGCCGACGATACGGTATTGGTTACCTGGGCCGCTATGGACATAAGTATTTAATTCATCGGAGATATAGCGTTTATCTTCGGCATGTGCGCCCCAAGTGATGCTAAAACTTAGCACGGCAAGGCAAATCAGGCGTAATTTCTGCATTATGTCATCGTTTCTGCGTGGATTTATGGAACGATAGTAGAGCGTTCAGTCTGACGGCGCAACGCCAAAACCGGAATGGGAACTATCTTACTATGCTAAATCCCGTCAGTTGCGCAGCATTCTATAACGTAACAGGTTTTTTCTGCAGTTGGCAGAGTCAAGTCAGGGGGAATCGCGGTAAGATACTCTCACTGTGCGTCGTCGGGCTGAGAGCGGCCGGCAGACTCCGCCGCCGTGAAGACTCACGCGAATGCCTAACCTATTGGTGTAAAAGAACTATGAGCGTTGAAATAGAACTGAAGTTTATTGTTTCCCCCGCAGCGATTGCCAGCCTGCCGGAGCGGATTGCCGCCTGGCCCAATCAGCTTTCTGCGCCACAGAAGCTGACCAATATCTACTATGAAACCGCCGACAACTTCCTGCGCAACCATGATATGGGCCTGCGTATCCGCGGTTTTGACGATAGCTATGAAATGACCATCAAAACCGCCGGTTCGGTGGTGGGTGGGCTGCACCAGCGGCCAGAATATAACGTCGCCATCGCCAAACCCGCGCTGGCGCTGAAAAAATTCCCGGCGGATATCTGGCCAGAGGGCTGCAAATTGGCTCCGCTGCAAAAGGCATTGCAGCCGCTGTTCCGCACCGACTTTGTACGTGAAAAGTGGGTGGTCACTTACGGCACAAGCGAGATCGAGATTGGCCTCGACCAGGGGGAAGTGCGCGCGGGTGAACTGGCCGAACCGTTATGCGAGCTGGAGCTGGAGCTGAAAAGCGGTGAGACTGCTGATTTGCTGGCATTGGCAGCCGCATTGGCGGAACAGGGTGGTTTACGCCAGGGCAGCCTCAGCAAAGCGGCTCGGGGCTATCATCTGGCGCAGGGCAATGTCGAACGTGAGTTACGCCCATTAAGCGTGTTGAAGCCAGCTCCTAAATCCACGGTAGAACAGGGCATGGTGGCCGCTTTCGAGCTGGCGCTGAGCCATTGGCAGTATCACGAAGAACTGTGGCTGCGTGGCGACAGGCAGGCACGCCGCGCGGTAATGGAAGCGATCGGTCTGATCCGCCAGGCGCTGGTGATCTTTGGCGGATTGGTTCCGCGCAAGGCAAGCACCGATCTGCGCGCTCGGTTGACGGCTTTGGAGCCTTTGCTGGTGGATAAAACCACCCAGCCGCAGGAGCTGTGCTACGGCACGGAGTATCTGCAATGTAAGTTGGCACTCACATCGTGGTTGATCACCGGTGCATGGCGGCCGTTTATCGATGCCAAATCGCAGGCTAAGCTGGATGGTTCATTCAAGCGTTTTAGCGACATCATGCTGGGCCGTAGCGCCGCAGAGCTGAAAGAAGCCTTTACACGCACCCTGAATGAAGATGAATATCAAGAGCAACTGCCCCGTCTGACGCGCCAGGTGTTGGCATTTATTCTGCTTTCTGGTGCCTATCCAGATAGCGAAACCGGGCCGTATATCGACAGCTGGCGCGAGCTGCAATCAGCCATTGCCGAACGTCGGCAGGGTTGGTATGAAGCCAGCCGCAAACAGGCATTATCCCATGCGCCATTCTGGTTAAACGGCGCGGTTCGTTAACTCCAGCGGGCCTGCCGGGCTGCAGGCCACAGAACGGGTCATTCACTATGTTGCCACTCTCTGCTGCGTTACAGCTTCAGGCACAGAACATCGTGCAGCGATTTCAGGAAACTCAGGGCGCGGAGTTGATGCTCAGCGCCGCGGAACAAAGCGTTCTGGCGTCGAGTGATTTTGTCAGCGACATGTTGCTCGGCCATCCTGAATGGTTGGTAACGTTACGCCAGCAGCCACCGGTGGCCGATGAGTGGCAGCACTATGCCGCCTGGTTGCAGGATGAGCTTGAAGAGGTGCAGGACGAAGCGCAGCTGATGCGTGTGCTCCGTCTGTTTCGCCGTGAGAGCCTGGTGCGCATTGCCTGGGCGCAGGCTCAGCAGCTATGTACCACGCAAGAAACGTTACAACAGCTGAGTGCCCTGGCAGAAACGCTGATCGTTAGCGCCCGTGACTGGCTCTATCAAACCTGTTGCCGCGAGTGGGGCACGCCTTGCAATGCCGATGGCGTGCCGCAGCCTTTGCTGATCCTGGGGATGGGCAAACTCGGCGGTGGCGAACTGAATTTCTCCTCTGATATCGATCTGATCTTTGCCTATCCGGAAAACGGCCATACGCAGGGTGGGCGGCGTGAGCTGGATAATGCCCAATTCTTTACCCGCCTGGGGCAACGGCTGATCAAAGCGTTGGATCAGCAAACCATCGACGGCTTTGTCTACCGCGTCGATATGCGTCTGCGGCCGTTTGGCGATAGCGGCCCGCTGGTGATGAGCTTTGCGGCGCTGGAAGATTATTACCAGGAGCAGGGGCGCGACTGGGAACGCTACGCGATGGTCAAGGCGCGCCTGATGGGGGGGCATGAAGATGCCTACAGCCAGGAACTGCGCAAGACATTGCGGCCATTCGTGTTCCGTCGCTATATCGATTTCAGCGTGATCCAGTCGCTGCGTAATATGAAGGGCATGATTGCCCGCGAAGTGCGGCGGCGGGGGCTGAAGGACAACATTAAACTGGGTGCTGGTGGCATCCGCGAAATCGAATTTATCACCCAGGTGTTCCAACTGATCCGTGGCGGGCGTGAACCCAGTTTGCAGGGGCGCTCACTGCTGCCGACGTTGCAGGCGGTTGGTGAACTGGGGCTGTTGACTGCACAGCAGGTCGCTGAGCTGAGTAACGGCTACCTGTT
The DNA here is from genome assembly GCF_015673035.1 of Serratia sp. Res13-Sevr-LER1-36-b. Lineage (NCBI taxonomy): Bacteria > Pseudomonadati > Pseudomonadota > Gammaproteobacteria > Enterobacterales > Yersiniaceae > Serratia > Serratia sp. Res13-Sevr-LER1-36-b. The sequence continues at coordinate 28,002 of NZ_JADACK010000022.1, read as the reverse complement.
CCTGCGGCGGCTGGAGAATCTGTTGCAGGCGATTGCCGACCAGCAAACGCAAACCCTACCGCAGGACGAGTTGGATCAGGCGCGTCTGGCCTGGGGAATGGATCAGCCAGACTGGCCGTCGTTGATGGCGGTGCTGGAAGCGCATATGCGCCAGGTCCGTGCGGTATTTGATGACCTGATCGGCGACGACAGCCCAGACGTAGGCGAAGATCCCAACTACCAGCATTATCACAGCCTGTGGCAGGATGCGCTGGACGAGAACGAGCTGGCACCACTGACGCTCCATCTGGACGAAGAGGCGCGGCGGCAGATGTTGCGCTCCATCGCCGACTTCCGCCACGACGTGGACAAACGCACCATTGGCCCGCGTGGCCGCGACGTGCTGGATCAACTGATGCCACGCTTGCTGGCTGAAGTGTGTTCGCGCGTGGACGCGGCTACGGCTCTGACGCGCCTGACCCAGTTGTTACTGAGCATCGTGACCCGAACTACCTACCTTGAGCTGCTGGTGGAATACCATGCCGCCCTCAGCCACCTGATCCGCCTTTGTGCCGCATCACCGATGGTGGCCAGCCAACTGGCGCGTTATCCGCTGTTGCTCGATGAGCTGTTGGATACTGCCACGTTGTACCAACCGGTGGCCCCTGATGCCTATCGTAGCGAACTGCGCCAATACCGCCTGCGGGTGCCGGAAGACGATGAAGAACAGCAGTTGGAAGCGTTGCGGCAGTTCAAGCAGGCACAGCACTTGCGCATTGCCGCTGCGGATATCGCCGAGGCGTTGCCGGTGATGAAAGTGAGCGATCACTTAACCTATCTGGCCGAGGCGATCATTGATGCGGTGGTGCAGCAGGCGTGGAAAGACATGGTTGCGCGCTACGGCCAACCAACCCATCTGCATGAACGAGAGGGGTTAGGGTTTGCGGTGATCGGCTACGGTAAGCTAGGGGGCTGGGAACTGGGCTATAGCTCGGATCTAGACCTGGTGTTCCTGCTGGATTGTCCACCAGACGTCATGACGGATGGCGATCGTTGCATCGATGGTCGCCAGTTCTATCTGCGTCTGGCACAGCGGGTGATGCATCTGTTCAGCACCCGCACCTCTTCAGGCATTCTCTATGAGGTGGATGCCCGTCTGCGTCCTTCCGGTGCTGCCGGGATGCTGGTCAGTACCGTCGAAGCCTTTGCCGACTATCAGCGTAACGAAGCCTGGACCTGGGAGCATCAGGCCCTGGTGCGGGCGCGCATCGTGTATGGCGATCCGGCGCTGCACCAGCAGTTCGATGCGATCCGCCGCGAAATCTTGTGCAAACCGCGTGAAGTGAACAAGCTGCAGCAGGAGGTGCGTGAAATGCGTGAGAAAATGCGCAACCATCTGGGCAGCAAACAGCGCGATCTGTTTGATATCAAAGCGGACGAAGGCGGGATCACCGATATCGAATTTATTGCCCAATACCTGGTCTTAGGTTATGCAGCGGGCGAACCGCGCCTGACGCGTTGGTCGGATAACGTGCGTATCTTTGAGCTGATGGCCAATTACGACATCATGCCGGAAGACGAGGCCCAGGCGTTGACCCAGGCCTATGTCACCATGCGTGATGAGATCCACCATTTGGCGTTGCAGGAGCACTCCAGCAAAGTCAGCAGTGAGCTGTTTGCTACCGAGCGTGAGCAGGTGCGTGTCAGTTGGAGTAAATGGCTGGGCTGAGGGGACCGATCGAGTGTGTTTGAAATTATAGTGACTCACCTTGGCTTAGGAGGCGATCGAGTTTGTTGAGATTATCGCTTTACTGCCAAACGAGCAGGGGCTATCAACTCCCTCTCCCTGTGGGAGAGGGTTGGGGTGAGGGGGCAGTTTTTACGGGTATTGCAGGCTATTATGCTAATATCTGCCGAATTTATTTTTATGACTTGTTTGGAGTTATCGGATGAAAGTTACACTACCTGATTTTCGCCGCGCCGGAGTGTTGGTGGTTGGTGACGTCATGTTGGATCGCTATTGGTATGGGCCGACCAGCCGTATTTCACCGGAAGCACCAGTGCCGGTGGTCAAGGTTGAAACCATCGAAGAGCGTCCCGGTGGTGCAGCTAACGTCGCGATGAACATCGCCTCGTTGGGTGCCAATTCACGCCTGGTGGGCCTGACGGGGATCGACGACGCGGCGCGTGCGTTGAGCGCCAAGCTCAACGAAGTTAACGTGCGTTGTGACTTTGTCTCGGTGCCGACGCACCCGACCATCACCAAGCTGCGCGTACTTTCCCGTAACCAACAGCTGATCCGCCTGGACTTCGAGGAAGGTTTTTCCAACGTCGATCCGCAGCCGATTATGGAGCGTATCCAGCAGGCATTGCCGCAGATTGGCGCACTGGTACTGTCGGATTACGCCAAGGGCGCTTTGAGCAAGGTGCAGGGCATGATCGCACTGGCACGTGCTGCGAAGGTTCCGGTACTGATCGACCCGAAAGGCACCGATTTTGAACGTTACCGTGGCGCCACGCTGCTGACCCCAAACCTGTCAGAATTTGAAGCCGTGGTCGGTCATTGTCAGAGCGAAGAAGAGCTGGTGACGCGTGGGATGAAACTGGTGGCGGACTTTGAACTGTCCGCATTGCTGATCACCCGTTCCGAGCAGGGGATGACCTTGCTGCAGCCGGGCCGTGAGCCGTTGCATCTGCCAACTCAGGCGCAGGAAGTGTTCGACGTGACCGGTGCCGGTGATACGGTGATCGGTGTACTGGCTGCCGCTCTGGCTGCGGGTAATACGCTGGAAGAGTCCTGCTTCCTGGCTAACGCCGCCGCCGGTGTGGTGGTGGGTAAGTTGGGTACCTCGACCGTCTCGCCAGTCGAACTGGAAAACGCCATTCGTGGCCGCGCCGAAACCGGCTTTGGCGTAATGACCGAGGCCGAGTTGAAAAAAGCGGTAGCGCAGGCGCGCCAACGCGGCGAGAAAGTGGTGATGACCAACGGCATCTTCGACATTCTGCACGCTGGCCATGTCTCATACCTGGCAAATGCGCGCAAATTGGGCGATCGCCTGATCGTGGCGGTGAACAGCGATGCGTCAACCAAGCGCCTGAAAGGGGAAACCCGCCCGGTTAACCTGCTGGAAAACCGTATGGTGGTATTGGGCGCGCTGGGTGCCGTGGACTGGGTAGTGCCGTTTGAAGAAGATACGCCGCAACGCCTGATCGCCGAAGTGCTGCCAGATTTACTGGTGAAGGGCGGCGACTACCAGCCGCATGAGATTGCTGGCAGTGCTGAAGTCTGGGCCAACGGTGGCGATGTGCGGGTACTGAACTTTGAAGATGGGTTATCCACCACCAATATCATCAAGGCTATCAAGGATGGTCGTGGTTAACTTTATCTATATATCTATACCCTATGGATTTCAAACTGTGGGTAAGCGCAGGTAACAACGCTGCAGCTTGAAAGACGACGGGTAAACAGGGTGGTTTGCAGTGAGTGGACTTAAGCAGGAGCTGAGTTTAGCGCAGGGCGTTGGGCTATTGTCCACTTCACTGCTGGGTACCGGGGTCTTTGCCGTTCCGGCATTGGCGGCGCAGGTGGCGGGCGGCGACAGCCTGTGGGCCTGGCCAATACTGATTGTGCTGGTATTCCCGATCGCCATCGCTTTTGCGGCGTTGGGCCGCCATTTCCCCAGCGCCGGTGGCGCCGCGCATTTTGTCGGCCTGGCTTTTGGGCCACGCATGGCAAAGGTAACCGCTTGGCTGTTCCTGTCTGTGATCCCCGTTGGCTTGCCCGCCGCATTACAAATCGCCGCAGGGTTCTGGCAGGCTACTTTGGGTTGGGATGCCAACGGCCTGTTGCTGGTGCAAATTGTCACGCTGGTGGTGATTTGGCTGCTTGGCACACGCAGCGCCGGTTCCAGTGCTAATATTCAGACCTTGATTGCCCTTCTGGTGATAGCTCTGGTGGGGGCTATCTGGTGGCAAGGCGGCATTACTCCATCCCAAATCCCATGGCCTGCGGTCAGCGATATTTCTCCTCCTAATATGTTCCACGCGTTGGCGGTGATGTTCTGGTGCTTTGTCGGGCTGGAGGCTTTTGCTCATCTGGCGACCGAGTTTCGCCATCCAGAGCGGGACTTTCCGCGTGCGTTAATGCTTGGGCTGTTGGTGGCGGGGGCGGTCTATTGGGGATGTACCGTAGCGGTGCTGCACTTCCATGCTTACGGCGAACATCAGGCGGCGGCCGCTTCGTTGCCGGGGATCGTGGTGCAACTGTTTGGCGAACATGCGCTGTGGATTGCCTGCATCATCGGCTATCTGGCCTGTTTTGCCAGCGTGAATATCTACACCCAGAGCTTTGCCCGCCTGGTCTGGTCTCAGGCCCAGGAAAAGCCTGCTAGCGGTTTAGCCAAACTCTCCGCGGGCCAGGTGCCGGTCAATGCACTGAGCGCGGTGGTCGGTTGCTGCCTGTTGTTCACTTTACTGATCTATACCCTGAAGCTGCCGCTGGATACGCTGCTGGTATACGCCAATGGCATTTTCGTGCTGATTTATCTGCTGTGTATGTTGGCGGGTTGGCGGATCTTGCAGGGGCGTTCGCGGTTGATGGCGATCGTTGGCTCCGCGTTGTGCTTGTTATTGCTGGTGATTATCGGCTGGAAAAGTCTGTATGCGTTGGCGATGTTGGTGCTGATCTGGTTGGTGCTGCCGCGTAAAACGCAGGCGGCGGTCTCCAAGCGATAAGGGCGCACTGGTGCGCCCCTTAGAACAACTTATTCGTCTGCTGGCTTGGCTACCGGCGCGGTATTCAGCTTGCCTTCCAGTTCGGTCAGACGCTGTTCCAGCAATGCCAGCTTTTCACGGGTGCGCAACAGTACCTGGGTCTGCACGTCAAATTCTTCGCGGTTAACCAGATCCAGACGGGTCAACTGCGCTTGCAGTACCTGACGGATTTTTTTCTCAACGTCTTCCCCGAATTCACGTACGCCTTTAGGCATCGACTCTTGGACCTGGCGTGCGATCTGTTCAATTTTTTTCGGGTCAATCATGGCGTTTCCCTTTCTGATATTTGGTGGCTGACGCTTAGTGTAATGCGAGTTGCTCGCCGGATAAACTATTACCGTGTTTGCTGCGCGATCCCTCATTACGCGACCGGATGGCTTGAAACACTAAAGCGATGGGGTTATAGTCGAGATGCTTATTCTCAGGGCGGGGTGCAAGTCCCCACCGGCGGTAAATCACCATTCACGGTGAAAGCCCGCGAGCGCTCAACCTATCTCTCAGGAGTCGGTTAGAGGTCAGCAGATCCGGTGTAATTCCGGGGCCGACGGTTATAGTCCGGATGGGAGAGAGTAACGACACCTGTCGGGCGTATGCCCCGCTTGCGTTATTTTTTTGGCTATTGGCATAGCCACTCCTCAAGATCGCCCTGGTTCTGGTAATCCATAATTTTAATGAGGTTTTTTACCATGAATCAGACTCTACTTTCAGATTTCGGCACGCCGGAAGAACGCGTTGAACGCGCTCTTGATGCATTGCGCAACGGGCGCGGTGTGATGGTGCTTGATGATGAAAACCGTGAAAACGAAGGTGACATGATCTTCGCCGCAGAAACCATGACCGTTGAACAGATGGCGCTGACCATTCGCCACGGTAGCGGCATTGTTTGCCTGTGTATCACTGAAGATCGTCGCCAGCAGCTCGAGCTGCCGATGATGGTCACCAACAACTCCAGTCAGTTCCAGACCGCCTTTACCGTGACGATTGAAGCGGCGCAGGGCGTGACCACTGGCGTATCGGCTAGCGATCGCCTGACGACTATCCGTGCAGCCATTGCAGACGGTGCCAAGCCAAGCGATTTGAACCGCCCAGGCCATGTGTTCCCGCTGCGTGCTCAACCTGGTGGCGTATTGAACCGCCGCGGCCACACTGAAGCGACCATCGATCTGGTCTCAATGGCCGGTTTCAAACCCGCTGGCGTACTGTGCGAGTTGACTAACGATGACGGCAGCATGGCGCATGCGCCAGAAGTGATCACCTTTGCCAAGCAGCATGACATGGTGGTGCTGACTATCGAAGATCTGGTGGCTTACCGCCAGTCGCACGAAAAGAAAGCCAGCTGAGTCGCTGACTGATATGAAAAAGCCGCTGATGAAGCGGCTTTTTTGTGCTTAAAATTCTTTAGCCGATGCCGCTGCTTTGCAACAGCGTCAGGCTAAACCCCATCACCGCCATACCGCACAGCACGCCATAGCTTGGATTATTGTGTGGATCGATCTCTTTGGCCAATGGCATTAATTCATCTACCGACAGCGCCACCATAATCCCGGCCACCGCAGCCATAATCGACGCCATCACCACCGGTGAAACCATCGGGCCGAGCACCAGGAAGGCCATTACGCCACCCAGAATTTCTGCCATTCCGGAGATCCCAGACCACAGTAGCGCTTTGGTTTTAGAGCCGGTTGCCGCATACACCGGCCCGGCGACTGCCAACCCTTCTGGAATATTGTGGATGGCGACCGCGAGCGCAATGCCCATCCCCAGTTCCAGATCGGCGCTGGCGGTGACAAAGGTGGCAATCCCTTCCGGGAAGTTGTGCAGGCTGATGCCGAGCGTCAGCAGCATGGCGGTGCGCTTCAGGTTATGGGGCTTGATGGGCTTTTGCACCAGGTCTTGAGGGTGTTGGTGTGGCAGCATGCGATCCAGCGCAAAGTAGCCTAACAGCCCGAGCATAAACATGCCGTAGCCAAGCATGGGTGACATGCCGACGGTGTGCAGCGCAGCGGGCAGCATTTCCATCAGCGAGATCAACAGCATAATCCCTGCGGCAAAGCCGAGCGCAAACGCCAGCAGGCGGTTGGAGGGCTTCTGGCCAATAATGCCGAGCAGGGCACCGACAAAGGTAGCGCCTCCGGCTAACAAGGTCAGGATCAGCGGTACAGACATGCATTCTCCTTGTATGCTAATAATATTTATCAGTTTCTGATACTAACAGAGCCAAGTCATAAATCGAGTGGATTTGGCTGATGGTTTCAATCGTTCCAGCCATTCAAATTTCTTGAAGATCACCATCAGGGTTATCCGGCTGCCTCGGTAAGGCAAACAGCGTAATGTAGTCAGCAGAACACTTGTCATGCTAACCAAGGATATTTTATGACCACCTCTCGTATGCCTGCACTCTTTCTTGGCCACGGAAGCCCGATGAACGTGCTGGAAGAAAACCGCTATACCCAGGCCTGGCGTGCGTTGGGTGAGCAATTGCCACGGCCAAAGGCGATCGTTGCTGTGTCTGCCCACTGGTACACTCGTGGGACGGCAGTGACGGCGATGGAACATCCAAAAACCATTCACGATTTTGGCGGCTTCCCGCAGGCGCTGTTTGATACACAGTATCCGGCACCGGGTTCACCAGAGCTGGCGGCAGAGCTGGCGGCAGAGCTGCAAAGCCTGTTGGCCCCGGCGCAGGTGATTGCCGATACCAGTGAATGGGGTTTGGATCACGGCAGTTGGGGCGTGCTGATCAAGATGTACCCGCAAGCCGATATCCCGGTGGTGCAGCTGAGCATCGATGGGACTCAACCAGCGGAATACCATTTTGAGCTGGGCCGTAAGCTGGCGGCGCTGCGCGATCGGGGGATAATGATCGTGGCCAGCGGCAACGTGGTGCATAACCTGCGCATGGTGAAATGGCAGGGTGACACCAGCCCGTATCCTTGGGCGGAGTCATTCAACCAGTACGTACGTGATAACCTGGATTATCAGGGCGAACATCACCCGCTGGTGAATTATATGCAGCATGAAGGCGCAGCGTTGTCGAACCCGACGCCAGAGCATTATCTGCCGTTGCTGTATGTATTGGGCGGTTGGGATGGTAAAGAGCCGATCTCGGTACCGATCGATGGGATCGAAATGGCCGCGCTGAGCATGCTTTCGGTGCAGATTGGTTGATTGGTGGGAGACTGCAGATAAAACTCAATCGACTCACTATGTAGGGGGGCTGCACATGCGGCGCCCCTATGTTTGACTATGTTCGACCCTACGGATTAACCAAGAATAATATGCGGGTAGAAGCGCGACAGATCCTGGGTGATCAACTCGCGATCTTCACGCAGGCCAATACCGCAAGGCTGATCGTTGACCAACCAACTGCCGATCAGCGTATAGCTGCCTTCAAACTGGGGCAATTGATGGAACTGCTGCACAATCATGCCTTCTTCGCCGTATGGCCCATCGACGCGCGCCACTTCCTGACCGTTCTGGACGATCTGGATGTTGGCACCCTCGCGTGAGAACAGCGGCTTGGTGACGTAATGATCCATCTGCGGATGATCGTCCTCGGCAAAGTAGGCTGGCAGCAGGTTTGGATGATCCGGGAACATTTCCCATAACAGTGGCAGCAGAGCCTTGTTGGAGATAATGCTCTTCCAAGCCGGTTCCAGCCAGCGTACGCCAGCATCTTCCAGCTTGGTGGAGAACATCTCGCGCAGCATAAATTCCCACGGATAGAGCTTGAACAGGTTACTGATAACCTGATTTTGCAGATCGGTGAACTGGCCTTTCTCGCCCAGGCCAATCTCTTCCATAAACAGGAATTCGGTCGGCAGGCCTGCTTCCAGCGCGCAGTCTTGCAGATATTGCACCGTACCGCGATCTTCCTCGCTGTCTTGGCAGCAGGCCAGATGCAGCAGGCTAAAGCCGTGATTGGCTTGCAGATCGGCAAAACGTTCGATCAGTTTTTCTTGCAGGCTGTTGTACTGATCAGCGGCGGGATCCAGCTTGCCGGCGTTGATCTGATCTTCCAGCCACAGCCATTGGAAGAACGCTGCCTCATACAGTGAGGTTGGCGTATCGGCGTTATTTTCCAACAGCTTGGGTGGATTGATGCCGTCATAGGCCAGGTCGAGGCGTGAATACAGCGAAGGCTGATTAGTGCGCCAGGAGCTGCGAACGAATTCCCAGGTGTGCTTGGGGATGCAGAATTTGGTCATCAGTTGATCGCTGTTGACCACCTTATCCACCACCTTCAGGCACATTTGGTGCAGTTCGGCGGTGGCATCTTCAATCTCTTCGATCTGTGCCAACGTGAATTGGTAATAGGCATCTTCACACCAGTAGGGTTCGCCGTACATGGTGTGAAAGGCGAAACCAAACTCGGTGGCTTTTTCGCGCCAGTCTGGGCGCTCGCTAATCGCAACGCGTTTCATGTCTTAACCGCCCATGCTGCGTGAGCTGCTGGAGGTAGCGCTGCTGCGTTGCATGCTGGTTTGTTTGGCCACGGACTCACCGAAGCCACCACGGGTAACGGTATTGGTCACCGCGGGTTTAGGGGCCATTGCGGTTTTAGGTACCGTCATGGAGCGGCCGCCTGCGGTTGCCGGGCCATAGCTTTTACCGCTGGCGTCAACAAACTTGCCGTTTGCCGGGCTGGCGGCGTTTTTAGAGGAAAACAGCGGCTGTTGAGCGTAGCCCCCGCCACCCATCATGCGGCCCATCATGTAGCCCGCCATCAGCGGCATCCACATGCTGCCACTGCTTTGTGATTCTGCGGCCATGCCAGCCTGTGCTGGAGCCTGAGTACATTGCGCTTCACCGAATTCGGCTACGCAGTCTTCACGAGTAGCATATTTAGGTGCGGTTTTTTCCGCTTCTTTCAGCGCGTTGTTATACGCGGTGGTGCACTGCTCGCTCATCGACGGGTTGGAAGTTGAACAATCGTCAGCATTTTTATACAGGGAAACCGTCTCATCCGCCTGTTCGCAGCCGGCCAGCATAAACACTGCGCTGATCGCCAAAGCCACGGGGGCAACACGGTAGCTGCGCCAGGATTTGCGGAAGGTGTCTTTGTTGATGTTTTTGGTCCGTTTCATCGATATTTATCCCATCATGCGGGCTGTATTCGCCCTTGCCCAGTAGTGGTCGATAGGATAGGTGAAAGATGCTCAAAATTAAAGCTGAAACACCCGCAGGATCCACTCTTTACGCACTTATACGTTACGGTGTGCGCCAGTTCGCTTTACTGCGCATAACTGCAGCAAAAGCGTTACATAATGGAACGTTTTGCCCGAAGCTACGTTCCATTATGTAACGTTTTTTTCCTTACTCGCCAAGCGGCCGGCAGGTCGTATAGTCAGCAACAGAACAATACGTCGATATCACCCTCTGAAATCTGAACGTTACTTGGTTAACGTCTCTACAAGGAGTCAGTTATGTTGAGAATCATTCAATCCCCGAGCAAATACATCCAGGGAGCCAATGCGTTGGCCTCCGTTGGCCAATATGCCAAAGCCCTTGCCGATCATTACTTTGTGATCGCCGACGATTTCGTCATGAAACTGGCGGGCGATACTGTGATGGGCAGCCTGCATCAGCACGGGGTGAAGTATCACGCTGGTACGTTTAATGGCGAATGCTGCCGCAAGGAAATCGACCGCCTTGGCCAGGAGCTGAAAAACCACGGCTGCAAAGGGGTGATCGGCATCGGTGGCGGCAAAACGTTGGATACCGCCAAGGCGATTGCCTATTACCAGCATGTGCCAGTGGTTCTGATGCCAACCATTGCTTCGACGGATGCGCCTACCAGCGCGTTGTCGGTGATCTACAGCGAAAGCGGCGAGTTTGAAGAATACCTGATCTACCCCGCCAACCCGAATATGGTGGTGATGGACAGCGCCATTATCGCCAAAGCGCCGGTACGCCTGCTGGTGGCGGGCATGGGTGACGCGCTCTCTACCTATTTTGAAGCTCAGGCCTGTTTCGATGCCCAGGCCACCAGCATGGCGGGCGGCAAGTCAACGCTGGCGGCGCTCAATCTGGCGCGTCTATGTTATGAAACGCTGTTGGCTGAAGGGGTTAAGGCCAAGCTGGCTGCGGAGTCTGGTGTGGTCACCGAAGCGGTGGAGCGCATCATTGAAGCCAACACCTATCTCAGCGGTATTGGTTTTGAAAGCAGCGGCCTGGCGGCGGCGCATGCCATCCACAACGGTTTTACCGTGTTGGAAGAGTGTCATCATCTGTATCACGGGGAAAAAGTGGCGTTCGGCACCCTGTCGCAACTGGTGCTGCAAAACAGCCCAATGGCACAGATAGAAACGGTGCTGAACTTCTGCCAGCAGGTCGGGCTGCCGATCACCCTGGCACAAATGGGCGTCACCGGTGAACTGACAGAAAAAATCGGCAAGGTGGCAGAGGCCAGCTGTGCCAAGGGTGAAACCATTCACAACATGCCGTTTAGCGTGACGCCGGAAAGCGTACTGGCGGCTATTCTGACAGCAGACAAACTGGGCAGCGCTTGGTTACAACGCGCATAAATCATCGGGCGCGCTCAACGCGCCCGCTGTTCCCTACAGAGGAATTAACCGTGAAAAAGCTAATCAATCAGGTCGATTCAGTACTTAACGAACAGTTACTCGGCATGGCTGCCGCTCACCCGGAGTTGCAGGTGCATCAGGATCCTGTGTTTGTGACCCGCACGGCGGGGCCGATCCCAGGCAAAGTGGCGATCCTGTCTGGCGGTGGTAGTGGCCATGAGCCGATGCACTGCGGCTTCGTGGGTGAGGGAATGCTGGACGGTGCTTGCCCAGGGGAGATTTTCACCTCACCGACGCCGGATAAAATGTACGACTGCGGCCAAGCTATTGACGGCGGCGCCGGGGTGTTGCTGATCATCAAGAACTACACCGGTGACATCCTCAACTTTGAAACGGCGACCGAATTGCTGCATGACAGTGGCGTGCCAGTGGCAACGGTGCTGGTGGATGACGACGTAGCGGTCAAAGATAGCCTGTTCACCGCAGGCCGACGTGGCGTTGCCAATACGGTGCTGATGGAGAAACTGCTCGGCGCGGCAGCGGTCCGGGGTGATGATCTGGACGCGCTGGTCACACTGGGGCACAAAATCAACAACCAAGGCCACTCGCTAGGGATTGCTCTGGGCGCTTGCACCGTGCCTGCGGCAGGTAAGCCGTCGTTTACTTTGGCGGATAACGAGATGGAGTTCGGCGTTGGCATCCACGGCGAACCGGGGATCGAACGGCGGACGTTCACCACCCTCGATCAAACGGTAGATGACATGTTCCATACCCTGATCGATCACGGTGATTACCAGCGCTCGATCCGCGTTTGGGATCGTCAGCAGGGAGAATGGCGTGAAGAGAGCCAGAGCAAACGAGCTTTGACGCAGGGGGACCGGGTGATTGCGTTGGTCAATAACCTGGGGGCTACGCCGCTTTCCGAACTGTACGGAGTTTACCACCGTTTGGCGCAGCGTTGCGCTGCGGCCGGGATCGTCATTGAACGCAATCTGGTGGGGTCATACTGCACCGCATTGGATATGCAGGGGGTTTCCATTACCTTGCTGCAAGTGGATGACGAGCTGTTATCGCTGTGGGATGCGCCGGTGAACACGCCAGCGCTACGCTGGGGCTGAGGAGGAAACATGACATTAAGCAAACAGCAGGTCGTTGAGTGGTTGATGCGTTGTGGTGAGGTCTTTACCCGCGAACGCGATTTCTTGACTCAGTTGGATAGCGATATCGGCGATGGCGACCACGGCCTGAATATGAACCGTGGCTTTAGCAAGGTGGTAGAAAAGCTGCCTTCGGTAGCGGACAAGGACATCGGCTTTATTCTCAAAAACACCGGCATGACGCTGCTCTCCAGCGTTGGTGGTGCCAGTGGTCCGCTGTTCGGCACCTTCTTCATCCGTGCGGCTCAGGCAGCCAACGCCAAGCAGAGCCTGGATCTGGCGGAGTTGAAGCAGGTGATCCAGGAAGGCGCGGAAGGCGTAGCGATGCGTGGCAAGGCAGAGCCGGGCGATAAAACCATGTGTGATGTCTGGGGGCCGGTCGTTGCAAGCCTGGGTGAGTCGTTACAGCAGCAGCTCAGCGTGACCCAGGCGCTACAACAGGCCGCCGTTCGGGCTGAGCAGGCAGCACAGGCCACTATCGTCATGCAGGCCCGTAAAGGGCGCGCCAGCTATTTGGGCGAACGCAGCATCGGCCATCAGGATCCGGGCGCAACCTCAGTCATGCTGATGATAAAAACGCTGGCCCAGGTGGTCGAGGAGGCAGGATGATCAATATCGTCGTAGTTTCGCATAGTGCACAACTGGCGCAGGGTGTTGAGCAACTCGCCCGCCAGATGATGCGCGGCGAGGGTTGCAAACTGGTGCTGGCGGCGGGGGTCGATGATGAGCTACACCCGATCGGCACCGATGCGGTGAAAGTGATGGAAGCGATTGAATCCGTGGCTGACGGAGAGGGGATCGTGGTGCTGATGGATCTCGGCAGCGCATTATTGAGTGCGGAAACCGCGCTTGAGCTGCTCGACCCAGAGGTAGCGGCCAAGGTGGTACTGTGTGCGGCACCGCTGGTGGAAGGCACGCTGGCCGCGGTCGTAGCGGCTAACGCGGGCGGTAGCCTGGAGCAGGTGCTGGCAGAGGCGCAAGGAGCCTTGCAGGCCAAGCAGGCACAGCTCGGTGAGGAGATACCCGCCAGCAAGCCACTGAATTTACCGCTGAGTCAGGGAAAAAGCCTGAGTTGGACGGTACAGAATCCACACGGGTTGCACGCTCGCCCGGCGGCACGTCTGGCAGAGGCTCTGGCTCCTTTTGCAGCGGAACTGGTGCTGGAAAAGCATGGCCAATGTGCCAACCCGCGTAGCCTGAATCAGCTGGCTTTGTTGCAGGTTCGCCACGGCGACACTATCCGTCTGATTGCCGATGGCGCACAGGCTGATGAAGCGCTGGCGGCTTTCAAGGCGTTGGCAGAGCAGCATTTTGGCGAAACCGTATCTGAGCAGCAACTGCCTTCGCTGCACGGTATCCCCGTGGAGGAAAGCGTCAGCAGTGGTCCGATATTCCAGGTGTCGAGCTTCTGGCCACAAACGGAAGAACGCCAGCTAGGGGCCGATGACGTGCTCAATGAACAGCAGCGCCTGCGTATCGCATTGCAGCAGACGTTAGACGATTTGAACAGGCTGGCCGATCGCACTGGCAACCTGATCGGCAAACCGCAGGCGGCGATCTTTGGGGCGCACAGCATGCTGTTAGACGATCCCGATCTGCAACAGGCTGCCTTTACCCGTATCGCCCAACAGCAGTGCAGCGCGGAACTGGCGTGGCGGCAGGAGTTGGAGCAGATTGCCGCCGATTATCGGGCGCTGGATGATGAGTATTTGCAGGCGCGGGAACTGGACGTGCGTGACATGCTGCGCCGTACGCTGAGCCATCTGTCACGGCAGCCTATCCCGGCGATCGTGCTCAATGAGCCAGCGATCCTGGTGATGGATGAGCTGATGCCTTCCGACGTCGTGATGCTCGATCGGCGCATGGTTCTCGGGATTTGCCTGAGCGGCGGCAACGCCTTGTCACACACCGCGATCCTGGCCAAAGCGATGGGGATACCGATGGTGGTCGGCATGAGCGAATGTATGAGCAAGACCCGCAGCGGCCAGAAAGCGATGCTGGACGCGGCGCGCGGTACCTTACAGCTCAGCCATTAACCCCGCTGCTTGAACTGGCTGATATCGATATTCAACTGTTTGACTTTACGCCACAAAGTGGTGCGGCTGATGCCCAGCAGCTGCGCCATTTCGTTAAGCTGCCCGTGGCTGACGTTGGCCACGCGGATAATAGCCTGCAACTCCATTTCCGCCAGCGTCATCAGTGGCATAGCCGGTTGAGAGTCGCTTTCCACTAGCGGCTGATGGCTGAGCAAATGAGCGGGTAGGTCGGCCAGTTGAATATGATGGCCGTGGCAAATCATCGCGGCGCGCTCTATCACCCCTTTCAGTTCCAGATCGTTACCCGGCCACAGGTACAGACCAAGTTGGGTCATAACGTCGTCGTCCACCCGGAAACGACATTGGAAGTGTTGCTCCAGGGCGCGCAGATGGTGCTGAACCAGCAAAGGGATGTCACTTAGGCGCTGGCGTAACGGCGGAATTTGGATCTCAAAGGCTTGCAGACTATAAAACAGCTGACGGCGGAAGCGGTTCTGTTGCACCAACACTGCCAGGTTGGCGGCGCTGGTGGCGATCACCCGCACGTTCACCGGGATCACGCGGCTGGAATTCATACGCATCACCACGCCGGTTTTTAGCACCTGCAACAGGGCGGACTGCATGGCCAGCGGCAGGTATTCGACCTGTTCAAGATGCAGCGTGCCGCCGTTGGCCAGTTCGAACTTACTGAGTTGGCCCGCTTCTTCTTCATTGGCATCACTGCCCAACAGCTCCTTCAACCCTTGCGCCTCGGGCAGCAACTGGCAGTTTAAGGCGATATAAGGCCCGACGGCACGTTCACTGGCATTGTGGATGGCCTGGCTGACCAGTTCTTTCCCCACCCCTTCTTCACCGCAAAGCAAAATCGGGTGATGGCCCTTCGCCGCCTGCTGACCATAGCGGATCAGACGGCGCATTTCCTGGGTGCCTGAAGGCATCTGTTCGAAGGTGTGGCTGACCCGGCCGATCTGGCTGCTGACGTACTGATGCAGCCTTTCCAAGGGATGCAGCAAGGCGATAAAGCTACAGTGCTCACCGTCCAGGATCGGTTTGAGGGTGAGTAGCGCGGCGATAAACTGGCCCTGGCTTTCAAAGGTGACTTCCACATGCTGTAACGGCTGGCGTTGGCTGATGGCGCGGTTAAGCAAGGCCGGTAGCGTCAATAACTGTGCCAGCGGCTTGCCCTGGCTCTGCTGTTCGTGCAGCTTCAGCATAGCGGCGGCGCGCGGGTTGATATATTGCAGATAACCCCGGTGATCCCAGGCCATGACACCGTCGTCTACGCTGTCCAGTAGCCCGTTGAGCTGATTGAGATGGCGGTTGGATTCGGCCAGCAGGCCGTCGGCGTTCAGGGCATTGCCGATCTCCCGGGCGATCGCCAGGATCAGGGAAAGATCGCCTGCATTACAATCGGCCAACTGGCAACCCAAAGCCAACATACCCCGCTGGCGGCCGCTATTGTCATGCACCGGTGCGGCGCAGAATGACCAGCCATGCAGCGCCTGGCGCACGTGTTCATCGCTATGGATCTGTACCGGATGCCCCTCGGATGCGGCCAGAGAAGGGGCATTGGTGCCGATGTCGCCTTCTGCCCAATAAGCACCAGGCGCAAAACCCAGTTCGAGCAGCTGTTCGCCGGTCGTCTTGTCGCCGCATTGCCACAGCGTACAGCCGCTTTCGTCGAGGATCAGCAACACGCAGTGACGCTGCTCCATATATTCCCAGGCATCCTCCAACGCTGCCTGGCCAAGCGTAATGAAATCATCCTTACGCCGGCAGATCGAGTCGAAGGTGGTGCCCAGAGCACGATGTGGGGCTTTCCACACGGCGGGTTGCATCAGGTGGCTGCAGCGTAGCCAGGAGGCATAAATGGCCGGGGAGGGGCGCAGCTGTGGCGGTAACGCGCCTTCGGTGATCAACCGTTGCCAGAGTGAAGCGTTGTCCATCAGATCCCGTTCAGCAGGTAAACCCAAATAGGGAGTTAATCATAACATTAACCCATTTACAGAGGCTGTGAGGCGATGGGCAGATGCGGGATTATTGGATAAAAAAACGGGACGCGGTAAATACCGGGCCCCGTTATTCGGTAGCTCAAAGCCGCCGCAGATTATCTGCTGGCCGTTGGCCGGGTGGTGCTGGAACCGTCAACATAAGCATCTTGTGCCGCGGTGGGTGGCGCTACCACATCTGGCGCGGTGGAGATTGGCTTGCCTAGTGCTCCGTTAAGCATCATCAGATCGTTTTCGTTCAGCGTGCCGAGCGCGGATTTGATGTTCAACTGGTTGATCAGGTAAGAATAACGCGCATTGGAAAGCTGCTGCTTGGCGTTATACAGCGTGGTTGTCGCATCCAACACGTCAACGATGGTACGGGTACCCACTTCGTAACCGGCTTCGGTCGCATCCAGAGAGCTCTGGGCAGAAACCACCGCTTGTTTATAAGCGCTGATGCTGCTGATGGACGCAGAAACGTTGTTGAAGGAGGAACGCACGGTTTGCACCACGCTGCGGTGTGCGCTTTCCAACTGCTCGCTGGCACCGACGAAGTTGTACTGCGCCTGTTCTACCCGCGAGTTGGTTATGCCGCCGTTGTACAGTGGCACGCTAACGCTGATGCCGACCTGGTTCTGGCCGATATCTTTGTTTTGATTAATGTTCTCTGAACCACTGTACCTGTTATTGCTAACGCTGGTGGAAGCGTTCAGATCGACGGTCGGCATATAGCCGGTTTGTGCCGATTTGATCTGCTCACGGGCCAGATCCTGGCTCAGGCGGGCAGACAACAGGCTCAGGTTGCGGCTTTCCGCTTCCTTCAACAGGCTGTTGACGGCATCCGGGCGTTTGGTGCTGAACTTGTTGGTATCCAGCGAGGCCAGTTCCGGGTAGAAGGTGCCGGTGATCTGGCGTAACACTTCGACCGCGTTATCCAGGTTGTTGCGGGCAGTCACTTCGTTAGCCAGCACGGTATCGTAGTTGGCACGGGCGTTCTGCACGTCGGTAATGGCAACCAGGCCCACGTTAAAGCGCTGGGTGGTTTGATCCAAGGTACGGTAGACCGCTTGTTTATTCGCCTGGGTGTAGGACAGGGCATCGATCGCCTGTAGTACGTTGAAATAGGCGGTGGCCGTATCCAGGATTAATTTCTGTGATGACGTCTGGAAAGTGACGTCGGTGATACCGGCGGCCTTTTCCTGCAGCGTCAACGCGCGCCATTTGGACATATCAAAGATGGTCTGCGTCAACCCCAGTGAGCCTTGGGTAACATTGCTGTTGGAGTTGCTAGCATCGCGGAAGCCGTTGTTATAGGTATAACCGGCAGATAAGCCAAGCTGCGGCAGCAACGGGCTGCGTGCTTCGTTGATTTTTTCAAACGCCGCATCACGGTCGGCAGCGGTTTTACGCAGATCCGGGTTACTTTCCCTGGCCTGTTTGTAAACCTGCAACAGGTTCTCTGCCTGGCTCATGGTGCTGAAGCCTGCGAGGCTCAGACCAATAAGAAGGGGGAGCAGTTTCTTCATTTGCATTCCTTGTTGTGCAGCAATATTGCTATGTTAGCGCTGACGATAGACGAATAGTTGCCAATTCTAGCAGAGTCTGCCGAGCGCTGAGGGTGGCTTAATGTGCCATCTCACAGAACTTTTACCTTGGTGTACGCTACGTTTACTGACACTGGGCTATTTGCATCGGCGCTACCTGATATCATGGTTCACAATCTAACACAAAGCGGGTGAAGATAATCCCGCCGTTTCTGTCATCAAATCCCTTTATTTTGTCGGCATAATTATACAGGAGAATCCGTAGATGAACCGCTCGCAACCTTCACCCGTTACTTTCGACAAAAACGATGTAGAAATTATTGCACGAGAGACGCTATACCGTGGTTTTTTTTCACTCGACTTATATCGCTTTCGCCATCGTTTGTTCAACGGTGAGATGAGCGGAGAGGTCACTCGCGAGGTTTTTGAGCGCGGCCATGCGGCGGTGTTGTTACCCTATGATCCCATCAGGGACGAAGTGGTGCTGGTTGAACAACTGCGGATCCCGGCCATCGATAGCTCAGCTTCCCCCTGGCTGCTGGAAATGGTTGCGGGTATGATCGAAACGGGAGAAAGCGTTGAAGACGTATGCCGCCGTGAAGCATTGGAAGAGGCTGGCGTGGTGGTGGGGCGCTGCAAGCCGGTGCTGAGCTATCTGGCCAGCCCTGGTGGCACCAGCGAACGTCTGTCTATTATGGTTGGTGAGGTTGACGCCCTGACGGCCGAAGGGATCCACGGATTGCCCGAAGAGCATGAAGATATCCGTGTCCACGTGGTCAGCCGCGAACAGGCTTACCGCTGGGTTGAAGAAGGCGCGATTGATAATGCCGCATCAGTGATTGCATTGCAGTGGCTGGCGTTGCACCATGAATCGCTTAAAGCAGAATGGGCCAACTAAATGCAAAAGCGCTATACCCCTGACTTCCCCGAAATGATGAGATTGTGTGAAACCAACTTCGCGCAATTGCGGCGTTTGATGCCGCGTAACGACGAAGTCGATGAAACCGTCACTTATCAGGTGAATGGCGCCCACTATCGTCTGACTATTGTTGAATCTACCCGTTACACTACGCTGGTGCAGATCGAGCAGACTGCGCCTGCGGTCAGCTACTGGAGCCTGCCTGCGATGACGGTGCGGCTGTACCATGACGCGATGGTTGCGGAAGTGTGTTCCAGTCAGCAGATCTATCGGTTTAAAGCGCGTTATGATTATCCGAACAAAAAGTTGCATCAACGTGACGAAAAGCATCAAATTAACCAGTTTCTTGCTGATTGGTTGCGCTACTGTTTAGCGCATGGAGCAATGGCGGTTCCGGCTTGTTAGGTCGACGGAGATAACAAAGGACACCATTTGGAAAGCCTGTTTAGACTGCCCGTGGCGAGTGGGGCCAAGGTCAGGATCTTACAAATAACAGATACCCACCTGTTTGCTGGCAAGAGTGAGACCTTGCTCGGCATCAATACCTATGCCAGCTATCACGCGGTGCTGGATGCGGTGATCGCGCAGCAGCGTGAGTGCGACCTGATCGTGGCAACCGGCGATCTGGCGCAGGATCATTCCCAGGCGGCATACCGGCACTTCGCCGATGGCATCACCCGTTTGCCCGCGCCCTGTGTCTGGCTGCCGGGGAACCACGATTTTCAGCCTGCGATGGTAGATGCGCTGGCCGCAGCCGGTATCTCACCTTCAAAGCAGGTGCTGCTGGGGGACAACTGGCAGGTGCTATTGCTGGATAGCCAGGTGTTTGGCGTGCCGCACGGCGAGCTGAGTGAATACCAGCTCGAGTGGATGGAACGTTGTCTGGAGGCTCATCCAGAGCGCTACACGCTGCTGTTACTGCATCACCATCCGTTGCCTTCCGGCTGCACCTGGCTTGATCAACACAGCTTGCGTAACCCGCATACGCTGGCGGCCGTGCTGTGGCGCTATCCGAAAGTGAATACCTTGCTGTGCGGGCATATCCACCAGGAATTGGATCTGGGTTGGCACGGGCGTCGGCTGTTGGCCACGCCGTCCACCTGCGTGCAATTCAAGCCACACTGCACCAATTTTACGATCGACGACGTTTCCCCAGGTTGGCGCTATCTCGACCTGTTGCCGGATGGCCGGGTGGAAACCCAGGTATTCCGGCTGGAAAACGATGACTTCCGCCCCGACATGGATTCGGACGGCTACTGATGCCTTCAACCTTACTTTACCTGCACGGTTTCAACAGCTCGCCGCTTTCGGCCAAGGCCACGGCTTTCAAAGCCTGGCTGGCGGAAAATCATCCCCATATCGACATGCTGGTACCGCAGTTGCCGCCCTACCCGGCGGAGGCGGCGGAAATGCTGGAAGATATGGTGATGGCGCGGGCAGGCCAGACGATGGGCGTCGTAGGCTCCTCGTTGGGCGGTTATTATGCCACCTGGTTATCACAGTGTTTTGCGTTGCCAGCGGTAGTGGTAAACCCTGCGGTGAAGCCGTATGAGCTGCTGATCGACTATCTGGGGAGCAACGAGAACCCCTACACCGGGCAGCGATATGTGTTAGAGTCACGCCACGTTTATGATCTGAAAGTGATGCAGGTCGATCCCTTGGAGTCGCCGGATTTAATCTGGTTGCTACAGCAAACGGGCGATGAAATTCTCGATTACGGTCAGGCAGTGGCTTATTACACCGCCTGCCGGCAAACGGTGGAGTCGGGCGGAAACCACGCTTTCGTTGGTTTCGAGCACTACTTCCCGCAGATTGTGGATTTTTTAGGGCTATGACGCCGCAGCAACTTCAGCTATCACAGATATACTGAACAGGCAGCGGGCGATTTCGGCACCTTCCCTCAACCACGAAAAAATAATCAACGATGACTCAATCCAGCTATAACGCTGATGCCATTGAAGTACTCAGCGGTCTAGAACCAGTGCGCCGTCGTCCCGGTATGTATACCGACACGACGCGTCCGAACCACCTCGGTCAAGAGGTGATAGATAACAGCGTCGATGAAGCGTTGGCGGGCCATGCCAAGCGTATCGACGTGATCCTGCACGCCGATCAGTCACTGGAAGTGATCGACGACGGCCGCGGCATGCCGGTGGATATCCACCCTGAAGAAGGCGTACCGGCGGTTGAGTTGATCATGTGTCGTCTGCACGCGGGCGGTAAATTCTCCAACAAGAACTACCAGTTCTCCGGCGGCCTGCACGGCGTGGGGATTTCGGTGGTTAACGCCCTGTCCAAACGGGTGGAAGTCAACGTCAAGCGCGACGGTAACGTCTATAGCATCGCTTTTGAGAACGGCGACAAGGTGCAGGATTTGGCGGTGACCGGTAGCTGCGGCAAGCGCAACACCGGCACCAGCATTCACTTCTGGCCTGACGAGCAGTTCTTCGACAGCCCGCGCTTCTCGGTTTCCCGCCTGTCGCACCTGCTTAAAGCCAAAGCGGTGCTGTGCCCCGGCGTTGAAATCTACTTTATTGACAAGCTGAACAACACCGAGCAGCGCTGGTGCTATCAGGACGGCCTGACCGACTACCTGATGGAAGCGGTGAACGGCCTGATCACCCTGCCGGAAAAGGCGTTTGTCGGCAATTTTGCCGGTGATACCGAAGCGGTGGACTGGGCGTTGCTGTGGCTACCGGAGGGCGGGGAACTGCTGACGGAGAGCTACGTCAACCTGATCCCCACCATGCAGGGCGGCACGCACGTCAACGGCCTGCGCCAAGGGCTGCTGGATGCGATGCGCGAGTTCTGTGAATTCCGCAATATTCTGCCGCGCGGCGTGAAGCTGTCTGCGGAAGATATTTGGGATCGCTGTGCCTACGTGCTGTCGGTGAAAATGCAGGATCCGCAATTCGCGGGCCAGACTAAAGAGCGGCTCTCTTCTCGCCAGTGCGCGGCGTTTGTTTCCGGCGTGGTGAAAGATGCCTTCAGTCTGTGGCTGAATCAGAACGTCCAGGCGGCCGAGCAACTGGCCGAACTGGCGATCTCCAGCGCTCAACGTCGCCTGCGTGCGGCGAAGAAGGTGGTGCGTAAGAAGCTGACCAGTGGGCCTGCGTTACCGGGCAAGCTGGCGGACTGCACCTCGCAGGATCTGAGCATGACCGAACTGTTCCTGGTGGAAGGGGACTCGGCGGGCGGCTCGGCCAAGCAGGCGCGCGATCGCGAATATCAGGCGATCATGCCGCTGAAGGGCAAGATCCTCAACACCTGGGAAGTTTCCTCAGACGAAGTGTTGGCCTCGCAGGAAGTCCATGATATCTCGGTGGCGATCGGCATCGATCCCGACAGCGAAGATCTCAGCCAACTGCGCTACGGCAAAATCTGTATCCTGGCGGATGCGGACTCCGATGGCCTGCACATCGCCACGCTGCTGTGTGCGCTGTTCGTGCGCCACTTCCGTTCGCTGGTAAAGGGTGGCCATGTGCACGTTGCGATGCCACCGCTATACCGTATCGACCTGGGCAAAGAAGTCTATTACGCCCTCGACGAGGAAGAGAAAGCCGGCGTGCTGGAGCAGTTGAAGCGTAAGAAGGGCAAGCCGAACGTACAGCGCTTTAAAGGGCTGGGTGAGATGAACCCGCTGCAACTGCGTGAAACGACGCTCGATCCCAACACTCGCCGTCTGGTGCAGTTGACCATCGATGACGAGAATACCGATCAGACCATGGCCATTATGGACATGCTGTTGGCGAAGAAGCGCTCGGAAGACCGCCGCAACTGGCTGCAAGACAAGGGCGATACCGCCGAGCTTTCAGTCTGATGCCTGTGGGGCCGCAACCGCGGCCCCACGTTTTTACATTGTGCCATCCCTGGCGCACTGCGTGCTGCGCCCGATAACCCAGGGCGGAATGCATGAAAATCACCCTCGAAGAACTATTGGCTTATACCTCCGTGGTCGACAGCGGTTCGATTACCGCCGCCGCCGAGCAGCTTGGCCAAACCACCTCAGGCATCAGCCGGGCGCTGAGCCGTCTGGAAAAAAAACTCGATACCACGTTACTGCGCCGCACCACACGTCGTCTGGAATTGACCGAAGAGGGGCAGAGCTTTTTGGCCCATGCGCGGGAAATTATCAATTCGGTGGAACATGCCGAGGAGCAGATGGCGCTACGTCGTCTGAACCCGGCGGGCAGGCTGCGGGTTAACGCTGCCGCGCCCTTTATGGAGCATGTGATCGTGCCGCTGGTCGCCGGTTTCCGCCAACGTTTCCCACAGATTGAGCTGGAGCTGAACACCGATAACCTGATTATCGATCTGCTGGAGAAGCGCACCGATGTCGCCATTCGTATTGGCGCATTGCGAGACTCCACCATCCACGCGCGCTTGCTGGGGGCCAGCCGGTTACGCATCCTTGCCAGCCCGGACTATATTGCCCGCTTTGGGGCACCGCAGAGTGTCGAAGAGCTAAACCACCATAGCCTGCTAGGTTTTACGCAGCCCGAGTCGCTTAATCTGTGGCCGCTGCGCCATCGGCAGGCGGAGCGCTTTGCCATTACCCCAACGCTATCAGCCTCCAGCGGCGAAACGCTGCGGCAATTGGCGCTACGGGGGGAAGGGATTGCCCAATTGGCCGATTTTATGACGCGGGAAGATCAGCGGGAAGGGCGTCTGGTTCAGTTGCTGGCGGCCGAAACGTTGGATGTCCGCCAGCCAATCAATGCGGTGTATTATCGCAATGCCCAGTTGGCCGCACGGATCACCTGTTTTCTGGACTATGTCAGCGCGCATATCACCGATGCACAGAGCCTGTAGAAATGTGTGGGAGGGTAGTTATCTGACACCCTCATCCCCGCCTATTACTCTCTTCTGCGAACAACTTTAATTGGGTATTGAATTATTGTTTTTTCTACTATTAGCAAGCTTTTTAACGATTATTCTGATAAAGAAATGAGATTCGGATTTTATTCTTATACTGCACAGTAATAAAAAAATGGATGTTATTTAATTATTATAACTGATTTAAAATAGAGCATAAGGAAAAGCCTATATTAATTGCGATATTTAATATCGCAAGATAATCAACTTACTATCATTTTATCAATAAAAGCATAACTTAAACGTATTATTAAAATAACATTGATTAACGTAAAATTAACATGCTAATGTACTTGAATCCGCATGACGGATAGTTAATCAAGCCATCAGTTAATATCATTTAAATAAACTGCATTTATTTTATAAGTGCGGTTTCTGCATGGCTAACAAACCATTAATAAAAAGGAATTTATTCTGATGAATAAACAAAGAGCACAACTGATCGCCAAACTCAAGCCTATTTGTTTTTTTAGCCTTGTAGCCTGGGGTGGTGTAGCACAAGCAACAATCACGTCATCGGCCGTAGGTGGGCCAGCGGTTAATGTCGGATCTAATGGCAGCACCGTGATAAATATCAATAAGGCAGGTAACGGCGGAGTTTCCCACAATATTTACACGCAGTTTGATGTGGATAAAGGTGGTGTTGTCCTTAATAATAGTGTGGCTAATTCTACCTCGCAACTTGCCGGTAATATCGCCGGGAACGCTAATCTGGCTGGCGGCTCTGCATCCATCATCCTCAACGAAGTCAACTCTACCAAGGCAAGTCAGTTGAACGGTATGATTGAGGTGACTGGTCAGAAGGCGCAGGTCATCGTGGCTAACCCGTCAGGGATCACCTGTAGTGGCTGTGGTTTTATCAACACTGAACGTGCCACCTTAACCACTGGTAAAGCGCAGGTTGCCAATGGCACGCTGCTTGGCTATACCGTGGATAAAGGAACCATCATTATTAACGGCAATGGCCTGAAAACCGGGGATAGCAACTATACCGACGTGATCTCCCGAGCTGTACAGATTAACGCCGATATTCGCGCCAAAGACCTAAAAGTGACTACTGGGCGTAACAACGTGAATGCAGATAACACCCAGATTGGGGAACTGACGCCTTCTGGCGTTGCCCCTACGCTGGCGATAGATGTTGCCAAGCTGGGCGGCATGTACGCCAACAAAATTACCTTGGTGAGCACCGATCGCGGTATTGGTGTACGTAACGCGGGCACTATTGGTGCTGCGGTAAGTGATGTTAACATCACGACTGATGGTATCCTGGAGAATAAAGGGACTATCGATGCCGCGCGTGACGTCAATATCGATACCACCCGTGGCAGAAATGCGGGTAATGGTTATTACTATGCCTATGGTCGTGCGTTAAATAACTCGGCCAACGGTACCATTAAAGCGGCGGGTAATATCAAGATCGATATTGCAAAAAGCCAGTTGAGCAATGGTGGAGGCAATATTTTAACCTATGGTGAAGATCAGGGTGATATTAATATTGTCAGTGCGGGTATTGATAATAAGTATGGCAATATTCAAGGCGTTGGTGTTATCAATACGCGCCTTGACCCTTACGCTTATGGCTACGTCCGGACATTAAGCAACTCCGGTGGCGTTATTAGCGGCAAAAAAGGCGTAGTGTTGTCCTCCTCCACCCTTGATAACACCAGTGGCATGATCAACTCAGCCAACGGCGCTGTCGATATTAATACGGCTGGATATACGTTGACCAACCTTAACGGGACGATTAACGCAGGCAAAGATCTAAAGCTTAATACCAGTATTCTGAACAATAGCTCCGGGCTGGTGCAGTCCCAAGATAATATAACCATTAACACCAATAAACAAACTCTGAATAACACCAAAGGAGCGATTCGCGGTAGCAAAAACGTGTTCATTAACAGCGCTAGCCTGAATAACACTGCCGGACGCTTGTTGGCAGACAATTACCTGGATATCAATACCAATGGCGGTACCATCACTAACGCAGGCCTTACCAAAGGTGCCTATGATGCCGAGTTGTCCAGCGGTTTGGGTGGTATGACCTTGATCGCCAGCACCATCAATAACAGCTATGGCAAGATTGCTTCGCTGGGGGATATTGTCACCAATACCTCTTCGCTGTTGAAAAATAGTTACAGCCTGATTGACAGCGATAGCAATATTGTCATTACGACCAGAAGCCTGGATAACACCTATGGCTTGATTGAATCGGCTAAAGATACTGTCATCACTGCCGACTCGATCGCTAACAGCGTTGGTAGTATCGACGCCGACGCGCAGGCTACCCTGATGCTTTCCGGTAGCTACAGCCATTACGGTAACCTGAGCGGTAAGCAAGGGGTCAATATCAACGCGGATAAAGGCTACGTCTACAACTACGGTACTTTGACTTCCAACAATGGCCAGACGATGGTTAATACCCGCAGTTTCTACAACCAGCGTGGTGCGGTTGTTAATAGCCCTGCCGGCCTGCATTTAGTACTGGCCACGCCAGGCGCTTTCACCAATAGCGGGACGATTGAAGGCCCAATCACCCTCAAATCGGTTAAGTAGTAAATAGAACGGCAGCCTCGGTTACAGGGGCTGCCTGATTTTATGACGCCTGTCAGAGTTATATACCCTATGGATTTTAAGTTGCGGCTTGAAAGACGACGGGTATAAATCGCGCTATAAGGATATAGAAATATGCACGTTCGTTTTTCCGGCTCCGTATTATTGGCATTAGTAATTTTTAGCGCTCAAGGGGCGGAGAATGTTCAACTGATAGAACAACAGGTAAACCATCAACAGGAACAGGAAAAAGCGCGTTATCAACAATTAGAAACACAGGGTAAAGAGGTCCGCGCTGCGGGTAGTGATCCACAAAGTTCAAAGATTGCTTTTCCCGATGAGCCCAACTGTTTTCAAATCCGTCAGGTGATCCTTGAAAAGGACGGTAGAATTCCTCAGTGGTTACCGCTACACAAATTCACCACCCAGGCAGAAGATCGCTGTCTGGGGATTGAAGGTATTCGCGCGTTAGCCACCGCCATACAAAACAAGCTGATTGGTCACGGCTACATCACTACGCGAGTGGTCATTCCTCGGCAGGATTTGAACGAAGGCGTGCTGACGCTAGTCGTTTTGCCTGGGGCTATTGGCGAGGTCTCTTTAAGCGATGACAGCGACAAATACGTCAATCTGCATGCCACCTTCCCCGGGCATAAGGGCGATATTCTGGATCTGCGGGCCATTGAACAAGGGTTGGAGAATATCCAGCGCGTTCCTGGGGCTGACGCTAACGTGATCCTGCGGCCGGGAGAGCGTGCCGGGGAAACCGACATTGAAATCCAGCGTACACAGCCTTCGTCCTGGCGCATCGGCGGGTGGTTTGATGACTCTGGCAGTAAGTATACCGGGCGCTACCAAAGTGGCGTGGCGGTCTATCTGGATAACCCGACCTCAATGAACGATCTGTTCTATGCGTCCGTCGGGCGTGATTTGCACTTTCAAAAGTCGCGTAATGCCAAGAATGGCTCGCTGTATTACTCCGTACCCTATGGTTTCTGGTCAGTGGATATGTATGCCAGCCACAGCGAATATTTACAGCGAATTTCCGGCACCTGGACCGATTTTCACTACCAGGGTAAAAGTAATAACTTGAGCCTTAAAGTGAACCGCCTGCTCTATCGTAATGAAAATCAGAAAATCACTGGCAGTATCCAACTGCTGAAGAACAATTCGCATTACTATTTGAACGATACCGAAATTGAAATTCAGGAGCGCGATGTCACTAACCTGATTGCCAGGCTGAATCACCGGCGTTACGTCGGCCAGTCAATCATCGACGCGATGGTGGGGTATCAGCGCAACACGTCGTGGCTGGGTGCCCAACAGCAGGCGGGCACCAGTTCGCAAAGCCGTATTGTCAGCCTGGATGTAAGCGCATTGGTCCCTTTTAGCCTGTTTGGGCAATCGATGAGCTATCAACCGCGCTACCAGCTGCAATACAGCCCGGACCGGCTCGCGACACAGGACCAGTTCAGCATTGGCAACCGCTGGACGGTGCGCGGCTTTGACGGAGAATTCAATCTGTCGGCTAACAAGGGTTATTTCTTGCGTAATGATATCAACCTGAACCTGCCCAAACTAAGGCAACAGCTTTATACCGGCCTTGATTACGGCAAAGTGACTGGCAATAGCTTGACCAAGGGCCATC
>NZ_JADACK010000021.1:0-135740 GCF_015673035.1 Serratia sp. Res13-Sevr-LER1-36-b | reverse complement strand
CCTAGTTGCGATACAGTACCTTGATGATGTGATAGCCGAACTGGGTTTTCACCGGGCCATAGGGCTTGAGCAACGGGATGCTGAACACCGCCTTATCGAAGGCAGCGACCATAGTCCCCTTGTTGAACTCACCCAGGGAGCCGCCGTTGCGTTTGGACGGGCAGCTCGAGTATTTGCGCGCCAGCGTATCAAAGCTGACGCCGCGCTTGAGTTTGGCCAACAGCTCGTTGGCCAGTGTTTCGTTATCCACCAGAATGTGCAGGGCACTAGCGGTCTTTGCCATCTTGATTTCCAATTAGTCGTGTAGAATTTGCCGCCATTATACCTGTTAAATCTGAGTGGCGCTTTCTGCTACAATCCTTCTCCCCAGCACACCAATATTGAGCAATAAAGCGCCATGCGATTAAACCCCAGCCAACAACAAGCCGTCGAATTCGTTACCGGGCCTTGCCTGGTGCTGGCCGGTGCCGGTTCCGGCAAAACGCGTGTGATCACCAATAAAATCGCCCACCTGATCCACCAATGTGGCTATCAGGCCCGGCATATTGCCGCCGTAACCTTCACCAACAAAGCGGCGCGTGAGATGAAAGAGCGTGTGGCGCAAACCATGGGGCGCAAAGAGTCACGTGGCCTGATGATCTCCACCTTCCATACGCTGGGGCTGGAAGTGATCAAACGCGAATACGCCGCGTTGGGGATGAAGTCCAACTTCTCGCTGTTTGACGATCAAGACCAACTGGCGTTGTTGAAGGAACTGACCGAGAAGTGGCTGGAAAACGACAAGACTCTGGTGGCACAGCTGATCTCGACCATTTCCAACTGGAAGAACGATCTGGTGGATCCACAACGGGCAATGGGGCTGGCGCGCTCCGAGCGGGACAAACTGTTCGCCCATTGCTACGGGCTGTATCACGACCACATGAGGGCCTGTAACGTCCTGGATTTTGACGATCTGATCCTGCTGCCCACCTTGTTGCTACAGCGTAATGAGGAGGTGCGTGAGCGCTGGCAGAACCGTATCCGCTACCTGCTGGTGGATGAATATCAGGACACCAACACCAGCCAGTACGAACTGGTGAAACTGCTGGTGGGTAACCGCGCACGCTTTACCGTAGTGGGGGATGACGATCAGTCGATCTACTCCTGGCGTGGAGCACGTCCGCAGAACCTGGTACTGCTAAAGGAAGATTTCCCGGCGTTACAGGTGATCAAGCTGGAGCAGAACTACCGTTCCAGCGAACGTATTTTGAAGGCCGCCAATATCCTGATTGCCAACAACCCGCACGTCTTTGAAAAACGCCTGTTCTCCGAACTGGGCTACGG
This sequence comes from Serratia sp. Res13-Sevr-LER1-36-b, assembly GCF_015673035.1. Taxonomy (NCBI): domain Bacteria; kingdom Pseudomonadati; phylum Pseudomonadota; class Gammaproteobacteria; order Enterobacterales; family Yersiniaceae; genus Serratia; species Serratia sp. Res13-Sevr-LER1-36-b. The sequence continues at coordinate 134,417 of NZ_JADACK010000021.1, read as the reverse complement.
CGAAGAGTTGAAGGTGGTCACGGCCAACAATGAAGATCACGAGGCCGAGCGGGTGGTGGGGGAACTGATCGCCCATCACTTTGTGAAGAAAACCAACTACGGCGACTATGCGATCCTCTATCGCGGAAACCACCAGTCGCGGCTGTTTGAAAAAATGCTGATGCAGAACCGCATTCCGTACAAGATTTCTGGCGGCACGTCGTTCTTCTCGCGCCCGGAAATCAAGGATTTGCTGGCCTATCTGCGGGTTTTGACCAACCAGGATGACGACAGCGCCTTCCTGCGTATCGTCAATACGCCGAAGCGGGAAATCGGCCCGGCGACGCTGCAAAAATTGGGGGAGTGGGCCAATCAGCGTAACAAGAGCCTGTTCAGCGCCAGCTTCGATCTTGGCCTGGGCCAGTATCTGACCGGACGGGGGCTGGAGTCTTTACAGCGTTTCACCCACTGGATGGAAGGTATCATCCAGATGGTGGAGCGTGAACCGGTGGCAGCGGTGCGCGATCTGATCCGCGGCATCGACTATGAAAGCTGGCTGTTTGAAACCTCGCCCAGCCCGAAAGCGGCCGAAATGCGCATGAAAAACGTCAACACGCTGTTTGGCTGGATGACCGAGATGCTGGAAGGCAACGATCTGGACGAACCGATGACGCTGACCCAGGTGGTCACGCGCTTTACGTTGCGTGACATGATGGAGCGCGGCGAAAGTGACGAAGAGTTGGATCAGGTACAACTGATGACTCTGCATGCTTCCAAGGGGCTGGAGTTCCCCTATGTGTTCCTGGTGGGGATGGAAGAGGGGTTATTGCCGCATCAGAGCAGCATTGACGAGGATAATGTCGATGAAGAGCGGCGTTTGGCCTATGTGGGGATCACTCGAGCCCAGAAAGAGCTGATTTTCACCCTGTGTCGCGAACGTCGCCAATACGGTGAGCTGGTGCGGCCGGAACCCAGCCGTTTCCTGTTGGAACTGCCGCAGGACGATCTGGCCTGGGAGTCGGAACGTAAGGTGGTCAGCCCGCAGGAGCGGATGGAGAAAGGCCAGAGCCATTTGGCCAGCGTGAAGGCGATGTTGGCCAAGGCCAAAGGCGGTAGCTGAGACTAGTTGCGAAGGCGTCTCAGACCGCTAACAAAAGCCTGCACTGGCTTCCTACACAGGGGCGCTGCGTGTGCCCTTTTAAGACTGCTCTTCCAAAAACAGTGGCCAGTGAGCATAGCTCTGCCAGTGGCTTTCCTGATCCAACGCCTCTGCGCGCAGCGGATGTCGCTCTAACCAGCCGTGCGGCAAAATCACATGCAACTCTTCATCGTTTGCACGCAGGCGTACTGCGGGAAGGGTATCGTCACGGCGGCGGCTGGCAAAGATGATGGCCAGACGTAACAGACGACACATGCGCTGTGCCACGCGGGGCGGCACGGCGTTTTGTTGGCTCAGCAGCGCCAGATCGAGGGCATTGCTTTGGTTTTGCAGCAGGGTGGCTAACAGTTTTTTCTGTGCTGGGGTAAAGCCGGGTAAATCTAGATGACTGACCAGATAGGCGGCGTGTTGAGGAGCCTGTTTGAAATCGACGCTCAGGCCGATTTCGTGGATCAGGCAGGCCGCATGCAGAAGCTCACGACATCGCGTATCCAATTGCCATTCGTTGGTGGTCTGCAAACAGAAGTTCGCGGCCAACTGGCTGACGCGTTCGGCCTGCTCGATATCCAGCAGGTAACGGCGTTGCAGGTTACGTAACGTGCGGCTGCGGATATCCTGCTCGACTGGCAGATGCAGCATGCCATACACCAGCCCTTCGCGCAGAGCGCCACCGGCCAGCGTCATGCTTTCGATGCCTAACTCCTGGAAAATGGCCAGCAGTATCGACAGGCCGCTTGGGAACACCAAGGCACGTTCCAGCGTCAGGCCTTCGATTTCCAGCTCTTCCAGCTTGCCACACTGAATGGCGCGTTGTTTCAACTGCCGCAGCTTGGGCAGGGTAATACGTTCGTCCATCCCCTGCGCCACCATGATTTCCTGTAGCGCTTGCACGGTACCGGAGGCGCCGACGCAAATCTGCCAGCCATGTTGACGAAGTTGTGGGGCGATCGGCCGCACCATTTCACGCGCGGCCTGTTCGGCGGCTTCGAAGTTATCCCGCTCCAGATTGCGATCGCTGAAGAAGCGTTCGAGCCAGGTGACACAGCCCATCGAAAGGCTGTACAGCTGCGCGGCCTGCGCCCCTGTACCTACGACCAACTCCGTGCTGCCACCCCCGATATCGACCACCAGACGCCGATCCGGGCCGCCTGTGGTGTGGGCAACGCCGTGGTAAATCAGGCGGGCTTCTTCTTCGCCGCTGATGACCTGAACGGGGCAGCCAAGGATAGTTTCGGCGGTTTGCAGGAATTCGGCCGCGTTATTGGCCAGGCGCAGCGTTGCGGTGGCGACGACCCGAATTTGATCGCGCGGGATATCCTGCAAGCGTTCTGAGAACAGCCGCAAACATTGCCAGCCACGCTGCATGGCTTCCTGTGACAGGTGATTGTGCTGATCCAGCCCGGCCGCCAGGCGCACTTTGCGCTTGATGCGAGCCAGCGTCTGGATACTGCCAGCCACCTCACGTACCACCAACATATGGAAACTGTTGGAACCCAGATCGATGGCGGCATAGAGGGTGCTGGAACCTGGCATAGTTGTCTATTAGCCTGAACGTTTACGGTTGTTACGTGGCGCACCACCACGACGTGGCGCGGAAGAGTTACGGCGTGGGCCGTTGTTGCCACGTGGGCGCACAAGGCGCTTCGGTGCTGGCAGATCGCTCAGCAGCGCATCGCTGTTGTACTTGCTCACAGGAATGCTGTGGCCGGTATAAGTCTCGATGGCTGGCAGGTTAAGCGCGTACTCTTCACAGGCCAGGCTGATGGAGTGACCGCTTTCGCCCGCGCGGCCAGTACGGCCAATGCGGTGCACGTAGTCTTCGCAGTCGTCCGGCAGATCGTAGTTGAAGACGTGAGTCACCAACGGGATATGCAGGCCGCGTGCGGCGACATCGGTGGCGACCAGGATATCCAGGTTACCCTTGGTGAAGTCGTCCAGAATACGCAGGCGTTTTTTCTGCGCCACGTCGCCGGTCAGCAAGCCTACGCGGTGACCGTCCGCAGCCAGATGGCCCCAGATGTCCTCACAGCGGTGCTTGGTGTTGGCGAAGATGATGCAGCGATCCGGCCACTCTTCCTCGATCAGCGTCTGCAGCAGGCGCATTTTTTCTTCGTTGGAAGGGTAGAACAGCTCTTCCTGAATGCGGTGGCCAGTTTTCTGTTCCGGTTCAACTTCCACATATTCGGCATTGTTCATCTGCTCAAAGGCCAGTTCGCGTACGCGATAGGACAGGGTGGCAGAGAACAGCATGTTCAGGCGTTGATCGACCGCAGGCATGCGGCGGAACAGCCAGCGGATATCTTTGATAAAGCCCAGATCGTACATGCGGTCGGCTTCATCGAGCACCACAACCTGGATCGCACCCAGATCGATATAGTTTTGTTTGGCGTAGTCGATTAAACGGCCGGTGGTCCCCACCAGAATATCTACGCCGCTTTCCAGCACTTTCAGCTGTTTGTCATAGCCATCGCCGCCGTAGGCCAGGCCAAGCTTCAACCCGGTAGACTGCGACAGAGCTTCTGCATCGGAATGGATCTGCACCGCCAGTTCACGCGTAGGCGCCATGATCAAGGCGCGCGGCTGGTTGGTCTGGCGACCTTCTTTCGCCGGGTGGGACAGCAAATAGTGAAAAGTAGACGCTAAAAATGCCAGCGTCTTTCCGGTACCGGTTTGCGCCTGACCTGCAACGTCGCGCCCACTGAGGGTGAGCGGCAATGCTAACGCCTGGATGGGCGTGCAGTTGTGAAACCCTTTTTTCTCAAGGGCTTCAAGGACTAACGGGTGCAGGGCGAAGTCGGAAAACTTCTGTTCGGTCAAGTGTGTTTTGCTCATAGTGTGGTAGAATATCAGCTAACTATTGCTTTACGAAAGCATATCCGTTGAAATAAAAGCGGTGAAATAAAATCACCTGAGTTGGTTTGATGCTACACCAACAAGGTAGACCTAATCCTGTGGAGTAGAACATGAGCGATAAAATTATTCACCTGACTGACGACAGCTTCGATTCCGATGTGCTGAAAGCCGAAGGGCCAATCCTGGTCGATTTCTGGGCTGAATGGTGTGGTCCGTGCAAGATGATTGCTCCGATCCTCGACGAGATTGCCGAAGAGTTCGCCGGCAAGTTGACCATTACCAAACTGAACATCGATCAAAACCCGCTTACCGCGCCTAAATACGGCATCCGCGGTATCCCGACGCTGTTGTTGTTCAAGAACGGTGAAGTGGCAGCGACCAAGGTCGGCGCGCTGTCCAAGGGCCAGCTCAAAGAGTTCCTGGACGCGAATCTGTAATTAGGGCGGGAAGCCCCGTGACGGGCGTCTGGAGGGGGATTTTCATTCACCGCTAGACGCCTGCCAAGAAGCGTGTTAAGTTTAACCATACTGCATTCTGAACTTGCCATAAGTATTAAATCTAAAGAGTCTGAATCTAAGCATTACTCTACGTTGAACCATCGGCACTAGCATTTTACTGTGAACCTAGCCCGTGTTTTGACGATCAAGCGGTTTTACAAAAAAATCAGTTTTAAGGCACCTTCGATCTTAAACCGTCAGCGTGTGCGCCCCAGCTAAGCCATTTCTTACTGCGGCGGCCCAGCAGCCCGGCGATCGAACGTCCAGTAACAGGCACGCATACCCTATGAATTTCACGTTGTAGCTTGAAAGGTTATGGGTATAACACGCTGCCATACCATTCACGATACTAGTTCGAGACACACCCCGAGTTTAAGAACCCCCACTATGAATCTTACCGAATTAAAGAATACGCCGGTTTCTGAGCTGATTACTCTCGGCGAAAATATGGGGCTGGAAAACCTGGCCCGCCTGCGCAAACAGGACATTATCTTCTCTATACTCAAGCAACATGCGAAAAGCGGAGAAGATATCTTCGGTGATGGCGTGCTGGAGATATTGCAGGATGGATTTGGTTTCCTCCGTTCCGGAGACAGTTCCTACCTCGCAGGCCCCGACGATATCTACGTTTCTCCCAGCCAAATCCGCCGCTTCAACCTCCGCACAGGTGACACCATTTCCGGTAAGATTCGTCCGCCAAAAGAAGGCGAGCGCTATTTTGCCCTGTTGAAAGTTAACGAAGTCAACTACGACAAACCGGAAAACGCCCGTAACAAGATCCTGTTCGAAAACCTGACGCCGCTGCACGCCAACTCACGTTTGCGTATGGAGCGCGGCAACGGCTCTACCGAAGATCTGACGGCTCGCGTACTGGATCTGGCAGCGCCAATCGGTCGTGGCCAGCGTGGCCTGATTGTGGCACCGCCGAAAGCCGGTAAAACCATGCTGCTGCAAAACATTGCGCAGAGCATCGCATACAACCATCCAGACTGCGTGCTGATGGTGTTGCTGATCGACGAACGTCCGGAAGAAGTGACCGAGATGCAACGTCTGGTAAAAGGCGAAGTCATCGCTTCTACCTTTGACGAACCCGCATCCCGCCACGTACAGGTTGCCGAAATGGTGATCGAGAAAGCCAAGCGCCTGGTCGAACACAAAAAAGACGTGATCATCCTGCTGGACTCCATCACCCGTCTGGCGCGTGCCTACAACACCGTAGTACCTGCCTCAGGCAAAGTGCTGACCGGTGGTGTGGATGCGAACGCCCTGCATCGTCCGAAGCGTTTCTTCGGTGCGGCTCGTAACGTTGAGGAAGGCGGCAGCCTGACCATCATCGCTACCGCACTGGTCGATACCGGTTCGAAGATGGACGAAGTGATCTACGAAGAGTTTAAAGGTACGGGTAACATGGAACTGCATCTGGCGCGTAAAATCGCCGAGAAGCGCGTGTTCCCTGCTATCGATTACAACCGTTCCGGTACGCGTAAAGAAGAGTTGCTCACCACCTCTGAAGAACTGCAGAAGATGTGGATCCTGCGCAAGATCATTCACCCAATGGGCGAGATCGACGCGATGGAGTTCCTCATTAACAAGTTGGCGATGACCAAAACCAACGATGAATTCTTCGACATGATGAAACGCTCATAAATAAGTAAAATATTCGAGGAACGCCACGCCTAGTCGTGGCGTTTTTTGCTTTTGGCGGATACGATAAGTAACAGTAAAGGAAAGTAAGTTATTCTTGTGACTTATTGAGAACTTATCTTATTTGCGCCCGTTTTTGCGTTAATGCGTTGAAGCAAGACACGTTTTGGGCATTGATAAGTGTCTATGTCATAGGAAATGACTGAAAGGTCGCTTGGTCATGTGGCGCGGTTTTTTACCCATGTTAAGCTGCCTCATCTTCTTCAGAGATTTGTTAACCGTGAACTTACTCACCATGAGTACTGAAATTCTTTTTGTTTTTCTGTTTTCTCTGGCTTTTTTATTTGTTGCTCGCAAGGCAGCAAAACCTATTGGTTTGGTTGATAAGCCTAATTATCGCAAACGTCATCAGGGGCTGATCCCGCTGGTGGGTGGGATTTCTGTTTACGCTGGCATCTGCTTTGCCTTCCTGATCACCGACCAGACGATTGCGCACAGCAAACTCTATCTCACCTGCGCCGGTGTCCTGGTATTCGTCGGGGCGCTGGACGATCGCTTCGATATTAGCGTCAAGATCCGCGCCACCATTCAGGCACTGGTCGGTATCGCCATGATGGTGTTTGCTGGCCTTTATCTGCGCAGCCTCGGCTATGTGTTTGGTGGCTGGGAAATGCAGTTGGGGCCGTTTGGCTATTTGGTGACGCTGTTTGCCGTTTGGGCGGCGATTAACGCCTTTAACATGGTCGACGGTATCGACGGCCTGCTCGGCGGTCTCTCCTGCGTGTCGTTCGGCGCAATGGGGATCCTGCTGTATCAAGGCGGCCATAGCGAGCTTGCCTTCTGGTGTTTCGCCATGCTGGCGGCCATTGTTCCCTATATTCTGCTCAACCTCGGCATCCTTGGCCGTCGCTATAAGGTCTTTATGGGTGACGCCGGCAGTACGCTGATCGGTTTTACCGCCATCTGGCTGCTGGTGCAAAGCTCGCAAGGGCCAAACCATCCGATCAAACCGGTCACCGCGCTGTGGATTATCGCCATCCCGCTGATGGATATGATTGCCATCATGTATCGCCGTCTGCGTAAGGGCATGAGCCCGTTCTCGCCAGACCGTCAACACATCCACCATTTGATTATGCGAGCGGGCTTTACGCCTCGTCAGGCTTTTGTGCTCATCACCTTGGCCGCAGCGCTGTTGGCGGCGGTTGGCGTGATAGGCGAACGTCTGACTTTCATACCTGAATGGGTTATGTTGGCATTATTCTTGCTTGCATTCTTCTTGTATGGCTATTGCATTAAACGTGCATGGCGGGTTGCGCGCTATATCAAACGTCTCAAGCGCCGCCTGCGGAATGCAACGAACAATAAGCAAGTACCTTAACCTGAGGCTTTAGGGCAGTGATGAATCCTGAAACAACGTCTGACAAGAATACCCCGGTGGTCGATAACGAACTCGATATCCGCGGTTTATGCTGCACCCTGTGGCGCGGCAAAAAATGGATTATCGGTTTCGCGGTGTTGTTTGCTGCCGTCGCGCTGATCGTTTCCTACCTGGTGAAACAGGAGTGGAGCGCCACGGCGATCACCGATAAGCCAACGGTGAATGCGCTGGGGGGATATTACTCTCAGCAGCAGTTCCTGCGTAACCTGGATCAGCGCACGCTGCCTGCGGTTGCCAGCGATCAGCCAAGCATCGCCGATGAAGCCTATAATGAATTTATCATGCAGTTGGCCGCTTATGACACGCGCCGTGATTTCTGGCTGCAAAGCGATTACTACAAACAGCGCCAGGAAGGGGATGCCCGTGCCGATGCGGCGTTGCTTGATGATCTGATTAACAATATTCAGTTCACGCCGCGCGACGACAAAAAAGTGCTGAATGACAGCGTGAAACTCACCGCCGAGACCGCGCCAGACTCCAACCATCTGTTGCGTCAGTATGTTGCCTTTGCCAGCCACCGTGCGGCGCAGCATCTGAATGAAGAGATCCAGGGAGCCTGGGCGGCGCGTACCACCTCGATGAGTGCACAGGTCAAACGCCAGGAAGCGGTAGCCGATGCGATGTATCAGCGTGAGCTCAAGACCGTGCAGCAGGCGCTGAAAATCGCCGAGCAGCAGGGGATTAGCCGTACGCAGACCGATACGCCAGCCGAACAGCTGCCAGACTCCGATCTGTTCCTGTTGGGCAAACCCATGCTGCAGGCACGCCTGGAAGGTTTACAGGCTTCCGGCCCGGCTTACGATGTGAGTTACGATCAGAATCGGGCCATGCTGGCAACTTTGAACGTCGGCCCGACGTTAGATGCCAAATTCCAGACCTACCGCTATTTACGTACGCCGGAAGAGCCGGTGAAACGTGATAGCCCACGCCGGGTATTCTGGCTGATTATGTGGGGCGCAATCGGTGGCCTGATTGGTGCGGGCGTTGCCTTGGTACGCCGGCCACGTAGTTAATCAATAATATAATAATTTCGCTGTTGGGCACTGAGTGCCCAACTTTGCAGGTTCGCCTGCACTTCACCGACCAAAAGAGATTCGCTGTGAAAGTGTTGACTGTTTTTGGCACCAGACCGGAAGCCATCAAAATGGCACCTCTGGTACATGCTCTGGCTCAGGATGATGCCTTTGAGTCAAGAGTCTGCGTTACGGCACAGCATCGCGAGATGCTGGATCAGGTACTGCGTTTGTTTGAAATCGTACCGGATTACGACCTGAATATTATGAAACCGGGCCAGGGGCTGAGTGAAATCACCTGCCGCATTCTGGAAGGGATCAAAGGCGTACTGGAGGACTTCAAGCCGGACGTGGTGTTGGTTCACGGTGACACGACGACCACCATGGCGACCAGCCTGGCGGCGTTTTATCAGCGTATCCCGGTGGGGCATGTGGAAGCGGGCCTGCGTACCGGTAATCTCTATTCTCCGTGGCCTGAAGAGGCCAACCGCAAGTTGACGGGGCATTTGGCGATGTATCACTTCTCGCCAACCGAAAATTCACGGCAGAACCTGTTACGTGAATCGCTGCGGGACGACCATATTTTCGTCACGGGCAACACCGTGATCGATGCATTGCTGTGGGTGCGCGACCGCATCATGCACAACCCAGAGCTACGCAGCAGCCTTGACCAGCGTTATCCTTTCCTGGATGCCAACAAAAAGCTGATCCTGGTGACTGGGCACCGCCGCGAAAGCTTCGGCGGTGGGTTCGAGCGCATCTGTAGCGCCTTGGCCGAGATTGCTCTTCAGCATCCTGATGTGCAGGTGGTGTATCCAGTGCACCTCAATCCGAACGTCAGCGAGCCGGTCAACCGTATTTTGAAGGGGATCGATAACATCATTCTGATCGATCCGCAGGATTACCTGCCGTTTGTCTATCTGATGACGCGATCTTATCTGATCCTGACCGACTCAGGCGGCATTCAGGAAGAGGCGCCATCGCTGGGTAAACCGGTGTTGGTGATGCGTGATACCACCGAGCGGCCAGAAGCGGTAGATGCCGGCACGGTACAGCTGGTGGGAACGGATGTAGCTAAAATTGTTGATGCGGTAACCCGGTTATTGACAGACGAAGGCGAATACCACGCCATGAGCCGGGCGCATAACCCGTACGGTGACGGGCATGCCTGCCAACGTATCCTCGAAGCTTTAAAGAATCATCAGGTGACACTATGAGTTTTAACACTATTTCAGTTATTGGCCTGGGTTATATCGGTTTGCCAACGGCGGCGGCGTTTGCTTCCCGCAAGAAAAAAGTGGTGGGCGTAGATGTTAACCAGCACGCGGTAGATACCATTAACCGCGGTGCCATCCACATCGTCGAACCTGATTTGGATCGCGTGGTAAAAGAAGCGGTAGAAGGCGGTTACCTGCAGGCGGTGACTAAACCGCTGGCGGCCGATGCGTTCCTGATCGCCGTACCCACGCCGTTCAAAGGGGATCACGAACCCGATCTGGCCTATGTTGAAGCCGCCGCCAAGTCATTGGCACCGGTACTGAAAAAAGGCGACCTGGTGATCCTGGAGTCTACTTCACCGGTGGGCGCTACCGAGCAGATGGCTCTGTGGCTGGCAGAGGCGCGTAGCGATCTGAGTTTCCCGCAGGATGCCGGTGAGCAGGCCGACGTGAACATTGCCTACTGCCCTGAGCGCGTGCTGCCTGGGCAGGTAATGGTTGAGCTGATCCAGAACGACCGCGTGATTGGCGGGATGACGCCAAAATGCTCCGAGCGCGCCAGCGCGCTGTACAAGATTTTCCTCGAAGGTGAGTGTGTGATCACCAACTCGCGCACCGCCGAGATGTGCAAACTGACGGAAAACAGCTTCCGCGACGTTAACATCGCGTTTGCCAACGAGCTTTCGCTGATCTGTGCCGAGCAAGGCATTAACGTGTGGGAACTGATCCGCCTGGCCAACCGCCACCCGCGCGTCAACATTCTGCAACCTGGCCCAGGCGTGGGCGGGCACTGTATCGCCGTTGATCCTTGGTTCATCGTGGCACAGAACCCGCAACAGGCTCGTCTGATCCATACTGCGCGCCTGGTTAACGACGGCAAACCGCTCTGGGTGGTCGATCAAGTCAAGGCAGCCGTGGCAGATTGCCTGGCGGCCACTAACAAGCGCGCTTCTGAAGTGAAAATTGCCTGCTTCGGTTTGGCGTTCAAACCCAATATCGACGACCTGCGTGAAAGCCCGGCGGTTGAAGTGGCTCACCTGATTGCAGATTGGCACGTGGGTGAAACCCTGGCGGTCGAGCCTAACGTTGAGCAATTGCCGAAGTCACTGGCGGGCCACGTTACGCTGAAAAAACTGCCTGAGGCCTTACAGCAGGCGGATGTGATCGTGATGCTGGTCGATCATAAAGAATTCAAGGCCATCAGGCTGGAAGAGATTAAGCAGTCCTGGATCGTGGACACCAAAGGAGTTTGGCGTTGAAACGTATTTTGGTCACTGGCGGGGCCGGATTTATCGGCTCTGCCGTAGTAAGACACATCATCGAGGGTACCCGCGACAGCGTGGTGGTGGTTGATAAGCTCACCTATGCCGGTAACCTGGAGTCGCTGGCGGGTGTGGCGGACAACGAGCGCTATGCTTTCGAGCAGGTAGATATCTGTGACCGTGCCGCACTGGACCGCGTATTTGCGCAGTACCAGCCGGATTTCGTGATGCACCTGGCGGCAGAAAGCCACGTTGACCGCTCGATCGACGGCCCGGCGGCCTTTATCGAAACCAACATAGTGGGCACTTACACCATGCTGGAGGCTGCCCGTCATTATTGGCAGGCGCTGGCGGCAGAGAAAAAGCAGGCTTTCCGCTTCCATCATATCTCTACCGATGAGGTGTACGGCGACCTGCACGGCACCGACGATCTGTTTACCGAAACTACGCCTTACGCGCCAAGCAGCCCGTATTCCGCCTCCAAGGCCTCGAGCGACCACCTGGTGCGCGCCTGGCTGCGTACCTACGGTTTCCCCACCGTCGTGACTAACTGCTCCAACAACTACGGCCCTTACCACTTCCCAGAGAAGCTGGTGCCGCTGGTGATCCTTAATGCCATCTCCGGCAAACCGCTGCCGGTCTACGGCGACGGGGCGCAGGTGCGTGACTGGCTGTTTGTGGAAGACCATGCGCGGGCGTTATATCAGGTGGTGACAGAAGGTGTGATTGGGGAAACCTATAACATCGGTGGCCACAACGAACGCAAAAATATCGAAGTGGTACAGACTATCTGCGATCTGCTGGAAGAGCTGGCACCGAACAAGCCGCAGGGCGTGGCGAAATATCGCGATCTGATCACCTACGTTAAAGATCGCCCTGGCCACGATATGCGCTATGCCATCGACGCGGGCAAAATTGAACGTGAACTGGGTTGGCGCCCACAGGAAACCTTTGAAAGCGGCATCCGCAAGACGGTTTCCTGGTATCTGAACAATGAAACCTGGTGGCGCCGAGTGCAAGACGGGTCTTATGCCGGGGAACGTTTAGGCTTAAGCCAGTAATACCCTTCATCTTTCAGGCCACAGCGTTGTTGGCTGCGTACGTCAACCCCAGTCACTTATTATGTATAAGCTCCTGGGGACTGACGTACTTGCCGCCTGGCTGTGGCTCGAAATCTATTGGGTATGTTTACTTAACGTATGGCAAAAAGAACTTTCGCGTAACGAAGGTGAGTCAGGAGTGACGATGAAAGGTATTATTCTAGCCGGCGGTTCGGGGACGCGTTTACACCCGATCACCCGCGGCGTCTCCAAGCAGTTGCTGCCCATTTACGATAAACCGATGATTTACTATCCGCTCTCGGTGCTGATGCTGGCCGGGATCCGCGATATTCTGATTATCTCTACGCCAGAAGATCTGCCCTCGTTTCGCCGTTTGCTGGGCAGCGGTGAAGAGTTTGGCATCAACCTCAGCTACGCCGAACAACCGAGCCCGGACGGGTTGGCGCAGGCCTTCCTGATTGGCGAAGAGTTTATCGGCGGTGAGCCGTGCTGCCTGGTGCTGGGCGACAATATCTACTTCGGCCAGGGCTTCAGCCCGAAACTGAAAAGCGTGGTTCAGGGTCTGAAAGGTGCCACGGTATTTGGTTACCAGGTCATGGACCCAGAGCGCTTTGGCGTAGTGGAGTTCGACGATAACTTCCGCGCGCTGTCGATTGAAGAAAAGCCGCTGAAGCCAAAGTCCAATTGGGCGGTCACCGGCCTTTATTTCTATGACAACCAGGTGGTGGATTTCGCCAAGCAGGTGAAGCCTTCCGAACGTGGCGAGCTGGAGATCACCAGCATCAACCAGATGTATCTGGAACGTGGCGAATTGAGCGTCGAGCTGCTGGGGCGTGGTTTTGCCTGGCTCGATACCGGCACCCACGACAGCCTGATCGAAGCCAGTACCTTTGTGCAGACGGTAGAGAAGCGCCAGGGGTTCAAGATTGCCTGTCTGGAAGAGATCGCCTGGCGTAACGGCTGGCTGGATGATGATGGCGTAAGACGCTCGGCGCAGGCGTTAGCCAAAACCGGCTATGGCAAATACTTACTGGATTTACTGCATGTCCGTCCACGCCAATATTGAGCCTTTGGGTTGGGAAAGCGAGTATTTCCAACTCTCTAGCGCCAAACTGCATTTTGACGATGCGGCTCCCGCGCTGACGGCAACTGAACTGGATGCGTTTGCGCTGGTTCAGGCCAAGATCCCGGCTCAGCGCCTGGACTTGGCCGATGGTTTGGCTGGCGTGGGATTTCGGCTGGTAGAGGGCGAAGTGGACTTTGCCCTGGCAATTGGCACAGATTGTGCATTGAATTTACCGGCTATCCGCATCGCCCAGCCTGAAGATATTCCACTGTTGCGTTCGGTGGCGGCCAAGGTTTTTGCCGCCAGCCGTTTTCGCGCGCCTTGGTATCAGCCGCAGGACAGCGGGCGTTTTTACGCCACCTGGATTGAAAAAGCGGTGCTGGGGACGTTTGACCATCAGTGCCTGCTTGTGCTGGGCAGCGATGGGGAGCCTGAAGGGTTTGTCAGCCTGCGTGATATCGGCCAGCAAGAGGCGCGTATCGGCCTGCTGGCGGCATTCCCAGGTGTACAAGGTAAAGGGACCGGTTCTCGGCTGATGACTGCCGCGATCGCCTGGTGCCAGCAGCAACGGCTGCAGCGCCTGCGGATCGCGACTCAGATAAGTAATATTGCCGCGTTACGGCTCTATCAACGGCACGGTGCCACCCTAGAAAGCACCGCGTATTGGTTCTATAGAGGTTTACATGATCCCATTTAACGCTCCACCGGTTGTTGGCACGGAACTCGATTATATGCAGGCCGCGATGAGCAGCGGCAAACTCTGTGGTGACGGTGGTTTTACCCGTCGCTGCCAGCAGTGGATGGAACAGCATTTCGGCTGCCCGAAAGTGCTGCTGACGCCGTCTTGCACCGCGTCACTGGAAATGGCCGCCATCCTGCTGGATATCCAGCCGGGTGATGAAGTGATCATGCCGAGCTACACCTTCGTATCCACCGCTAACGCCTTTGTGCTGCGCGGGGCGGTGATGGTGTTTGTCGATCTGCGTCCAGACACCATGAACATCGATGAAACCAAGATTGAAGCGGCGATCACCGATAAAACCCGTGCCATCGTGCCGGTGCATTACGCTGGCGTGGCCTGCGAAATGGACACCATCATGGCGTTGGCGAAGAAGTACAACCTGATGGTGGTAGAAGATGCTGCGCAGGGCGTGATGTCGACCTATAAAGGCAAAGCCTTGGGCACCATCGGCCATATCGGCTGCTTCAGCTTCCATGAGACCAAAAACTACACCGCTGGCGGTGAAGGTGGCGCGACGCTGATTAACGACCCGGCTCTGATCGATCGTGCCGAAGTGATCCGTGAAAAAGGCACCAACCGCAGCCAGTTCTTCCGTGGTCAGGTGGACAAATATACCTGGCGCGATATTGGTTCCAGCTATCTGATGTCAGATCTGCAAGCCGCTTATCTGTGGGCGCAACTGGAAGCCGCCGAGACGATCAACCAGCGCCGCCTGAAGCTGTGGCAGAACTATTACGATGCCTTGAAACCGTTGGCGGCTGCGGGGCGTATCGCCTTGCCGGTCATACCGGCCAACTGCGTGCATAACGCCCATATGTTCTACATCAAGCTGAAAGACGTGCAGGATCGCACCGCGTTTATCGACTACCTGAAAGAAGCCGAAATCATGTCGGTGTTCCATTACATCCCGCTGCACGCCTGCCCGGCGGGTGAGAAGTTTGGCCGTTTCTCCGGCGAGGACCGCTTCACCACCAAAGAGAGCGAGCGCCTGGTGCGTCTGCCGCTGTTCTTTAACATGTCAGACGTCAATCAACGTACGGTGATCAATACCATCCTGAGCTTCCTCGCCTGATATGTCGCTGGCAAAAGCATCGATTTGGACCGCTGGCTCCACGCTGATCAAGATCGGCGTGGGGTTGCTGGTGGTAAAAATGTTGGCGGTGGCCTTCGGCCCCAGCGGTGTTGGGCAGGCGGGTAACTTCCGCCAGTTGATCACCGTGCTGGGCGTGCTGTCGGGTGCCGGGATTTTTAACGGTATCACCAAGTATGTGGCGGAATACCATCAGGATCCGCAGCGGTTGCGGATGGCGGTGGGTACCGCATCCAGCATCGTGCTGGGTTTCTCAACCCTGCTGGCGCTAGTGTTCCTGTTTGCTGCCGAGCCGATCAGCCGTGGGCTGTTTGGCCATGGTGACTATGTGAACGTGGTGCGGGCGGTGGCGTTTATCCAGATGGGGATTGCCTACGCCAACCTGTTCCTGGCGATCCTCAAAGGTTATCGCGATGCGATGGGTAACGCGCTGGCGGTGATCGCTGGCAGCCTGATCGGTGTGGTTGCCTTTACGCTATGCTTTAAGCTGGGCGGCTATGAAGGCGCGTTGGCCGGGCTGGCTCTGGTTCCCGCCCTGGTGGTGTTGCCTGCCGGTTTCATGCTGTGGCGGCGCAAGGCGCTGCCGCTGCGCTATCTGGCACTGGCCTGGGATAAGGCGCTGGCCAGCCATCTCGGTAAGTTTACCCTGATGGCGCTCATCACCTCCGTGACCTTGCCGGTCGCCTATGTAATGATGCGTAACCTGCTGGCAGAGCATTACGGCTGGGACGAAGTGGGGATCTGGCAAGGGGTGAGCAGTATCTCCGATGCCTACCTGCAGTTTATTACCGCTTCTTTCACCGTTTACCTGCTGCCAACGTTGTCGCGCCTGCAAGAGAAAAGCGCTATTTCGCGGGAGATCGTGCGCTCGCTGAAGTTTGTGCTGCCTGCGGTCGCCGCTGCCAGCTTTACCGTCTGGCTGCTGCGTGACTTCGCCATCTGGCTGCTGTTCTCAGAGAAATTCGTTGCCATGCGCGATCTGTTTGCCTGGCAACTGGTGGGGGACGTGCTGAAAGTCGGGGCCTACGTCTTTGGTTACCTGGTGATCGCCAAGGCGTCGTTACGTTTTTATATTCTGACAGAGGTCAGCCAGTTTGCCTTGCTGACGCTGTTCTCGCACTGGCTGATCCCACTGCACGGCGCATTAGGGGCAGCACAGGCCTATATGGCAACCTACATCGTGTATTTTGCGCTCTGTAGCTGCGTATTTATTCTTTATCGTAGACGAGTATGACCATACTAATCCACGTACTGGGATCTGATATCCCGCATCATAATCAGACGGTGCTGCGCTTCTTTAACGACGTGCTGGCCGAACGCCTGCCCGTAGAACAAGTGTGTCACTTCATGGTGGCAGCCAAAGACGTGGCCGCGTTGGGCCACTTTCCCAAACTGACCATCGAGTCTTTCCCCGGCAAAAAGAGCCTCGCAGAGGCCGTGATTGCCCGTGCCAAGGCCAACCGTGACAACCGCCTGTTCCTGCATGGCCAGTTTAACGCGGCGCTGTGGCTGGCCTTGCTGAGTGGCAAAATCAAGCCGCGCCAGGTGAGCTGGCATATCTGGGGGGCCGATCTGTATGAAAATGCCACCAGTTGGAAATATCGCCTGTTCTACGTGCTGCGCCGCATTGCCCAAGGGCGTATTGGCCACGTGTTTGCTACCCGAGGCGACCTGATCCACTACCAGCAGCGGCACGCGCGCGTTCCGGCCTCGCTGCTGTATTTCCCGACGCGGATGGACCCAGCGTTGACAGGCATCGAAGTCGAAAAGAACCTGGCCGGGCCGATGACCATCCTGGTGGGCAACTCTGGTGATACCACCAACCGCCATATCGAGGCGTTACAGGCGATCCATCAGCAATTTGGTGACAAAGTGCGGGTGATTTTGCCGATGGGCTATCCGGCCAATAACGACGCCTATATTGCCCAGGTGCGTGCGGCGGGCCTGAAGCTGTTCTCCGAGCAGAACCTGCAATTGCTGACCCAGCAGGTGGCGTTTGACGATTATCTCAATATCCTGCGTGAATGCGATCTCGGCTACTTCATTTTCGACCGCCAGCAGGGGATCGGTACGCTGTGCCTGTTGATCCAGTTTGGCGTGCCTTTTGTCCTGAGCCGCAAGAACCCATTCTGGCAGGACCTGGCCGAGCAGCATCTGCCGGTGCTGTTCTATGGCGATTCGCTGGATGAAGCCGTGGTGCGCGAATCACAGCGCCAGCTGGCAACGCTGGATAAGCAATCCATCGCCTTTTTCAATCCGAACTACGTGGATGGCTGGCAGCAGGCATTGGCGCTGGCGGCGGGGGAAAACCCATGACGCTGGCACAGTTTGGCGGGCTGTTTGTCGTCTATCTGATCGGGGCGCTGTTTGTGCTCACCCTGACCTATCAGGAGTTTCGGCGCGTCCGCTTCAACTTTAACGTCTTCTTTTCCCTGCTCTATCTGCTGACGTTTTACTTTGGCTTCCCGCTGACCTGCTTACTGGTGTTCCAGTTTGACGTGGCCGTGGTGCCGGTAGAGTTCCTGCTGTACGCCATTCTCTCCGCCACCGCCTTCTACGCGATTTACTACGTCAGCTACAAGACGCGGTTGCGTAAACGCACTGGTCAGCCGCATAAGCCGGTGTTCACCATGAACCGGGTTGAGACGCATATCACCTGGATATTGCTGGCGCTGGTGGCGATCGGCACCGTGGGCATCTTCTTTATGCAAAACGGCTTCCTGCTGTTCAAGCTCAACTCCTACAGCCAAATCTTCTCCAGCGATGTGTCAGGGGTGGCGCTCAAGCGCTTCTTCTACTTCTTCATCCCGGCGATGCTGGTGGTCTATTTCCTGAAGCAGGATCTGCGTGCCTGGTTCTTCTTCCTGGCGGCCACGGTGGCGTTTGGCATTCTGACCTACGTGATCGTGGGCGGTACCCGTGCCAACATCATCATCGCGTTCGCACTATTCCTGTTTATCGGCATTGTGCGCGGCTGGATCTCGCTGTGGATGCTGGTAGCCGCCGGGGTGTTTGGCATTGTCGGCATGTTCTGGCTGGCGTTAAAACGCTATAGCCTGGATGTCAGCGGCCCGGAAGCGTTCTACACTTTCCTGTATCTGACGCGTGATACCTTCTCGCCGTGGGAGAATCTGGGGCTGCTGCTGCAAAATTACGACAAGATCGATTTCCAGGGGCTGGCCCCGATCGTGCGTGATTTCTATGTCTTTATCCCTGCCTGGTTGTGGCCGGGGCGGCCTGATCTGGTGCTGAATACCGCCAACTACTTTACCTGGGAAGTGCTGGACAACCATTCCGGGCTGGCGATTTCCCCGACGCTGATTGGTTCGCTGGTGGTGATGGGTGGGGTGCTGTTTATCCCGCTGGGCGCCATTGTGGTGGGCCTGATCATCAAGTGGTTCGACTGGCTGTATGAGCTGGGCAAAAGTGAACAGAACCGCTTTAAGGCGGCGATTTTGCAAGGGTTCTGCTTTGGTGCGGTGTTTAATATCATCGTGCTGGCGCGTGAGGGGGTTGATTCCTTTGTCTCACGCGTGGTGTTCTTCTGCATCATTTTTGGTGCCTGCCTGGTATTGGCAAAATTACTGTACTGGCTGTTTGATGCTGCCGGGCTTATCAAGACTCGAATTATGCGCAAGCGCGCGTTGGCTCCCGTAGCCAACTCCCTTGTGCCAAGGTAATAGTGACAATGGAAGCAAACATTTCGGTTCCCAAGTATGAGCTGCGTGGTTTCAGCCTGTGGGGCTTTCGCGACATGGCGCAGTGTATGGATTTTCTGTTCGACGGTGGCAGGGTCAAGCAGGGCACCCTGGTGGCGATGAACGCCGAGAAAATCCTCAATGCGGAAACCGATCCGGCGCTGCATGCCTTGCTGGATGAGGCTGAGTACAAATATGCCGATGGCATCAGCATGGTGCGCTCCATCCGCCGCAAGTATCCTGGCGCGGAGGTGTCTCGCGTGGCCGGGGCCGATCTGTGGGAAGCCATGATGCAGCGTGCCGGGCAGGAAGGCACCCCGGTGTTTCTGGTGGGTGGCAAGCCTTCGGTGCTGGCAGAGACCGAGCAGAAGCTGCGTAGCCAGTGGAATGTGAATCTGGTAGGCAGCCAGGATGGCTACTTCAAGCCGGAACAGCGGGATGCCTTGTTTGAACGCATTCGTGCCAGCGGCGCGGCTATCGTGACCGTGGCGATGGGATCGCCCAAACAGGAAATCCTGATGCGGGATTGCCGCAAGGTGCATCCACAGGCGTTGTATATGGGGGTTGGCGGCACCTATGACGTGTTTACCGGCCATGTGAAGCGCGCGCCCAAGGTGTGGCAGAATCTGGGGCTGGAGTGGCTCTACCGCCTGCTCAGCCAGCCGAGCCGTATTCGCCGCCAGCTTCGACTACTCAAGTTCGTCGGCTATTACTACACCGGCAAGATGTGATCCTTCGGCTGGAGCAGCCTCTCCGTTGCTCCAGCGTCTGTTTTGCTCAAATAATCTCCCTATCGGGCATAACGTGGTCAAAGCTATAACCTCGGTCAATCATTCCCTCGTCACTTATTCCATAAGGTTTTAATTCGCTGTTTGCTTATAGCGGCAAAATGCGAAACCATAGCGCCCGAAAATTTCCCCAGGCTGCAGCGGCACTTCCCCGCAATTAAATTGTGCGGATGACTCCTTAAGTTCCGTTTTGCCCGGCTGGGGATGAATTACACTCAACTTGTCTAAAACAATAATGACCGGCACCGATCGGCAGGCAAAACAGCATCAAAAATATGATTGAGGATGTATGGCAAGCAAAGAAAAACCACAAGGTTTACATCGCGGGTTAGAAGCGCGACATATAGAGCTGATCGCCCTGGGTGGCACGATCGGCGTGGGTCTGTTTATGGGGTCAGCCAGTACGTTGAAATGGGCAGGGCCTTCGGTGCTGCTGGCCTATATCATCGCTGGCCTGTTTGTGTTCTTCATCATGCGTTCGATGGGGGAGATGCTGTTCCTGGAGCCGGTAGCGGGCTCTTTCGCTGTCTATGCGCACAAATACATGAACCCCTTTTTCGGCTATCTCACCGCCTGGGGCTACTGGTTTATGTGGCTTGCCGTGGGGATATCGGAAATCACGGCTATCGGCGTCTATGTGCAGTTCTGGTTCCCAGAGATACCGCAGTGGCTGCCTGCGTTAATTGCGGTCGCTATGGTCGCGTTAGCCAACCTGGCGGCGGTGCGCCTGTACGGTGAGCTGGAGTTCTGGTTTGCCATGATCAAGGTCACCACCATTATCGTGATGATCCTGGTGGGCTTGGGGGTGATCTTCTTCGGCTTTGGTAACGGCGGGCAACCGACGGGCTTTGCCAACCTGACGGCTCACGGCGGCTTCTTTGCCGGTGGCTGGAAAGGCTTCCTGTTTGCCCTGTGTATCGTGGTGGCTTCTTACCAAGGGGTTGAACTGGTCGGCATTACCGCCGGGGAAGCCAAAAACCCGCAGGTGACGCTCAAACGTGCGATCAACAACATCCTGTGGCGTATCCTGATTTTCTATGTCGGTGCCATCTTCGTGATTGTCACCATCTTCCCGTGGAACGGTATCGGCACCGCAGGCAGTCCGTTTGTGCTGACCTTTGCCAAGATTGGTATCGTCGCCGCCGCAGGTATCATCAACTTTGTGGTGTTGACTGCCGCGCTCTCCGGCTGCAACAGCGGCATGTATAGCGGCGGCCGCATGCTCTATGCCCTGGCCAAGAACCGCCAACTGCCTGCGGCATTGACCAGGCTTTCTGCCAGCGGCGTACCGGTCAACTGTATTGCCGTTACCATCATTTGCCTGTTGGTGGGGTCTGCGCTGAACTACGTTATCCCCAATCCTCAGCAGGTGTTTGTCTATGTCTATAGCGCCAGCGTGCTGCCGGGCATGATGCCGTGGTTCGTGGTGCTGATCAGCCAGATCTATTTCCGCCGTGCCCATAAAGAAGCGATGAAGACTCACAGCTTCAAGTCATTTATGTTCCCTTACATGAACTACCTGACCATCGCTTTCCTGATTTGTGTGCTGGTTGGCATGGGGATCAATCCGGATACGCGGATTTCGTTGGTGGTGGGGATGATTTTCCTGGCTGCGGTGAGCCTGTGTTACTTTGTATTCGGTATGCATAAAGTCCATCATCAGCCTGAAAAGCGGACAGAAAGTCAGCGCTAAGCTTACGAAAAGGGCCTTGTCGGGCCCTTTCTGCTGCAAGAGTGAGCAAAGGGTCAGCGAACTCAACATTTCTGAGAAAAAGCACTAGACAGGATGGGCATAAAACCGTAGTATCCCCACCCGCAACGGCGCTACGCGCCCGTAGCTCAGCTGGATAGAGCGCTGCCCTCCGGAGGCAGAGGTCTCAGGTTCGAATCCTGTCGGGCGCGCCATTAATTTTGTGCGCAGGAGCTGCGGTGGTATGATTACCGCGTGAAGTAAGCAGTAGATAAAGTAGTTATGGTGGCTATAGCTCAGTTGGTAGAGCCCTGGATTGTGATTCCAGTTGTCGTGGGTTCGAGCCCCATTAGCCACCCCACTTTACCTAGGGTAAAGTAAAAGAATTGAAAGCTGTTTTGTGACAGTGCGAAGGTGGCGGAATTGGTAGACGCGCTAGCTTCAGGTGTTAGTGTTCTTACGGACGTGAGGGTTCAAGTCCCTCTCTTCGCACCACACACAAAATGTCTGATAAATTTAATATTTACATAGACATAAGCTGGAAAGTTCAGTAGTATCAGCAACAAGAAATCGGCGAGTAGCGCAGCTTGGTAGCGCAACTGGTTTGGGACCAGTGGGTCGGAGGTTCGAATCCTCTCTCGCCGACCAATTTCAAAGAAACCTGCTTTTTTAAGCAGGTTTTTTTACGTCTGAAGTCTATGAGGATGAGAACCTCCGAAGGAGGTCGACAAATCTGTCGGGAACAGATTTGCATATCGCGTCAGCGATACCCCGAAGGGGCGAGTATCATGGACGATACGAGTGAATCCTCTCTCGCCGACCACATTCAAGAAAGCCCGCTTTTTAAGCGGGCTTTTTTACGTCTGGAATTTGTGTAGCCCTTTCAGTAATGAGCGGCTTTTTTGCTTTTTATATTGAGTGACATTGTGGGTGTCCGATACCTGAGATATCGTGCTGGCCCCTCACCCTAACCCTCTCCCACAGGGAGAGGGGACCGATCGAGCTCGTTGATTTCTCTGCGTATCACCCGACCTTTCTTCTTACTTATCACTCTCCGAAGCGGTACGATCGAGTTCGTTGATTCTCTGTGTAATACCTTGCCTTTCTCCTTCTTACATCACTTTCCGAAGTCGCACGAGCTAATCAAGGGCTCAGGGCAGCCCCCTCGCCCTTTGGGAGAGGGTTGGGGTGAGGGGAAACAGACGACTTTAGAGCTGGCCTTACAAGGGAATGATCAGAAGGAAGCAGAGATAAGCGCGGGAAAAATGGCAGGGTGCAAAATGGAGGATAAACAGCGCAACGACTTCTGGAGCATATCGGCATCATGCCGTTCTTGCCCCAGATAACAGTCGTTTTATTTCAGGCAGGCGTTACGTCGGCAATCAGAGATTGATCGTGCCGAATGAGAAGTCTACGTTATTGAAAACGTTGATGATTTTGTTGATCAGTTTCATAGTGGCAGTCCCCAGAGAGTCATTGGTAGTGTGATTCATGTCACACAAATAGGCTACACTCGGCCGCCAAATCGATCAAGTATTTTGTGATGTATCTCACAAAAATATTAAACCAACGTTTTATTTTAACGTGAGTCGTTTTATCGAGCGGTTTTATCTTGGCAAACCCTACGAAATTTCAACCTGTCTCCTTTTGTCCTTTATGGGCATGCCTGTTGTCGTCAGTTTGAGACATTTAACCTGATGATTTTAATCAATAAAAAAGACTTCTCATTAACCCGTCGTTTTAAGGCGACAGGATCCGTAGAGGGGCAAATCGCAGCGAACAGGAGGGAAAAATCAGAGGGTTAATAGAGATAATTTTAAATCGTTTAAATTCAAAATGATGAGTTAAATTTTTGCCTGTTGGCACTCAGCAATCAAAAGTTGGCACGCCAAGTGCAATATCTCTATCGTAGATGCTCATTCCACTTCTTATGTTCGCCTTAGGCCTCATAAACCCAGGAATGATGCAGAGCCGATTTTAGGGTGCCTATTGCCCACCTGAACGATGAAAGGGTTGCTTGCAACGGCTTCATCACACTCCGGGCAAAACGTTGAGTGAGGCACCACCCCAGTTGTCCTAGACCTGATTGCTTCTTTTATACACTTGTCTCGCGGCAAGTGTTTTTTTTTGCCCCAAGGAAAGTTTCAGGCAAAAAAAAGGGCCCAGCACGGCATGCTGAGCCCTGACAAGCCAACCGGGGAAGTTACTCGCCGTTTTGCTTGAGCGTTAACATCAGCCCTTCACGGCGCATCTGTGTGGCTTCGTCGCTGCGGTGCAGCTTATCCAACGCATCTGCCAGCCAGGCGTAGTCATAGGCATCTGGCCGCTGTTGCAGTGCTGCATGGAAGGCATCACTGGCTTGCTGCCATTCACCGTGCTTCATCAGTAACTGACCCAGTGTGCTGTTAAGCAACGGCGTCGCGCCATGCTGCTTGATCTGTTGGCGTAACGCTTTCTCCAACTGCTCCGGGTTGCCAGACTTGATACGTGGGATCAACAACACCAACCGCTCGTCGTATTGGCGCTTCAGACCGTCCAGCACAATGCTTTGTGCCAGTTCATGGTCATTACACTCAATAAGATGTTCCACCATCGCGACCTGTAGCGGGATTTCGTGGCGAATTTTACGGCTTTGATCTTTCCACCAGCGCTTCAACCCTTCACTGCCTTCATCGGCCATGGCCTGATTCATCAGGCCGATATAGGCCTGCTGCTGTAAAGCTTGTAGCTCTTCTTCGCTGTGCAGGTTGATTTTGCTCATCGAAGGCAGAATTTCCAGCAGTGAGGCATAAGCTCCGGTGCGCAGATAAGCCTGCTCCGCCAACCGCAGCACTTCCGGATGACGTGGTGCCTGGTTCAGCAAGCGATCGACGCCGTGCCGTGCCGCATGGGCTTCACCCTGCGCCAACTGAATACGCACGCGGGTAATGTCTACCGGCAACTGATCGGTATCGGCAGCTTCGGCGGCACGCTCCAGATACTGGTTGGTGCGGAAGCCATCGCCACGTTGCTGTGCAGCTTCCGCTGCCAGCAGGTAGTTCACCACCGGTTGCTCGGCATGATCGGCATTGCGGGTCAGCAGTTTCTCTACCTGCTTGTAATCCCCTTCCGCCAGTTTGATCAGCGCCTCTTTGGTTTGCTTACGGGCGCGGCTACGTTTGCGGCCAAGGAACCAGCCACGGGTGCGCGCGCCAGTGCGGAAGACGCGGCGCAGGATCCATTCGATGACAAACAGCACCAGGAACAGCAGTACTGCCATAATCACCAGACCGGTCACGCTGGTTTCGACGTTGTAATTGTCGGTCTGGATCAGCACATAGCCTTGGTGCCCGGCCAGCATCGGCCCCAGCACCAGGCTGGCAATCAGCACCAGAAACAGGAATAACACGCGTAACATGGCTTATCCCTCCTGGTGAGTGGCAGGGGCCTGGGCCAACAGATTACGTACCCGGGTCTGCATCAGTTTTTCCAGCATCGGCTGGCTTTTCAGCTGGCCCGGCACGTCCATGGAGATCGATTGCTGGCTCAGGTTGTCCAACTCTTCCAGGAATGCCTTGGTAGCCGGATCGGTGGTATCGAAGTAGGCGCGTACCCAGGTCGATACCGTTTCCAGCGACTGTTTATACACTTCGTTCTGATGACGAGGGATCGCCTGTGCGGCAACCAGCAGGCGCGAACGGATATTCTCACGCAGGTAGACATCCTGATTCGGCGCCAGCAGCGGTTCGGCACTGCTATCGCGACGGCGGACGGTAATAAAGTCCGCCATAAAGTTGTGCCAGCTTTTGGTCAGGTTTTGACGCCATTCGCTCAACGAACTGGACAGCTCGCCGTCGTCTTCATCCATTGGCCGTTCGTCACGGTTGTTATCCGCCAGACGCAGGTCGTCGACCTGATTGGACAGTTGGTTGACCTTCAGGATGATGCCGTCAAAATCGATCTGCGCCACGGCGGAAAGGGTGCCGACATCTTCGGTGATGGCGCGGCGAATATCGATCAGGCTCGGATCGTTCATCTCTGCCAGGCTGGCGTCGGCGCTTTTCAGCAGCGCAGCCGCGGTGGTGACATCCTGATCGCTCCACAGCTTGCGGCCTGCCATTTTCACCAGAAAGTCCGCCTGTGCCAGCAGCCAGGTTTTGGCATCGCTGCCGGAAATGGTGGCAACCTTATCTTGCAGTTCATTGAGCTGACGCACCAGCGAGGTTTGCTCGCGATCGGTGGCCTCCAGCGTTTTCCCCTGCTGTTGCAGCAAGCCTTCCAGCGCGCTCTTTTCCTGCTGCTGGCTCTGCTTAAGCTCTGCCAACTGTTGTTGCAAGGCCTGGTTGGCGGCGATCAATGTCTGCGCCTGCTGGTGCGTGTGATAATAGCCGCCAGCACCCAGAGCGATGACCAGCACGATGGCAATCGCACCCAATACCGGGCCGGTGTTCTTACCTTTCCGGTGGTCAGCGGCTGGCTGCTGGGGGCTCTCAACCGCTGGGTTTGATTCTTCAACCGCGGCGGATGGAGTGTTTTGTTCCGTCATAGTGGCACATCCCATAGTCAGGTTATTGTAGCGCGCGGATCAGCGCGTCATTATCTGCGTTTTCAGCTACCCGAATCGTGCTCCAACCCAGCTCCTGGGCAAGGGTAGCAAGACGTTCACTGACGACTATCAGGCGGCAACGTAACAGCCACGAAGAGCGATAGTAATCAGGAACTAAAGTATAGAGCTGTTGTAACATTTCGCCGCTGGTCACTACCAGCGTATTGATACCGGCACGTTGCCAGTGGGCGCTTTGCTCACTGCCATCATAGTGCACCGGGCTGCGTTGATAACATTCATAATAGCTTACCACTGCACCCCGCTCAGCCAGCGTCTCGCCTAGCAGTTCGCGGCCGCCGTTGCCCCGCATGATCAACGCCCGTTTACCGGTGAGCTGTTGCAACGCGGGCAGCAGCAACAGCATTTCGCTGATTTCACGTTCACGCGGATAGTCTACCGGCAGGCTGCTGATGCGATGCATTGCCAGTGCGGTGGTGCGGCCAATAGCATAATAGGACAACTGGCCAGGCCATTGAAGCCCGGCACGATTGATGACCGAACTGGCATAGCTGACGGCATGCTGCGATAGGGCAAACACCAGATCGCCCGCCTGCAACTCTGCCAGCCCCTGAGGTAAGCGGACAAGATCGTTACCGGGGGCGAAGTCGATCAGCGGCGCGTGAAAGGCAACCCGGCCAAGTGCGCGCAGGCGGCTCACCAGTTGTTCCCCGGCGGGAGAAGGGCGGGTTACCAGAATAGTCATGCAGGAGGATTTCCCTGATAAACGTCATGCAGGATCTCACGGGCACCGGCAGCCAACAGTTCTTCTGCCAGTTCTACACCCATTTGCTCAGCCTGTGCCGACGGGCCACGGCGTTCACCGCAGACCATCTGACTGCCATCAGGGGCACCGACCAGCGCACGTAACCACAGTTCATCGCCTGTCAGCTCGGCATAGCTGCCGATGGGAACCTGGCAGCCCCCTTCCAGCCGGGTGTTCATCGCCCGTTCGGCGCGGACACGGATTTCTGTTTCGCGATGGTTGAGAGGGGCCAGCAAAGCGCGGGTGACGTCATCGTCAAGGCGGCATTCGATACCGACCGCACCCTGGCCGACGGCAGGCAAGGATTCTTCCGCGCTCAGCGGGCAGCGGATACGCTGTTCCAGGCCCAGACGTTTTAACCCGGCCACGGCCAGAATAATGGCGTCGTAATCGCCGTTATCCAGCTTACCCAACCTTGTGCCGACGTTGCCCCGTAGATCGCGCACGATCAGATCCGGGCGACGGCGACGCAGCTGGCATTGACGGCGCAGGCTGGAGGTACCTACCACGCTGCCTAGCGGCAGTTGATCGAGCGAGGCAAAGTTATTGGAGACAAAAGCGTCACGCGGGTCGTCACGTTCACAGATGGTGACCAGCCCCAAGCCGGCGGGGAAGTCGACGGGGACGTCTTTCATTGAGTGCACGGCAATGTCTGCCCGGCCTTCCAGCAGAGCCAGCTCAAGTTCTTTGACGAACAGGCCCTTACCGCCAACCTTGGCCAGCGGCGTATCCAGAATGATGTCGCCGCGCGTGACCATAGGCACCAGTTCCACCTGCAGGCCTGGATGGCTCGCCATCAGACGCTGCTGAACATAGCGTGCTTGCCATAGGGCAAGTGGGCTCTGACGGGTGGCAATTCGAATAATTTTGTCTAACATGCTGGTTACCGTTTTTATAATTCGCCGTCCATCCTACCACTGAGGATCAAAACTGTCAGTGCAAGAAGCCACAGGCGGAGAAAGGACAACGGAATCAAAGGGGCGTGAGGGGAAGTTGGCGGCAGTTCACACTGCGGGTAAATCATTTATAGAAGCGCTAGGATAAGTGTGTCGCTTTACCTCCTTTACGGTCAATCAGCAAGGTGTTAGATTGATCACGTTTCCAGCAATAAGTCGTCAAAAATTCTTCTAAACTAAAGACGCAGCGGGAATACGGGTTTTTTTCAAGCATCGGGATAATCAGGCGAGACGTCTTGTACCTCTACATCGAGACACTGAAACAAAGACTGGATGCGATCAACCAACTACGTGTCGATCGTGCCCTGGCGGCCATGAAGCCCGCGTTCCAACGGGTCTACAGTCTGCTGCCTACCTTATTGCACCACCATCACCCACTGATGCCGGGCTACCTCAACGGTAACGTTCCCCATGGCATCTGTATCTACACGCCTGATGAAACCCAACAAGCTTATCTCAATGATCTAGAAGACAAATGGGGCAGCCCGTTTGAAAAAATGGCCACGGGCGAACTGCCGATTACGGCGCTTTATTCCATGGGCAGCACCTCCTCGATCGGCCAGAGCTGCACCTCGGATCTGGATATCTGGGTCTGCCACCAATCCTGGCTAGACAATGAGGAACGCAGCCGCCTGCAGCAAAAATGCAGCCTGCTGGAGAAATGGGCGGCCTCGATGGGGGTGGAAGTCAGCTTCTTCCTGATCGACGAAAACCGCTTCCGCCACAACGAAAGCGGCAGCCTGGGCGGTGAAGACTGCGGCTCAACCCAACATATTCTGTTGCTCGATGAGTTCTACCGCACGGCCGTACGCCTGGCAGGGAAACGTATCCTGTGGAACATGGTGCCGGGCGAAGAGGAAGCGCATTACGATGAATATGTGCTTTCGCTCTATTCCCAGGGGGTATTAACCCCGAATGAGTGGCTGGATCTTGGCGGATTGAGCACGCTCTCTGCCGAAGAGTACTTCGGTGCCAGCCTGTGGCAACTGTATAAGAGCATCGATTCGCCCTACAAGGCGGTGCTGAAAACTCTGCTGCTCGAAGCCTATTCATGGGAATACCCGAAAACGCAGTTACTGGCGATGGGGATCAAGCATCGTCTGCACCAGGGGGAGATCGTCTGCTTCGGCCTTGATGCCTATTGCATGATGCTGGAGCGCGTCACCCACTACCTGACTGAAATCAACGACACCACCCGCCTTGACCTGGTTCGCCGCTGCTTCTATCTGAAGGTCTGCGAGAAGCTGTCGCAATCCAACAACGCCACCATCGGTTGGCGGCGGGAAATCCTCAGCCAACTGGTCAGTGAGTGGGGCTGGGACGAAGAGCGGTTGGAGATCCTCGATAACCGGGCTAACTGGAAGATCGAACGGGTGCGCGAAGCCCATAACGAACTGCTGGATGCGATGATGCAAAGCTATCGCAACCTGATCCGTTTCGCTCGCCGCAACAATCTCAGCGTCAGTGCCAGCCCGCAGGATATCGGAGTGTTGACCCGTAAACTGTACGCGGCCTTTGAGGCACTGCCGGGTAAGGTGACGCTGGTGAACCCGCAAATTTCGCCAGACCTGTCAGAAAACGACCTGACCTTTATTCACGTGCCGATTGGCCGCGCCAACCGCACCGGCTGGTACCTGTACAATCAGGCACCGGAGATGAGTTCGATCGTCAGCCATCAGCCGCTGGAATATAACCGCTATCTCAACAAGCTGGTGGCCTGGGCTTACTTCAACGGCCTGCTCACCTCACGCACCCGCTTGCATATCAAGAGCGGCAATATCTGCGACACCGCCAAACTGCAGGAACTGGTTACCGACGTGTCGCACCATTTCCCGCTGCGCTTGGCCGCTCCGACGCCGAAAGCGCTCTACAGCCCGTGCGAAATCCGCCATCTGGCGATTATCGTCAACCTGGAAAACGACCCGACGGCGGCCTTCCGTAATCAGGTGGTGCATTTCGATTTCCGCAAGCTGGACGTGTTCAGCTTTGGCCAACAGCAGCAATGCCTGGTTGGCAGTATCGATCTGCTGTACCGCAACTCATGGAACGAAGTGCGTACCCTGCATTTCAGCGGTGAGCAGTCGGTGCTTGAAGCGTTGAAGACCATTCTGGGCAAGATGCATCAGGATGCTGCACCGCCGGAATCGGTGGAGGTATTCTGCTATAGCCAGCACCTGCGTGGCCTGATCCGTACCCGCATTCAACAGCTGGTTTCCGAGTGTATCGAGCTGCGTCTTTCCAGCACTCGCCTGGAGCCGGGCCGGTTTAAAGCGGTGCGTGTGGCCGGGCAAACCTGGGGCCTGTTCTTCGAACGCCTGAGCGTGTCGGTGCAGAAGCTGGAAAACGCCGTGGAGTTCTATGGGGCTATCTCCAACAACAAACTGCATGGTCTGTCGATCAAGGTAGAAACCGATCAGGTGCATTTGCCACCGGTAGTCGATGGTTTTGCCAGTGAGGGGATTATCCAGTTCTTCTTTGAAGACACCACGGATGATAAAGGCTTCAACATTTACATTCTGGATGAGTCGAACCGGGTTGAGGTGTATCACCATTGTGAAGGGAGCAAAGAGGAGTTGGTGCGCGATGTCAGCCGCTTCTATTCCTCCTCACACGATCGCTTTACCTACGGCTCCAGCTTTATCAACTTCAACCTGCCGCAGTTTTATCAGATAGTCCATCTCGATGGGCGCACCCAGGTGATCCCATTCCGCAGCAATGCGTTGTCGAACCTGTGTATCACGGTCGCCGACGGCAATGCCGCACAGCCTCTGAAGCAACAGTTCCAGCTGCATTAATGCTCGAGGGCGCAGTCGCTTGCGCCCCTCAGCAGAACTCAACTGAAGCTGACCGTCTCGCCGGACTGTGTGCTGGCCGCTTCACTCAGTAACTCATAAAATTCCCGGCCGCTGCGATCGCACTGCCAGCTCTCGTCACGATAGTTAAAGTGATAGCCTCCGGCCTTGGTGGCCAGCCACACCTGGTGCAACGGCTCCTGACGGTTGATCACAATCTTGCTGCCGTTTTCGAAGCTTAGCGTCATCACCCCGCCGTTGGTTTCGTAATCGATATCCGCATCACCATCAAAATCGTCCAGGGTCTGTTCAATATTCAGCATCAGTTGGTCGGCCAACTGGTGAAACTCGCTATCGTTCATATTCGATTCCTATTGCTTTTCATGATCCACCTGCGATTATAGTGAGCTTGGACGCATGAATTACAGGCATTAATGCAAATGAAAAAACAACTACGCTATGCGCTGATGGCCGTTTTGCTGGCCGGGCTCTCTGGCTGTGGCCTGAAGGGCCCGCTGTATTTTCCACCGAAGGACAAACCGGCAGAGCAACCGGTAACCAGTGCTGGTACCGTTAGCAAAAACCAACAAGAACCCGCTGGCACTCAGCAGCAACCGTCGATGATCAATCAGTAATGAGCCTTTATGGTGGTTGATGCCACCATAAGTATCAGACGGTACGTCGTCCAGATAGCGGAGTATGATATGCAGTTCTCCAAAATGCACGGTTTAGGCAACGACTTTATGGTGGTCGATGCCGTTACACAGAACGTCTACTTTTCACCTGAGCTGATCCGCCGTCTGGCCGACCGGCATCTGGGCGTGGGTTTTGACCAGATGCTGGTGGTAGAACCGCCGTACGATCCCGAACTCGATTTCCATTACCGCATTTTCAATGCTGACGGCAGTGAAGTGGCCCAGTGTGGTAACGGCGCCCGCTGCTTTGCCCGCTTTGTACGCTTGAAAGGCTTGACCAACAAGCGTGATATCCGCGTCAGCACCCAGACCGGGCGCATGATCCTGAGCGTCACCGATGATGACCTGGTGTGCGTCAATATGGGCGAGCCGAATTTCGATCCGCAGATTGTGCCGTTTCGCGCCACCAAAGCGGAAAAGACCTACATTATGCGCGCGGCGGAACATACGGTGCTGTGCGGCGTAGTCTCAATGGGTAACCCGCACTGTGTGTTGCAGGTGGACGACGTGAAAACTGCCAAGGTGGAGCTGTTGGGACCGGTGCTGGAAGGACACGATCGCTTCCCGGAACGTGCCAACATCGGCTTTATGCAGGTGGTGAGCCGTGAGCACATCAAACTGCGGGTTTATGAGCGCGGTGCCGGTGAAACTCAGGCCTGTGGCAGTGGTGCCTGTGCCGCCGTGGCGGTGGGCATTCAGCAAGAGCTGCTGGCGGAAGAGGTGCATGTCGAACTGCCCGGCGGTAGCCTGCATATCCGCTGGAAAGGGCCAGGAGAGCCGTTATTTATGACCGGCCCGGCCACCCATGTTTATGACGGATTTATTCACTTATGAAGCAGGTTGACGATCGAATAGCCACGGGCGTTGAGCTTGATGATGACTCGGTGATGCAATTTCTGATGCAGAATCCGGACTTCTTTATGCGCAATGCGCGGCTGGTTGAACAGATGCGAGTGCCTCACCCGGTGCGGGGCACGGTATCGTTGGTGGAGTGGCATCTGGCGCGTCAGCGCAACCAAATCACCCAGTTGGAAGAAGAGATCACCTTGCTGATGGAGCAGGCCAGCGCAAACGAATCGCTGTTTGGCAGCCTGCTGCATCTACAGGCCGACCTGGCCACCGCCAGCAGCCTGCAGGATATGCTCAACCGCTTACAGCGTTGGGCGCGCGGGTTTGGGTTGGCAGGGGCGAATATCCGCCTGTTTGCCGATCGCTGGAATATTGGCGCACCGTCGGACTTCACCCATCTTGGCCTGGCGCGCTCGGCGTTTGAGCCGCTGCGAATTCAACGCCTGGGGGATCGCTATCATTACCTTGGCAACCTTAATGGCCCCGAACTGCTGCTGCTGTTGCCGCAGGCCAAACAGGTTGGCTCCGTGGCGCTGTCGTTGTTGGGGGAGCAGGGCGATCTCGGCATGGTGATCTTCAGCAGCCGCGATACTCAACATTATCAACAGGGGATGGGCACCGTGATGCTCGGCCAACTGGCGCGTATGTTGCCAAAACTGTTGGAACGCTGGATAGAACGCGCATGACCGGCGTAGCGGCCAACCTGCAACCGCCGGTGGACGCTTTCCTGCGTTATTTAAAGGTGGAGAGGCAACTCAGCCCACTGACTCAGATCAGCTATTCGCGCCAGCTGCAGGCATTGATCGCCATGGCAGGCGAACTGGGCATCAGTGAATGGCCGATGCTGGATGCCGCCAGAGTGCGTCAGTTGGCAGCCCGCAGTAAGCGCGCCGGGTTACAGTCTTCCAGCCTGGCGCTGCGCCTTTCTGCATTACGCAGTTTTCTGGACTGGCTGGTCGGCCAGGGCGTGATAAGCGCCAACCCTGCCAAAGGCATCCGTACACCGCGCAGTGGCCGTCATTTGCCGAAGAATATCGACGTCGATGAAATGAACCAACTGCTGAACATCGATCTTAACGATCCGCTGGCGGTTCGCGATCGCGCAATGCTGGAAGTGATGTACGGAGCCGGGCTGCGTCTGGCCGAACTGGTGGGGCTGGATTGCCGCCATGTCGATCTGGGCGGCGGTGAGATCTGGGTGCTGGGGAAAGGCAGCAAAGAACGCAAATTGCCGATAGGCCGTACGGCGGTCACCTGGCTGGAACACTGGCTGGCGCTGCGCGATCTGTTCGCGCCGCAGGATGATGCCATGTTCCTCTCCAATCAGGGCAAGCGCATCTCGGCGCGCAACGTACAGAAACGTTTTGCCGAGTGGGGCGTCAAGCAGGGCGTCAACAGCCATATCCATCCGCACAAGCTGCGCCACTCCTTTGCCACCCATATGCTGGAATCGAGCGGCGATCTGCGCGCGGTGCAGGAGTTGCTGGGGCACGCCAACCTGACCACCACGCAAATTTATACCCACCTCGACTTTCAACATCTGGCGAACGTGTACGATGCCGCGCATCCACGCGCCAAACGAGGGAAATCCTGATGCACTTTTACCGTCCGTTACGCCCGCTGGCCGCACTGACTTTCGATCTGGACGATACGCTGTATGACAACCGTCCGGTGATCAAGCAGACCGAGCATGAGTCGGTGGCCTTTTTGCAGAACTACCATCCCGGATTGAGCCACTTCCAGTCGGCGGACTTCCACCGTTTACGGCAGGAACTGCGTGAACAGGATCCGGAGATTTACCACGACGTTACCCAATGGCGCTGGCGGGCGGTCCACCTGGCGTTGAGCCGGCAGGGGCTGCGCGATGCTGAAGCGTCCATCGGTGCCGATGCCGCCATGCAGAACTTTGCCCTTTGGCGTAGCCGGATCGATGTTCCGGAAGCCACTCACGCTACCTTGCGGGCGCTGGGGCAACGTTATCCGCTGGTGGCGATCACCAATGGCAATGCCGATCCGGCCCAGTGCGGCTTGGAGCAATACTTCCAGTTTGTACTGCGCTCGGGGCCAGATGGCCGCGCCAAGCCGTATCAGGATATGTATCAACTGGCGGTCGAAAGGTTGGGCGTGGCGCCAGAACACATTCTGCACGTCGGGGATGACCTGACCACCGACGTTGCCGGGGCGCTGCGTTCGGGCCTGCAAGCCTGCTGGATCAACGACCGTCAGCGCAGCCTGATGCAGGTGGCTGACAGCCGTCTGCTACCACATATTGAGATTTCGCAGTTGGCATCGCTGACAGCATTGTTATAATCCCAGCAGAACTCTGTATAAATTCCCAGTGGAAAGCGCGTGGAAGCGGGTTTTCCCTTTACCAATCAATGGTGCCTATGGACGTTTCCGACCTGCTCGACAGCATGAATGATAAACAACGTGAAGCCGTGGCTGCGCCACGCAGCAACCTGTTGGTGCTGGCCGGTGCAGGCAGCGGCAAGACCAGGGTGCTGGTGCATCGCATTGCCTGGCTACTGGCGGTGGAGAACTGCTCGCCGTACTCCATCATGGCGGTGACTTTCACCAACAAGGCGGCAGCAGAGATGCGCCACCGTATCGAACACCTGATTGGCACCAGCCAGGGCGGCATGTGGATCGGCACCTTCCACGGCTTGGCACACCGCCTGCTGCGCGCTCATCATATGGACGCCAACCTGCCGCAGGACTTCCAGATCCTGGATAGTGAAGATCAGCTGCGCCTGCTGAAACGCATCGTGCGGGCGCTGAACATTGACGAGAAGCAATGGCCGCCGCGCCAGGCGATGTGGTACATCAACGGCAAGAAAGACGACGGCCTGCGCCCGCAGCATATCGAAAGCTACGGTAACCCGGTGGAAGCCACCTGGCTGCGGATCTATCAGGCTTATCAAGAGGCTTGCGATCGTGCAGGGCTGGTCGATTTTGCCGAATTGCTGTTGCGCGCCCATGAGCTGTGGCTGAACAAGCCGCATATCCTCAATCATTATCGTGAGCGCTTCACCAATATCCTGGTGGACGAGTTCCAGGACACCAACCGCATCCAGTACGCCTGGATCCACATGCTGGCCGGGGGCAAGGCCAACGTGATGATCGTGGGGGATGATGACCAGTCGATCTACGGCTGGCGTGGTGCACAGGTGGAAAACATCCAGCGTTTCCTGAAGGATTTCCCCGGTGCGGAAACGGTGCGTCTGGAGCAGAACTACCGCTCGACCAGCACCATCCTGAAGGCTGCCAACACCCTGATCGCCAATAACGACGGGCGCATGGGCAAAAACCTGTGGACCGAAGGGGCCGAAGGCGAGCCGATCTCGATTTACTGCGCATTCAACGAACTGGATGAAGCCCGCTTTGTGGTTAACCGCATCAAGGCCTGGCAGGACAACGGCGGCGCGCTGAACGACTGTGCCATCCTGTATCGCAGCAACGCCCAATCGCGCGTGCTGGAAGAGGCCTTGTTGCAAACTGCCATGCCATACCGCATTTACGGCGGCATGCGCTTCTTCGAACGTCAGGAGATCAAGGATGCTCTGGCCTATCTGCGGCTGATCGCCAACCGTAACGATGATGCAGCCTTTGAGCGCGTCGTGAATACCCCAACGCGCGGCATTGGCGATCGTACCCTCGACGTAGTGCGCCAGGCGGCACGAGACCGCCAGCTGACGCTGTGGCAGGCTACGCGTGCGCTGCTGCAAGATAAGGTGCTGGCGGGCCGTGCAGCGTCCTCCCTGCAGCGTTTTCTGGAGTTGGTGGACTCATTGGCCCACGAAACCGCCGAAATGCCGTTGCATGTGCAAACCGATCGGGTGATCCGCGATTCCGGGCTGTTCATCATGTATGAGCAGGAAAAGGGCGAGAAGGGTCAGGCGCGTATCGAAAACCTTGAGGAACTGGTCACGGCCACGCGCCAATACAGCTACCAGGATGAAGATCAGGATCTGATGCCGTTGCAGGCCTTCCTGTCCCATGCCGCGCTGGAAGCGGGAGAAGGGCAGGCAGATGCTTATCAGGACGCGGTTCAACTGATGACCCTGCACTCGGCCAAAGGGTTGGAGTTCCGCCAGGTATTTATCGTCGGCATGGAAGAGGGCATGTTCCCAAGCCAGATGTCGCTGGATGAAGGTGGCCGCCTGGAAGAGGAACGCCGTCTGGCCTATGTTGGCCTGACCCGTGCGATGCAAAAGCTGACGCTGACCTATGCGGAAACCCGCCGCCTGTATGGTAAAGAGGTGTATCACCGGCCATCACGCTTTATCGGTGAGATCCCGGAAGACTGCGTGGAAGAGGTGCGCCTGCGGGCCAGCGTTTCCCGCTCGGTAAGCCACCGCCGGATGGGGACGCCGATCAGTGAAAACGACACTGGTTACAAGCTTGGGCAGCGCGTGCGCCATGCCAAGTTTGGCGAGGGCACCATCGTCAACCTGGAAGGCAGCGGTGAACACAGCCGGTTGCAGATCGCGTTTCAGGGTGAAGGCATCAAGTGGCTGGTAGCAGCTTACGCCAAGCTGGAAACGGTATAACATCCCCTCACCCCAACCCTCTTCCACAGGGAGAGGGCGCTCAAAGTCCCTGCTTTGTTGGAAGCAAGAAGATAATCTCAGCAAAAATTGAGTTTATCTTCACCTAAGGTGAGTCAACAAAAGTACATGATGTATCACCGTTTTTTCAGGCCAACTCGATCGCTCCCCGTGGGAGAAGGTGAGGGGGAAATAATTTAGTGAGCGAAACGGTCACCCACCTTTGCAGTGGCATACCAGCGCATCACCGCTTCGATCCCCTCGCCACCTTCCGGTGGAGCCCAATGCATACAATCGTCTTCACCGAGCGCCTGATAAGGGCCCTGCTTCACTTCAAACACCACGCCACCCGGATCGACAGACAGCACGGCATGCCAGGTAAACGCCGGCATCTCCAGCACCTTGGTTTCTTCGCCTAGCAGGGTGCGTTGGGTGACCACGCCTTCGTCATTGAACTGCAGCACCACGAAACGGCCACGCAGCGGGGTGAGTAACTCCCAGGTCTGCGGGTGGCGGTGTGGGCGAATATAGGTGCCGGGCTCCATGGCAATGGCCAGGCGTTGCACTGGATCGCTCAGCTCTTCATGTAAGGTACGGTGGGCACGCAGGCGTGGAAGTGTAGCTGCCTGTTCACTCATGGTCGTCAGGTCGTGGGCGGTAATCTGTTTCATGTCGTCAATCCGCAATATTTCTGTGCGCTAATCTTAGCAAGATTCGTGGCTGCGGTCAGAGATCGCGACGCGGTTTTCCATCAGGCATGGTCAAGGTTGCGGGAGTGTTACAAACTGGCCGCGAGCGTGCTGAATTGTTGCGCGATTATCCACCCTAACCGGTTGACAGGCTTTTTCTTCTCGGCGTAACATGCGCGCACGAATATCAATGAGGACACACGCCTTGGACACACCCAGTAGATACTGGCTCACAGACCTGGACACCAGGTACAACTTCTAAGGCTATCCCATTGCGCTGATACCCTTCGTGGTTGTCGGCGACCCTCCCCAGCGTCGCTCCGAGTCAGATCTCTTCATGGTCTGGAACGAGCCGGTATTGCATACTTCCCTCGCTTTCTGTGCTTCAATGCGTTGTCTACCCCGTTACCATTAGGGAGTTTTGGCACATGCTAAGCGCTTTTAAATTAGATAACAGCCGCTTATCCCGTCTGGAGTTGGATGACTCAGATGATTTGACCTCGTCGCTGTGGGTTGACCTGGTCGAGCCGGAGGAGGGCGAACGCGAGCGCGTGCAAAATGAGTTGGGCCAAAGCCTGGCGACACGCCCCGAACTGGATGATATCGAAGCCTCGGCCCGTTTCTTCGAAGACGATGACGGCCTGCATATCCACTCCTTTTTTTACTACGAAGACGCCGAAGATCACGCGGGCAACTCTACCGTGGCTTTCACCATCCGCGATGGCCGCCTGTATACCCTGCGTGAACGCGAACTGCCTGCTTTCCGGCTTTATCGGATGCGTGCGCGCAGCATAAGAATGGTGGACGGCAACGCCTACGAGCTGCTGCTGGATCTGTTTGAAACCAAAATTGAGCAGTTGGCCGACGAGATAGAAAACGTCTACAGCGATCTGGAAAAGCTCAGCCGGGTGATTATGGAAGGGCACCAGGGCGACGAATATGATGAAGCGCTGTCCACGCTGGCGGAGCTGGAAGATATTGGCTGGAAGGTACGCCTGTGTCTGATGGATACCCAACGCGCGCTGAATTTCCTGGTGCGCAAGGCGCGTTTGCCAACCAGCCAACTGGAACAGGCGCGGGAAGTGCTGCGCGATATCGAATCCCTGCTGCCGCATAACGAATCGCTGTTCCAGAAGGTCAACTTCCTGATGCAGGCAGCGATGGGCTTTATCAATATTGAACAGAACCGCATCATCAAGATCTTCTCGGTGGTATCGGTGGTGTTCCTGCCACCGACGCTGGTGGCCTCAAGCTATGGGATGAACTTTGAGTTTATGCCTGAGCTGCGTTGGTCGTTCGGCTACCCGGGCGCGATTGCACTGATGATCGTGGCGGGACTGGCACCTTATCTCTACTTCAAACGCAAGAACTGGCTTTAAATCCGGCTCTCGTACGCTTCGGGTGGTGGCCTACACCACCGCCCCATTTTATCTTCAATGATCCCCTCTTTCGCCCGTTAAACCGGGGTAGAATATCCCCACTGCTTATCGGCTCGTAAGGCATGCGTCTTAATGGAGAAGTTCCCGCGCGTCATTCAATGGCTGATCCTGCTGCTGGCTTCGCTGGTGTTGGGGTTTGGTCTACAGGCCTTCCATGTTCCTGCCGCCTTGCTGCTGGGGCCGATGATTGTCGGCGTCGCGATGGGGCTGCTCGGCGCTTCGGTGCGCATCCCTGGCCCCTTATTTATTGCGGCACAGGCAATCTTGGGCTGCATGATTGCCCAAAGCCTTTCGCCCAATATTCTTACCCCCTTGTTGGATGACTGGCCGCTGGTGCTGTTGGTGCTGATCGCGACGCTGTTGGCGAGCGGCGTTTCCGGCTGGTGTCTGGTGCGTTTCAGTGGTCTGCCCGGCCCTACCGGTGCCTGGGGATCTTCCCCTGGCGGCGCATCGGCGATGGTAGCGATGGCGGGAGATTTCGGTGCAGATGTGCGGCTGGTGGCGTTTATGCAATATCTGCGCGTGCTGTTTGTCGCGACGGCAGCAGCGGTCGTGGCGCGTATCGGCCTGGGAGATGAGGCTGGGCATGGGAGCGCCGCTCTGGAGTGGTTCCCCGCCCTCGACTGGCGCTTTGCCGGTACTTTGGCCGTAGCCGTTATCGGCTCCTGGTTAGGACCGCGCCTGCGCATTCCTTCTGGTGCGCTGATGTTGCCAATGATCGCGGGGGCGGCATTACATTCTACCGGCACCATGACGTTACAGGTGCCTGAATGGCTGTTGGCGCTGGCCTACACGCTGATTGGCTGGAGCGTCGGGCTGCGTTTTACCCGGGCCATCTTCCTGCTGGCGTTGCGCACCTTGCCGCAGATGGTGGTATCGATTGTCGCGCTGATGCTGTTTTGTGGTGGGCTGGGGTGGATGTTGACCCAGTTCCTGCCGGTCGATCTGCTGACGGCCTATCTGGCCACCAGCCCAGGTGGATTGGATACCGTGGCGATCATCGCCGCAGGCAGCCGGGTTGATATGACCTTTGTGATGGCGATGCAGACGCTGCGGCTGTTTACTATTTTGCTGACCGGCCCGGCGATGGCCAGATTCATCTCTAACCACGCCCAGCCAGTGCAATCAACGTAGCTTTCGTTGCTGGTATAAGGCATCCAACAGGAACAACACCAACGCCGCCCAGATGAAGCCAAAGGTCACCAGTTTATCCTGACCGATGGTCTCACCGTAGAAGGTGACCGCCAGCAGGAACATCAGAGTTGGCCCCAGATATTGGAAGAACCCGAGCGTAGACAGGCGCAGGCGGGTGGCCGCTGCGGTAAAGAACAGCAGTGGAACGGTGGTGACCACTCCGGCGGCAACCAGCAGTAAATTCAGCGACCAGGGGTTGGCACTCAGATGGCTGGTTGGGCTATCGGCAATCAGGAATAGGTAGATGGCGGCCACCGGTAGCAGCCACAGGGTTTCGATCAGCATGCCGGTTTGTGCATCAATGGCAATCTTCTTGCGCAGCAGGCCGTAGAAGGCAAAGCTGAAGGCCAGGCCAAGCCCGATGATCGGCAGCGAACCAAACTGCCACAGCTGCACCAGCACTCCGGTAAAGGCCAAGGCTACGGCCACCCATTGCATACGGCGGAAACGCTCTCCCAGGAACAGCATCCCCAGCAGCACGTTCACCAGCGGATTGATGAAATAGCCCAGGCTGGCCTCCAGCATATGGTGGTTATTCACCGCCCAGATAAACAGCAGCCAGTTCCCTCCCACCAGCAGCGCGGTAACGGCCAGCAGCAGTAGCCGCTTGCGGTTTTTACAGGCGGCCCGCACCTGCGGCCAGTTGCGGCCCAATGACACCAGCCCCAGCATAAAGAAGAACGACCAGATCACCCGGTGGGTGAGGATTTCATCGGCAGGGACTTGTTGGATCAGCTTGAAATAGGCGGGGGCGATACCCCAAATAAAATAGGCGGCCAGAGCAAAGAAAATGCCCTGCCGCGTTTGTTGTGCGTCCATGACGGTTACCGGGTGGGAAAGGGAGATGCGGTGATTTTACTGAAGATAACCGGCCGTGTCCCACAATTGTGTGGTTTATGGATCACAACCGGCTGGCACCGTTAGCCCACCAGGTAGGTGGCAGTGGCGCTGGCGATGTGTAAGCCATCGTGGTTGTGCAGCTCAACGCGGGCTACCGCCACTTTATTACCGCTGCGCAGTACGCTGGCGGACGCAACAAAATGCTCACCACGGCCTGGGCGCAGATAGTCGACGCGCAGATCGATCGTCCCCATGCGCGATAGACGGGCCGCCAGCTCTTCTTCAATCAGCGGATCCTGGCGCATCAGCACGCTGCCCACGCACGCTAGCCCGGCGGCAACATCCAGTACGGAAGCGATCACGCCGCCATGCAGGATTTTCTGGGCGGCATTGCCCACCAGTTTAGGCTGGTTGGTAAAGCTCAGTTCAACGAAGTCGTCCTCAAAGCGGCGTAGCTCCAGCCCCAACTCACGGTTAAACGGCATGTGGTAGACGAAGATTTCGCCTATTTTCTGGCGGGCGGCCTCGAGGGTCAAAGTTGTGTGTGACATAATTCCTTTCTTCATGTGAGTTTTGCCAGCCGATGTACTGGTCAGTCCAGGTTAATGACTTGTGGATTTTATGCTTATCTTTTGTTGCTTTCCAGGCCTGACAGATAAATGTATTCACTAGTGCGGTAAATCCTGCAATGTGTGTAAAATGACCTGCTTTTATTTCTGGGTTTTTCCTTATCTTTCGAGAGTGAACTAAATTATGCGCGTTCTGTCTGGGATTGTGATGGCGATGCTGTTTACGCCAGTAGTGGTGCAGGCCGATGAGGCCACCGAGCAAAAAAATCTGAATAAACCGGCGGTTCGTGGCAGCATCATCGGCAACATGCTGCAACACTATGATAATCCGTTCACTCTGTATCCTTATGAAACGAACTACCTGATTTATACCGACACCAGCGATCTGAACAAAGAAGCGATCGAATCCTATAGCTGGGCGGAAAATGCCCGCAAGGATGAGGTGAAGTTCCAGCTCAGCCTGGCTTTCCCGATCTGGCGTGGCATTGCTGGCGAAAACTCGGTCCTGGGGGCGTCTTACACCCAGCGGTCCTGGTGGCAGCTTTCCAACCATGACGAATCCTCACCGTTTCGTGAAACCAACTACGAACCGCAAATTTTTGTCGGCTGGGCCACGGCGTATAAGTTTGCCGGCTGGACGCTGCGTGATATCGAAGTGGGGCTGAACCATGAGTCCAATGGCCGTGAAGATCCTACCTCACGTAGCTGGAACCGTGGTTATGCACGCCTGATGGCGCAGAACGGCGACTGGCAAGTCGAGGTCAAACCCTGGTTCCGCTTCTCGGAAAGAGACAGCAGCGACGATAACCCGGATATCACCAAGTATATGGGCTATTACCGCCTGACGGTGGGTTATGCCTTGGGGGAAAGCGTGTTCAGTGCAGAAGGCCAATACAACTGGAATAGCGGATATGGCGGCGCGCAGTTGGGCTGGAGCTACCCAATTACCAGCCATGTGCGTTTCTACACCCAGGTGTTCAGCGGCTATGGCGAATCGATGATTGATTACAACTTCAAGCAGACACGGCTGGGTGTTGGTGTCATGCTTAACGATATTATGTAGTTTAGGTAATAACGGTGTCAGTCAGGCACCGTGATAGCGATAAATGGGGAAGTGTGTGTCAACCGCAGCAGTGATAAACAGAGAGTTGCTGGCAGAGCAGGTATTACGCGATACCTTCGGCTACCAGCAGTTCCGTCCGGGTCAACAAACGATTATCAACGCAATTATCGGCGGCCAGGATTGCCTGGTGGTGATGCCGACCGGCGGAGGTAAATCGCTGTGCTATCAAATCCCGGCGCTGGTGATGGATGGACTGACGCTGGTGGTATCCCCACTGATTTCCTTGATGAAAGATCAGGTCGATCAGCTCTTGGCCTATGGTGTTTCCGCCGCCTGCTATAACTCGACGCAAACGCGGGAGCAGCAGTTGGAGGTGATGGCGGGCTGTCGCAGCGGCCAGATCAAGATGCTGTATATCGCCCCCGAACGGCTGATGATGGACAGCTTCCTCGAACTGTTGGATCACTGTCCGCCGGTGATGCTCGCGGTGGATGAGGCACACTGTATTTCCCAGTGGGGCCACGACTTCCGCCCGGAATACCGAGCACTGGGCCAACTGAAGCAACGCTTCCCGACCATGCCGGTAGTGGCATTGACGGCCACGGCCGATGAAGCCACGCGGGGAGATATTGTGCGTTTGTTGGCGCTAGACGAGCCGCTGATCCAGATCAGCAGCTTCGACCGCCCCAATATCCGCTACACGCTGGTGGAGAAGTTTAAGCCGCTCGACCAACTTTGGCGCTTCGTGCAGGACCAGCGCGGTAAAAGCGGCATTATTTACTGCAATAGCCGCGCCAAGGTGGAAGACACCACCGCGCGTCTGCAAAGCCGTGGATTGAGCGTTGGGGCCTATCACGCAGGGCTGGACAACGAACGTCGCTCCCAGGTGCAGGAAGCTTTCCAGCGTGATGATTTACAGGTGGTGGTCGCCACCGTAGCCTTCGGCATGGGCATCAACAAACCCAACGTGCGTTTTGTGGTGCACTTCGATATTCCGCGCAACATCGAGTCCTATTATCAGGAGACTGGCCGCGCAGGGCGTGATGGCCTGCCAGCGGAAGCGATCCTGCTGTATGACCCGGCGGATATGGCCTGGTTACGCCGTTGCC
Organism: Serratia sp. Res13-Sevr-LER1-36-b; assembly: GCF_015673035.1. Classification (NCBI taxonomy): domain Bacteria; kingdom Pseudomonadati; phylum Pseudomonadota; class Gammaproteobacteria; order Enterobacterales; family Yersiniaceae; genus Serratia; species Serratia sp. Res13-Sevr-LER1-36-b. The sequence goes on along the minus strand of NZ_JADACK010000021.1, from coordinate 91,130 downwards.
TGGAAGAGAAACCGGCGGGGCAGCAGTTGGATATCGAACGCCATAAGCTCAACGCCATGGGAGCCTTTGCCGAAGCGCAAACCTGTCGTCGCCTGGTGCTGTTGAACTACTTCGGTGAAGGCAAGCAGCAGGCCTGTGGCAACTGCGATATCTGCCTTGACCCGCCCAAGCGTTATGACGGCCTGGAGGATGCCCGCAAGGCACTGTCGGCGATTGGCCGCGTTGGGCAACGTTTCGGCATTGGCTATGTGGTGGAGGTGCTACGCGGCTCCAATAACCAGCGTATCCGGGAGTTTGGTCACGAAAAGCTGCCGGTGTACGGCATTGGCCGCGATCAGACCACCGAACACTGGACCAGCGTGCTGCGCCAACTGATCCATCTGGGCTTTATCACCCAGAACATTGCGATGCATTCGGCGCTGCAACTGACCGAGGCCGCGCGCCCGGTGCTGCGTGGCGAAGTGGTGCTACAGCTGGCGGTGCCGCGTATCCAGAGCTTCAAGGTACGCAGCAGCGCCAACCAGAAATCCTACGGCGGCAATTACGATCGCAAGCTGTTTGCCAAACTGCGCAAGTTGCGTAAATCGATTGCCGACGAAGAGAACATCCCACCGTACGTGGTGTTCAACGACGCAACCCTGCTGGAGATGGCCGAACAGATGCCGATCAGGGCCAGCGAGTTGTTGAGCGTCAACGGCGTGGGGCAGCGTAAGCTGGAACGTTTTGGTGCGCCATTTATGGCGATGATCCGCGCTCACCTCGACGGTGACGACGAATAAGGATAATCAATCATGCTGATGTTGTTTTTAACGGTGGCGATGGTGCATTTGATTGCGCTGATGAGCCCAGGGCCGGACTTCTTTTTTGTATCGCAAACCGCAGCCAGCCGTTCCCGTCGCGAGGCGATGATGGGCGTGGTGGGGATCTCCCTTGGCGTCATGGTCTGGGCCGGTGTGGCGCTGCTGGGGCTGAACCTGATCCTGCAAAAGATGGCCTGGCTGCACCAGATCATCATGGTGGGCGGTGGCCTGTATCTGTGCTGGATGGGCTGGCAACTGCTGCGTTCCGCCCGTAGCCAGAATGCGCAAACTGCTCCGGCAGAAGAGGTGAAGGTGGCGTTACCCAAGCCGGGCCGCAGCTTTATCCGTGGCTTGCTCACCAACCTTTCCAATCCCAAGGCCGTTATCTACTTTGGGAGTGTGTTCTCGCTGTTTGTCGGTGAGGATGTTGGTGCCGGAGCGCGCTGGGGATTGTTTGCTTTGATCACGGGTGAAACCTTTATCTGGTTTACCCTGGTGGCGATCATCTTCGCGTTACCCGCCATGCGCCGGGGCTATCAGCGGATGGCGAAATGGATCGACGGCTTGGCCGGGGTGTTGTTCACCGGTTTTGGCCTGCACCTGATTTTTACCCGTTAATAATCGTCGGGCCGAACGCTTCGGCCCAATCGTTCATGCCTTTCTTGCCGTTGCCAGTAATCCCGCCACCAGAATAAACAGCGAGCCAAAAATCCGGTTCAGCAGCTGCATTTGGCGCGGGGTCTTTAACCAACCGGCAATGCGCGTGGCCAGCGTGGCGTAACCAATCATCACCAGGATATCGATCACCACCGTGGTGACGCCGAGAATGACATACTGCTCGGCCTGGGGCTGGTTGGGCATGATGAACTGCGGGAACAGAGCTGCCAGAAACACGATGCTCTTGGGGTTGGTCAGATTTACCAGGACGGCGCGGCGAAACAGGCGGCGGCGTGGCATGGTGCCTGCCAGAGTGTGCAGATCCAACGCGCCTGCGGCGCGCCACTGCTGGATACCCAGCCACACCAGATAGGCCGCACCAAACCATTTCAGTAGTTCAAAGGCCAGCAGCGACTGGGAAACCACCGCGCCGAGGCCAATCCCCACCAGCACGATATGGATACTCAGGCCGACCTGTAGACCCGCAATCGACGCTGCCGCTCCGCGATAGCCGTGGCTGATGCCGGTACTCATGGTGTTGATGGCACCGGAACCGGGGGAAAGACTGAGGATAAGGGTTGTCAGCAGATAGGTTAACCACCAGTCTAAGGTCATCGCAATGCTCCCTGAATACACCAATTTGTCACCAATTTGTGCCACAATACGCTAGTATGATTTCCCGTGCCAGAGATCACATTTACCTCTCTGAACATCCCGTTAAAAGGTAGGCCATGTCGTCATTCACCCTTGATCCCGCGCAATGGTTAAACCGTGAAAAGCAGTTCTCTGCCTTCGCGACTGGGCCACTGCTGGATTTTTGGCGGCGACGTGAGGAAGGGGAGTTCACCGGCGTCGGGGGCGTACCGATCCGCTTTGTGCGTTTTGCTTCCCCGCTGCACCAGCGGGTAGTGGTGATCAGCCCGGGGCGCATCGAAAGCTATATCAAGTACCCGGAAGTGGCGTACGATCTGTTTCACAGCGGTTATGACGTGATGATCATCGATCATCGTGGTCAAGGGTTGTCCGGGCGGATGCTGGCAGATACGCACCGGGGGCATGTGGTAAACTTTGCCGACTACGTGGACGATTTTGCCCAGTTTTACCATCAGCAGGTCAAACCCTTGGGTTACCGGCAGCACGTCGCGCTGGCACACTCGATGGGGGGCGCGATACTGGCGCAGTTCCTGGCGCGTGAGCCACAGGCGTTTTCCGCCGTTGCACTCTGCGCACCGATGTTGGGCATTTATCTGCCGATGCCGGACTGGATGGCCAACGGTATTTTGAACTGGACGGAAAAGCGCCCAGGGCTGCGTGACTATTACGCAGTTGGTACCGGGCATTGGCGGCCCTTGCCCTTTGTGGTCAATACGCTGACCCACAGCCGCGAGCGTTATCGCCGCAACCTGCGTTATTACGCCGATCATCCCGAGCTGCGGGTAGGTGGGCCAACCTATCACTGGGTCAAGGAAAGTATTCAGGCCGGGCAGCAGATCATTGCCCAGGCTGCTAACATCACTACGCCGATTTTATTATTGCAGGCCGGTGAGGATCGGGTGGTAGACAACCGTTCCCAGCGCGCTTTTTGTCAGGCACTGTCAGACGCGGGGCACCCTTGTGAAGGGGGAAAACCGTGGGTTATCAAAGGCGCTCGCCATGAGATCCTGTTCGAACGGGACGCGATGCGCGCCGAGGCACTGAACGCAATCCTGCGATTCTTTGCTCAGCACTTAGGCGGTACTGCTGCCGCCGAAAATTCCACTAGAGGTTAGAACATATCGCTATGTATCACGTCGTTGCTTCCGATTTAGATGGCACTCTGCTGTCCCCTGAGCACACCCTGACACCGTACGCCAAAGAAACGCTGCAGCTGCTGACGCAGCAGGGCGTGCACTTTGTTTTTGCTACCGGCCGCCACCATATCGACGTTTCCCAGATCCGCGATAATCTCGGCATCAGTGCTTTTATGATCACCTCCAACGGTGCGCGGGTACATAACACCGCCGGTGAGCTGATCTTCAGCCACAATCTGGATGAAGATATCGCCCGCGATCTGTACAACATGATGCACGATAACCAGGAAATCCTGACCAACGTCTACCGCAACGACGATTGGTTCATGAACCGTGAAAGCCCGGAGCAGGAAGAATTTTTCCAGGAATCGATCTTTAAATATGAGCTGTTTGAGCCGGGCTTGCTGGAAACCGATGGCGTGTGCAAGGTGTACTTCACCTGCGACGATCATGAAAAACTGCTGCCGCTGGAAGATGCCATCAACGCGCGCTGGGGCGATCGGGTCAACGTCAGCTTCTCGTTCCCAACCTGCCTGGAGGTGATGGCCGGTGGCGTCTCGAAAGGTCATGCGTTGGAAGAAGTCGCCAAGATTATCGGCTATTCGCTTAAAGAGTGCATCGCCTTTGGCGACGGCATGAACGATCTGGAAATGCTGTCGATGGCGGGGAAAGGCTGCATCATGCAGGATGCCCAGCAACGATTGAAAGACAAGTTGCCGGAGCTGGAAGTGATTGGCTCCAACGTTGACGACGCCGTGCCTCATTACCTGCGTAAAATGTACTCGATTTAATTGATTGTGGCGCAGTCTTCACCGGCTGCGCCACCGAGCGATCTGGCTCATATTCCATCAACAGTAGGCATTCCGTGCCACACCATGATTTATCGTTGGGTTCCGTGCTATGCACCTGAGATGGAAAAACGTCTGCGTTGGTACGGGCGTCAGCCGACAGATCTGTGCTGGCTGTTGATAGCCACGGCACATCATTACAGATAAAGCATGGCCTATGGCAGAGCACTCGCGTTATTGAACTAGGAAGGCAAATGCCCGCCAGACGTAGTGCACCGTCAGGTGAACGACGTCTTCAGTCTCTAAGGGGGGAGCCTAAGGGAACGTTTTCCCTAGCCCGAATCAAATCATCTGGCTGAAGTTCATTTGAGCCATCAGTTTGTAATTGTCAGCATAATCTACCGGGATTGCCACCACCACCGGCCCCTGAATTTCCATAGCCTTACGCAACATAGGCCGCAACTCCTCCACTGATTGCACCGCAAACCCGACCGCACCGCATGCCTCTGCATAGGCTTTGAAATCAATCGGGCCAAACTCTACACCAGACTTGCGTTGATATTTACTCACCTCCTGCATTTCCACCATGTTGTAGGCATTATCCACCCAAATCACATGCACAATATTGGCTTTCAGCCGCACCGCAGTTTCCAACTCCATGCTCGACTGCATAAATCCCCCATCGCCGGAGATGGATAACACTTTGTCTCCCGGCCGGACCAGCGCCGCACCAATGGCCCACGGCAGGGCAACCCCCATGGTCTGCTGGCCGTTGGAGATCAGGAGTTGGCGGGCGCGGAAGCTATACAGATAGCGAGCGATCCAGATATGGAAGCTCCCCATATCCACACATAGCGTCACGTCATCGCTGACGATATCCTGCAGTTCCTTGACGATGCGCAACGGATGAATCGGCATACCGCCACGGCGTGCAGCACGCTCTGCCAGCTCCGCGCGCTGCACGCCGAGATCGGATAAGATCAGTTCCACCTCGGCAGGCATACCGATCACATTGCTGAAACCTTCGGTCAGCAAATTGATAGTGGCGTTGATATTACCGACCAGCTCCACATCTGGGCGGTAACAGGTATCAATTTCGGCCGGTTGTACATCGATATGTACCAGCATCAACCGCCTTTGGCTGTTCCACATGCAGGGGTCGTATTCGATCGGGCTATAACCCACACTGACCACCAGATCGGCTTTTTGCAACAGTTGGTCGGCAGGCTGATTGTTGAATAATCCGACGCGGCCAGCAAAGCGGGAAAAATCATTAGCATCAATCACTCCCGCGGCCTGATAGGTTCCTACCACCGGCATATGCGTACGCTGTAACAAATGGCGTATTGCGGCACTGTTTTCCGGGCGGCTGGCTTGCAGCCCCAGCAACAGTACCGGACATTTCGCCTGCTGGATAAGTTTAAGCGCTTCGTGAATGTCCTCAGTTGAAGCGGCCCCCAGACGGAGGGAGCGGCCTCCGGTCAGCACCGGTGCCGTCACCGGTTCATTGATGATATCCATCGGCAAGCTGATAAACGCAGCCCCAGGACGGCCAAATTCAGCACTGCGGAACGCATTGGCCATCACTTCTGAAATGGCGGAACCGGCATGTACTTCGGCACAATATTTGGTTACTGGCCGGAACATGCTGACGGTATCCATGCTCTGGTGTGTTTGTTTAAGATTGTCAGCACGTTTCACCGCACCGCCCAAGGCCACCACCGCATCCCCTTCGGAGGTAGCGGTGGCCAGCCCGGTGATCAGGTTAGAACTGCCCGGCCCGGAGGTCACCAGTGCGACTCCTGCCTTGCCGGTCAAGCGGCCAACTGCCGCTGCCATAAATGCCGCGTTGGCTTCGTGACGTACTACCACGGTTTTTATCTCGGGTTCATCTTCCAACGCATCGAACACGCGATCTATTTTAGCCCCGGGAATACCAAATACCTGTTTCACGCCCTGCGCGTGCAGATTTTTAACCACCAAATCTGCACCACACCGCCAGTGATTGTCTGAACCAACCATAATCCACCTCCTGAAAAAACGACGCCGATTAACCCTCGGCAGAACGAATGGCGCAATCCAAATCCTCTGGACAGAGGTCGGCGCACAGGAAATCCGCATCGTGCGGCAATTGAAGATTGAGACGAGCGATCACGCCAAACTGCAGACGGCCATGATCGAGCTGATAATCCAGGACATGGCCCCCACCGATGCGATCGTCAGTGATAAAGTGTTCGTGGTAACCCGCAACACTGATGCCCTGCATATAATCAGGTGAGCGGAATCCCACCAATGTGCCGCTGCGTTGCTGAAATGCAAAGGTCGGCTGCGCTTCGATCGCTTCCAGCATCGGTTTGTAGGGCCGCTCTTGCCGCGGTACGGTCCGGGTTTCCACATGGCTGAACAGACCATCAACCCGTAACGCACAGAACAGATTAGGTGAAGCTACCTGCTGGTCGATGCACCGGTGCAGGTCGGCTTTGCAGATCGGTTTTTCAATCTTTAGCGTCACACTAGGCTGAAAAAAAGTGACCACCGCGAACGGCGTTCTTTGTTGCAGACTGGCCGCACGGGCGCTGCCATCTGCACGCAACTGATGAACTTCCCGATCAAAAGCGATCAGTTCTCCATCAAGATGGTTGAAGGTCCCCAAGCCGAAGTTACCGTGTTTGAGCAACTCGGCGATAGTGACATCCCCTTCGTAAACACCATCAAGCAAGGCGCTCATCAATGAGGTCTGATAAATTTCCCCCTGACCACAATCCAGCGCTTGCTTGGCAAAACCTTGCGCCAGCTGTTGCGCACATGAACAGCCATGATTTTCATTCATTACCACCTCCTCCAGCCGCAGGGCACCTAAGGTGCGATGCGTTTAAATGCTCAAGAACATGAGCAAACCTGCCGCTGCTAAAGTGCTCACTTAGAACCCCTCAGCTGGCAACGGCAAAAAACAGTGATACAAACAGGCAACGCGCCGGACTCAACCAGAGTCTAGGTAAAACAAAGACCTGCTAATGATTTTAACCGCGCAACACCACGTTTACGATTAATGTGGTATTGATTTTAAAATGCATGAAGCAGATAAATTCACTATCTAATTTCAAATTTTAAGTTTTATAAAAATAAATTAAGGTTTTTTATATTGATAATTGAATATTATTAGTACGATATCGCTGATTCACTCTGGAAGTAGAGTAGCGCTAACTCAGTCGCTAGAGAACTGAGTATTCATAAGTAATGCTTTTGCATATAATGCAAAGATGAATGACGCACGCTATGCCGAACATTTGCCGATCTTTCTCGATGTTGCACAATTGGGTAGCTTCTCTGCTGCCGCACGCAAACTGGGTATGGTGCCTTCTTCATTGGTGCGGCATATCGATACGCTGGAAGGTGAACTTGGCGTCATGCTGTTTGTGCGCTCAACACGCGGCCTGGTGCTGACCGATGCTGGTGAAATACTGAGAAAGCGCGCCTCACTGTTGCTGACGCAAATCATCGACATCCGCGCCGAACTGGCAGCACAAAACGAGACTCCGCAAGGCGTGCTGCGTATCAGTTGCTTGCCCACCTTCGGCAAAACCTATCTGTTGCCGCTGTTACCGGTGCTAATCCAGCGTTATCCCAGGCTGGTAGTTGAGTTGGATCTCACCGAACGCCAGACCGATCCGAAACAAGAATTGCTGGACGCCGCCATCCGTATCGGCGAGCAGAAAGACAGTTCACTGTATGCAAACCGCATCGCCACACAGCGCTGGTTCATGTGTGCCAGCCCGGACTATATCGTTCACAATGGGATACCGGCCAACCTACAGGAGTTACGTGATCATCAGTTGATCGCCCGCTATCACAAACAGCAACCCGCTTGCTGGGCGCAAATCCTCAGTGAACCTCTGATGAATCAGTGCAAGATGGTGCTGCGCTGTGATGATTTCTCGGCACAGCGGCAAGCGGCATTACTCGGATTAGGCATCACTTTCTTGCCTAACTGGGTGGTGGGGCCGGATATTCAGGCAGGAAGTTTGTTACCTCTGCTGGCAGATCCTCGTGGCGAGGAACAAGGGATCTATCTGTTGCGCCCAGTAGCCAGAATCTCGGCCAAATTGAGCGTTTTTATAAGTTTGCTTACTGAGCGTATTGGTCAGCCTCCAAGCTGGCAATGACGTGGCTCAATTGAGCTTTTCAATCCCAGTTCAGCCTCTGGCATAGGCATTTATGTGGTTGCTTTGCTGTTACGGCAGGCTTGGTTCTGATCCCCACCGGGGTAACCCGGTGGGGGAGTCGTCGTTACTTATGTTGCCCCTGCTTTTGCAGGAACTGTACGCCCTTGTCCGGGAAGTCGGTAAACACGCCGTCAACGCCCGCCTGATTGTAAATCGCGTCGAACAGTTGGTTCACGTCGGTGACGTATTTCGGCAGCTTATCGGCACGAATGGTGTAAGGGTGCACCGCCATATTGCTGGCATGAGCGTCCTTGACCATATCGGTCAACACGATCTGGTTCGGTTTGGATTTTTCTTCGACGATCAGCATGTGATAGTCAGGCCCGATGCCGTCGGCATACTGGGCGATCTTTTTCATCGCACCCGGTTTGAACATCCAGTCGTAGTCATAGTTGACCCACTTGCCGTCGGCCTTCTGCTCGTAGGTTTCGTTCCAGTCGGTGTAGGCAATCAGCTGCACCAGCTTCAGATCCATCCCCATCTTGGGTTCCAGCTGATCCTTGATGCGTTTCAGCTCGTTGGCATCAAAACACTGCAGATAGACGTTGTCGCTCTTGCTGGTGTAGCCGTATTGCTTAAGGACTTCCAGCACCCTGGTGGAGATGTCTTTTCCTTCCTGCTGATGGAACCAGGGGGCCTTGATTTCCGGGTAGAGGCCGATGTTCTTGCCGGTTGAATGGTTGAGGCCCTGTACGAACTCGATCTCTTCCTGGAAGGTGTGGACGCGGAAGTCGGATTTGCCCATCGGGAAGCGGCCAGGGTAGCTTTGCACCTGCTTACCATCTTTGATATCGAAGCCTTCGGTGAACTTCAGCGATTTGATCTCAGGCAGCGTAAAGTCGATGGCGTAGTAGCGGCCATCTTTACGCGCCCGGTCCGGGAAGCGCTCGGCAACGTCGGTGACGCGATCCAGATAGTGGTCGTGCAACACCACCAGCTCGTTGTCTTTGGTCATCACCAGATCTTGCTCAAGGAAGTCGGCACCCTGCGCGTAGGCCATCGCCTTGGCCGGTAACGTATGCTCCGGCAGATAGCCGCTGGCACCGCGGTGAGCGATAACCACTTTATCCGCAGCCTGGGCGGCACTGAGCATTGAAGTGGCAAGAATGATCCCTGTGAGCAGGGCTTTGGTTTGAGTCCGCATTCTGTGTTGCTCCATGTTGTAGAGGTAAGAAAAAGGCCGCAGCGCGGCCTTAGATTGACGATAAAGGGTAGGTAGGGGCGCTGCATGCTGCGCCCGCTTAGCTTTTAACCGCGTTTGGCCGCGATTTCTGCGTGGTGTTTCTTCTCGCTGATCATGGTCAGTACCAGCAGGATCACCGCACCGATGCTGCCGCCGATCATCACCATAAAGCCGCCGTCCCAACCGAAGTAGTCAACGGTATAGCCAACGATGGCGCTGGCTGCGACCGAACCGCCCAGGTAACCGAACAGGCCGGTAAAGCCTGCGGCGGTACCTGCCGCTTTCTTCGGTGCCAGTTCCAGCGCGTGCAGGCCGATCAGCATGACTGGGCCATAGATCAGGAAGCCGATGGTGATCATACAGGCCATATCGATGCCTGGGTTACCCACCGGGTTCAGCCAGTAAACGATGGTGGCGATGGTCACCAGAACCATGAAGAACACCCCGGTGGCGCCACGGTTGCCTTTAAACACCTTGTCCGACATCCAGCCGCACAGCAGGGTGCCTGGGATACCGGCGTATTCGTACAGGAAGTAGGCCCAGGAGGACTTATCCAGCGCGAAGTGTTTCACTTCTTTCAGGTAGGTTGGTGACCAGTCCAGGATGCCGTAGCGCAGCAGATACACGAACACGTTGGCGATCGCGATGTACCACAGCAGTTTGTTTGGCAGCACGTACTGCATGAAGATCTGCTTGGCTGTCAGCTCTTCTTCTGCTTCTTCGCTGTAATCATCCGGATAGTCGTTTTTGTATTCTTCAATCGGTGGCAAACCAACAGATTGCGGGGTGTCACGCATCAAGGCGAAGGCGATCAGGGCCACCAGGATCGCACCGAAGGCAGGCATATACAGCGCCGCATGCCAGTCGTTAAACCAGGCCATACCCAGCAGGAACAGCAGTGGAGGCAGGCCACCACCGACGTTGTGCGCACAGTTCCATACCGAAACAATACCGCCACGCTCTTTTTGTGACCACCAGTGCACCATGGTACGGCCACAAGGCGGCCAACCCATACCCTGGAACCAACCACACAGGAACAGCAGCACGAACATCACGGCAATGCTGGAGGTAGCCCAAGGCACAAAGCCCATAAACAGCATGACGGCAGCAGCCAGGATCAGGCCGGCGGGTAGGAATACACGCGGGTTGGAACGGTCAGAAACCGACCCCATGATGAACTTGGAGAAACCGTAGGCGATGGAAATCCCTGACAGCGCAAAGCCCAGGTCACCACGGCTGAAGCCCTGATCGATCAGATACGGCATCGCCAGGGTGAAGTTTTTACGCACCAGATAGTAGGCGGCGTAACCGAAAAAGATCCCCATAAAAATCTGCCAGCGCAGCTTACGGTAGAGCGGGTCTACCTTGTCGACTGGCACACGAGAAATGTGTGCAGCTGGCTTAAAAATACTCAACATGAGCGCCTCCGATGGCTTTATCTGTTTATTGCCTCAACAGGAAACGGCTGTCCTGAAGATGAGCTTGCGGATACCTGAAGTGTTGTTAAATGTTCCATAACGAGCGCAATGCTAGAGAAAACCCCCCGGTCACACCGTGATGGATGGCTCATTTGTTACACTTTTATGAAACTGTGGCGAATTTTGAGTGATCGGTTAACATTTTGGAATGGCTAAATAGCACAAATACGTGATGCTGGTCACATTCATGGCTTTTTATGGCCATATTATTTTCGTTTTCTGTTCGTTATTGTTCCTTATCAAACAAAAACCCTACTGACTGTGGCTAAATAAACGCATAACTACAGGCTCAGGGGGCGTGATGAGCAACAACTCACCAATCACCGAAACGGACGTGATCATCATTGGCGGCGGCGCTACCGGCGCGGGGATTGCCCGTGACTGCGCGCGGCGCGGTCTGCGTTGCGTTTTACTGGAAAGGCATGACATCGCCACTGGCGCGACTGGCCGCAACCACGGGTTGTTGCACAGCGGGGCGCGCTATTCGGTCACCGACGGCGAATCGGCACGCGAATGTATTGAAGAAAACCGCATCCTCAAACGTATTGCCCACCACTGCATCGAACGTACCGACGGCCTGTTCATTACCTTGCCTCAGGACTCATTGGCCTTTCAGCAGCAGTTTATTACTGCCTGTCGCAGCGCTGGCATTGAGGCCGAAGCCATTGACCCCGCGCTGGCATTACGCCTGGAGCCTGCGGCTAACCCGGCGCTGATCGGCGCGGTGCGAGTGCCAGATGGCACCGTCGATCCTTTCCGCTTAACGGCGGCCAACATGCTTGATGCGCGTGAACATGGTGCACAAATCCTTACCTATCATCAGGTCACCGGTTTGTTGCGTACCGGCGATCGCGTGACGGGCGTGCGCGTTTTCGATCATCAGGCCGCACAGCAGTACGACATCCATGCTCAGGTGGTAGTCAACGCCGCCGGGATCTGGGGCCAGCAAATTGCCGAGTATGCCGATCTGCGCATCCGCATGTTCCCTGCCAAAGGGGCATTGCTGATCCTGGGCCATCGCATCAATAACATGGTGATTAACCGCTGCCGTAAACCGGCGGATGCCGACATTCTGGTACCTGGCGATACCATCTCGCTGATTGGTACCACCTCAACTCATATCGAGTATGACCAGATTGACAACATGGTGGTGACGCCACAGGAAGTGGATATATTAATCCGCGAAGGCACGCTGCTGGCCCCGAAACTGGCGCAAACGCGCATTCTGCGTGCCTATGCGGGCGTACGGCCGCTGGTAGCCAGCGACGACGATCCTTCTGGGCGCAACGTCAGCCGCGGCATCGTGCTGCTCGACCATGCGGTGCGTGACGGGTTGGAGGGCTTTATTACCATTACCGGCGGCAAGCTGATGACTTACCGGCTGATGGCTGAATGGACCACCGACCTGGTCTGCGCCAAGCTGGGCATCGACAGCCCTTGCACCACAGCGGAAGTGGCGTTGCCCGGCTCCCGCCAGAGCGCCGAAGAGACGGTGCGCAGCGTGGTTTCACTGCCTGCCAGCATACGGGGCTCGGCGGTGTACCGTCATGGCGATCGTGCCAGCCTGGTCCCTTCTGGCAACCGGCTGGACAACAGCCTGGTGTGTGAGTGTGAAGCGGTGACTGCCGGTGAGGTACGTTACGCGGTGGATTCTCTGACCGTCAACAATCTGGTCGATCTGCGCCGCCGTACCCGCGTTGGTATGGGGACCTGCCAAGGGGAGCTGTGTGCCTGCCGTGCCGCAGGTTTGTTGACGCGGTTTAACGTGGTGACGCCGCAGCAATCCATCACCCAACTGTCCCATTTCCTCAATGAACGCTGGAAAGGCGTGCGGCCTATCGCCTGGGGCGATGCCCTGCGGGAGAGCGAATTCACCAGTTGGGTATATCAAGGGTTATGCGGGTTAGATGCGCAGGGTGACGCTAAGCAGGAGGCGGATGATGCAATTTGATGCGGTGGTGATTGGTGGTGGCTTGGCCGGGTTGAGCTGTGCTATCCGTTTAGCCGAGCATGGCAAACGCTGCGCAATAGTTAGTTCCGGCCAAAGCGCGCTCTATTTTTCTTCCGGCTCGCTCGATCTGCTGGCCCATCTGCCCGATGGTACGCCGGTGGCGTCGCCTCTATCTGCCTTGCACGAACTGGCGCAACAGGCTCCACAGCATCCGTATAGCCTGATGGGGGCCACACAGGTGGCCGCGCTGGCAACGCAAGCCGAGCAATTGCTACAGCGTTGCGGGTGGCAGATGCAGGGCGATAGCAGCCAAAACCATCTACGCGTGACCCCTCTCGGGACCCGCCGTGCCACCTGGCTCAGCCCCCTGGCGATCCCTGTCTCTCCCTTGGATGGGAAGTTGCCGTGGCGGAATATCGCCGTACTGGGGATTGAAGGCTTTCTGGATTTCCAACCGCAGATGGCGGCCAGCTCATTGATTCAGGAGCAGGGCCTCAAGGCAGAAGTGGCATTCTTGCATCTGCCAGTGTTGGATCCCTTACGTAATAATCCTAGCGAGTTCCGCGCGGTGAATATCGCCCGCGTACTGGATTTGCCAGAACATCTGGCCCTGCTGGCGGAAGAGATCACACGCCAGGCAGGTGAGGCAGAGGCCATCTTGCTGCCAGCCTGCCTGGGGTTAGAGGATGATGAACCGTTGATGACGTTGCGCCGGTTGGTCGGTAAGCCCGTTTATCTGTTACCTACCCTGCCACCTTCCGTGCTCGGTATGCGGCTGCATCAAGCATTGCGCCAGCGATTGCAGCAGCTGGGTGGGGTGTTTATGCCGGGGGATAGCGTGTTGCGTGCCAGCTGCGACGGGCAGCGCGTCACCGGTCTGTATACCCGCAATCACACCGATATTCCGCTGCGGGCACAGCAGGTGATACTGGCCAGCGGCAGCTTCTTCAGCAACGGCCTGGTGGCCGCTTTTGATGGCATTCGTGAGCCGGTATTTGGCCTCGACGTGTACAGCAAAGCCGAACGCGCCGACTGGAGCGATGCCAATCTGTTTGCTCCGCAGCCGTACCTGCAATTTGGGGTTCAGACCGATACCGCGCTGCGGGCGTTAAAACAGGGGGAGGCGATGACCAATCTGTATGCTATCGGTGCCGTGGCTGGCGGTTACGATCCGTTGCAGCAGGGCTGTGGTGCCGGGGTTTCGCTGCTCGGTGCGCTGCACGTTGCCCAACAGATTTTGGCACAGGAGGTTTCAGCATGAGCCTGTTACCAGACAACAGCTTCGAGAGCTGCATCAAATGCACCGTCTGCACCACCTATTGTCCGGTCGCGAAGGCTAATCCGCTCTATCCAGGACCAAAACAGGCCGGGCCGGATGGGGAACGCCTGCGGCTGAAAGATCCGGCGCTTTACGACGAAGCACTGAAGTATTGTACTAACTGTAAGCGGTGCGAAGTGGCTTGCCCTTCAGACGTTAAAATCGGCGATATTATCCAACGTGCCCGGGCCAATTTCAGCCAAAGCAAACCTACGCTGCGCGATGCCATCCTCAGCCATACCGACATCATGGGCACCCTATCGACGCCGTTTGCGCCGATCGTTAACGCGACTACCGGCCTGAAGCCGGTGCGCAAGCTGTTGGATAAGGCGCTGAAGATAGACCATCGGCGTGAACTGCCGAAATATTCGTTTGGCACCTTCCGCCGCTGGTATCGCCAGCAGGCAGAGCAGCAACAGCGCTATGCCGAGCAGGTCGCGTTTTTCCACGGTTGCTTTGTTAACTACAACCATCCGCAGCTTGGCAAAGACCTGATCAAGGTGTTTAACGCCATGGATATCGGCGTGCAACTGCTCAAGCGTGAGAAATGCTGCGGCGTACCGCTGATCGCCAACGGCTTTATTGCGCAGGCGAAGAAGCAGGCCAAAGTGAATGCGGAATCACTGCATGATGCGGTCCTGACCAAAGGCATACCGGTGGTGGCTACTTCGTCGAGCTGCACGTTTACCCTGCGTGATGAGTACCCGCATTTGTTGGAGGTGGATACCTCGGCGGTGCGTGAACGGGTTGAGCTGGCTACGCGTTATCTCTATCGTCTGATCAGCCAAGGGCGCACCTTGCCGCTCAAACAGACGCCGCTGCGGGTGGCTTACCACACGCCGTGTCATATGGAGAAAATGGGCTGGACGGCCTATACGCTGGAGCTATTGCGGCAGATCCCAGGGCTGGAGCTGGTGGTGCTGGACTCGCAGTGCTGCGGTATCGCCGGGACTTACGGCTTCAAGTCGGAAAACTATGAAACCTCGCAAGGCATTGGTGCCTCGCTATTTCGCCAGATTGAAGCGAGCGGGGTGGACATGGTGATCACTGACTGCGAAACCTGCAAATGGCAGATCGAGATGTCCACCAGCAAGCGCTGTGAACATCCGATCACCCTGTTAGCACAGGCATTGGCGTAACGCATTAAATCGGGCCAGCATGCTGGCCCACTACGATTACTGCTTGATCTTCACCGTATTGAACACGCCAGCCGCTACGCTTTGAGACTGCTGCTGGTTATCCGCTGGCAGCGTGATTTGCAAGGTCAGTTGCTTACCGTCTGGCAGCATAGCGAGCAGTACGCCAGAGTAGGCTTTCTGGCCAGCCACGGTGATCACGGTATCCAGTTGGCGCATTGGCGTGCCGTTAATTTCAACCGCTTTATTGGTAATGACCTGCAGGTTGGCATCGCGGGAGCGTTGCTGCTCTTCCATGCGCTTGGCCAGAGTGTCCAGATCGCCCGCTGCCTTGTCAGCAACGATCACGATTACCGCACGCTGGTTGCTGCTGTCGGCATAAATGTGCACGTTAGTTGGCTGGTTGGTCAGCTTATCGCTCTGATCGGCCAAACCGTTAGGCAGGGTAAAGGTCAGCTTGCCATCCAATAAACTTACCTGTTGTCCGCTTGGGACGCTGGCTGCTGCGCTGCCTGCGGGGGCATTAGTGTCTTTGGTGGCGCTATCACAGGCCGCCAGGCCGAGCACTAGCAGGCCGATACCCATCAATTTTGTTACTTTACGCATCTGATGTTCCTTATTCCTTTGCAGATAGAGTTGGTTGACCGTATGGCTAGATGTCACAGGTTTTTTTAAGTAATAGACGATACTCGTCTACTTCGCCTTTCTTTTCTAGAGTGAAAATCTGATATTCGTGGCTAATGAGCATTATTAGCATGGCGAGTGGTTAAGCGCATGGGCAGCCCCATCCATAACGTCAGGCTGCCCAGTATAAACCAGAAGGCGGGTTAACTCAGTTGCAACCGGCTGGTGGGTTGGCGCTCTGCCAGGCGTTTGAGCAGCATATTGAGCAGTACCCCGTACATCGGCAGGAAGAACACCAGACAGATCAGCACTTTGAAGCTGTAGTCCACCAGCGCGATCTCCACCCAGTTGGCGGCCATAAAGGGGTCGCTGCTTTTGTAGAAGGCGATAAAGAAGAAGGCCAGGGTATCGCTGATATTGCCCAGGAACATGGCCGCGGCGGGAGCAACCCACCAGGCGCTGCGTTGGCGTAGGCGGTTGAATACCTGCACGTCCAGGATCTGGCCCAGCACGTAGGCCATAAAGCTGGCGGCGGCGATACGCGCCACAAACAGGTTGAAGCTGGTCAAGGCGGCAAAGCCCTGCCACTCACCCTGGAAAGTGACGGTGGAGATCACATAGGAGATAAACAGCGCCGGGACCATCACGGCAAGGATAATCCTGCGTGCCAGCGGGGCACCGAAGATCCGCACGGTCAGGTCAGTGGCCAGGAAGATAAACGGAAAAGTGAAGGCACCCCAGGTGGTGTGAAAGCCGAAAATACTGATTGGCAACTGCACCAGGTAGTTGCTGGAAGTAATGATGGCGATGTGGAATAGCGATAGCCAAACCAACGCGATTAAGCGTTGTCGATCGGTAAACGAATACATAATGTAGCCTTTTTGAGTGTGGGGTGAGGGAACCCATTGTTAACTGCGCGGCGACATGGTACGCGTTTGGGCATTCAATGCAATGGTTAAATTTAACGCAAACGTTAACGTATCTTGCGCAGAAAAACTACCGGCGTAAACTAGCGGGTAATCAGATCCGGCGAGGGTTCGCCGATCGTTTTAGATCGAGAGAGATGTATGACTGACATTTTTGCCCAGGCAGACCAGACGTTAGACGCTCTGGGGCTGCGCTGTCCGGAACCGGTCATGATGGTGCGCAAAACCGTGCGCCATATGGATAACGGTAAAACCTTGCTGATTATCGCCGACGATCCGGCCACCACCCGCGACATCCCGGGTTTTTGCCGCTTTATGGAACATACGCTGGTGGCCCAGGAAACCGAGCAGGCCCCGTATCGCTATCTGCTGCGCAAAGGGCTCGAGAGTTAATCACCCAGCGGTTGCTTAACGTTTCTGCAGTGCGTCCTGTACGCTCGCGTGTAACGCCAACCCACTAAAATCCTCCGGGCGATAATAATGCGCCGGGGCTGGCAAGTTGTGCATGGAATCCCCAGGCCAGAGTTGCAGCTCCGCCAGTTTCGCCAGCGTTAATCCCTCAATCTGTAGCGGCAACGTCAGGCGTTGCGGAGCGGCATACTCGAAGGGGGGTTGATTGGGCAGACGATTGTTGCTGGTGGTGTAATCCCGTTTTAAGACTAAAAATTTCTCCGGTACTCGGCGGTGGCTGTCCCACCAATCGCCGTCAATGCCGTCAAACTGCCGCTGGGTTTCGGCAATCGAAACTGCGCCAAGCTGGTGCAATGCCTCGGGTAGCAGTGTCTCCATTGCGCTGTTGTAACTGGCAACGGATATCGCGCGCCCTTGCAAGATAGCGTCGATCGCCAACCTTGCCCCTAGCAGGTTGGAATACAAATCCTCTGGCGTAAATGCAGAAATCTCTTCAGGAAATCCGGGCACCGATTGGTAGCCGTACCACTGTGCCACTTCATGCCATGCCGCCATCTGGAAGGCGAGCTCCCCGGCCAAGTAAGCCGCTAACGTATAGCGCTGAGCAGCCTCTTGCGGTGGGGTGAAGGCGTTCAGCTGTATACGACGCTTTGCTAATTCCGGGCCAAGATCGAGTGTCCATTGCTGGCCCAGCTTAGGCAACAGCTGGCTGAACAGGAACAGGGTGTTGTCGGCGGTATCACGAACGTGAGCGATGTCGATAAATCCCCCACGATAGGTGTAGACCAACCCCAATTGCTCACTGCCCAACCCCATCAAGTTGCCGACGGCATTGAAAGCGCTGTCATTATAGTGATGTGCGCCAAGCCGATCGGCGTCTACGACGTTACCCAATTGATAAAACGGCACCGGGATGCCTAACGCCTGTACTTTGAGGTTATAGCCAAAGGCACAGCAAGGGCGCAAACCATTCGGTGGCGAGAGTGGCTCAGTCACCGGCCAGGCAAGAGGGCTCTCACGGGTAGGTTGCGAGGTGATCAGCGTTTCCAGGGCCTTGGCGGGCAGTAAGGGGCTAAGCAGCAAAAATATCAGCGCAACAAAACGCATTAAAAAGCTTCTCCTACCTGAAAATAAAACCCGCTGCTTTCACGCCCGACCCCAAAATCGAGCCGTACGTTCATCCGCGGTTTGAATTCAAAACGGTAGCCAACCCCCACCGTCGGCAACCAAGGCCCTTGGCCCAGATCACCGGTTTTGCGGTTTAGGGTTCCGGCTCCAGCCCAGAGAACATAACCGTGCCGCCAGTTCAATTTGCGGCGATATTCAACCTGGCCGCTGAACGTATTCCTGTCGCGATAACGTCCTTGGTAATAGCCCCGCATCCGTTTGTCGTCGCCCAGTTCAGACAACCTGTCCCAGGGGACATCGCCAGTGGTCAGACGGCTGTAGACATCGAGTGCCAATACGCTCTTCTCACTCAGACTGTAATAGGCGTTGTATTGGCCTTCAAGGGTATTGAAGCGGCTATCGCCGCCCAATTCTGGCGCGAAATAGGTGTCGCTCAGGCTGAGAAACTGGCCACGGCTGGCATTAGAAACGAAATCACGCGTATCGTAGCTTAACGAGCCACTGATCCCTGAACTGATCGATGAGGTGCCAGCTGCTTGAGCTTTGAACAGGCTGCTATCTCCCCTGTCGGGATCGCTGGCGTGCGTCGAAGAAAAATCCCAGCCAGCTCCCGCGTAGGTGGCATTGGCAATACGATACAGCAGCTGTGGCGCTATCTGGAACGATTGCTGGGTGTATTTTTCCTTATTGCCGTCATGACGCCCGGCTTGATAACCGGTGCCCCAGAAATAGGTGGGCATATTATTGAGGGAGCCGCTGGCAAAGAAGCGCCATTGGTCGTTAGCGAAAAAGCTGTAGTTTTCAAAGCCAACGCCGAAGGCACCGGTACTGCTGAAAAAGCCTTTTAGCGCCAGCGTCGAATTTTGGCTGACGCTATCAAGGCTGTCTGGCCGGTACATGCCCACGACAGCGGTGCCGATGCCAAGACCGAGTTCTGGGGTATAAAACGGGCCGGGCAACACACCCCAATCGATGGTTTTACTGCTGTCGAAATGATTGTCTGAACCCAGAGGGGCTAGCATCCCATCAACTTGCTGACGTGACAGCAAAGCGGCATGAGCACAGGACAGCAGAGCGAGCAGGGGCAACGTCAGGTAGCGGAGCGGCATCGCCATCAGAAGCGATATTCACCCGAGACCATAAAGCTGTTGCGTTGGCTAAAGCCAAATTCGGTCAACAGGTTGAAATGCCGCGTGATCTCATATTGTGCACCCAGCAGCACATTCCAAGGTGATTGCAGATGCTGCTTCACGTCGAAACGGCCTTCTCCTTTCTGATTGGCGATGGCGATCAGGGGCTGAAGCGCTGCGGGCATCTGCAAATCAGACAGGCTGCCTCTGAACTCCTGCTGTACATCCTGGTACATGCTGCCGACCCACAGGTTCAGATTGCTTTGGCCTTGGATACCGGGCACCTGGAAGCGGTAGCCGACACGGGGTGTCACCGTCAGCGCGGAAATTTGGCCGTCAAGGATATTGAAGCTGGTACGGGTATAGTTGGTATCGAGCGTGGTGAACCAGTTCTCATAGCCCCCGGCTAGCGTGATGCCTGCGCCGTAAGTGGTGCCTTTGAAATCGAGCTTGAAGTCCAGATCGCGCAGTTGCCCGCTTTGGTTCAGACTGTGCACGGCAGACGCGATGATACGATCCAATCCTTTGTATTTACTGGGATCGGCGTCCACAGAGACCTGAGACAACGAGCTGCCTTTGGTATGGCCAACAATGCCGTAAACGTTGAGGAATGGGAGCAGCCAAGTGTCCAGACGCATGGTTTCCGTTTTGCTCTGTTCGCGGGTTTTGCCAACGCCGATGTTGAACAAATCCGACGGAATGGCGAGCGATCCCAGGCCTAGTCCGGAAAAGTTAATACTGTCGACATTGATATTCTGCCGCATGTTCATGTAGTTGACGCCAATACCGAATGGCTCTGGCAGCTCATAGCCGCGGGCTCGAGCCTCATCCCCCCAAATGGGCAACATACGATGTTCTGGCTGAGGCGCTGTCGTCGGTGCGTTGTGTTGGACGGTTGGCATCGCCGCACCTTGGGTGAATGGTGGACGTTTTGCTTCATCAATGAGTTGTGCGGTAGCGGCGGCATCAGGCTGTTGCGCCAGAGCCAGGGAAGGAATGAAGGTAATAACGATCAGATTCAGGATGTTATAAGAATGCAGTGGTTTCATTAACTCGACCATTACCCTGATAAATTCATAGAATTTATAGGTATGTAGTGTAAAGGTGCTTGGAGAGTATATTAAAGTCCTGTGGCTTATAGGGGCATTAAGTGCGTCTTGGTCGTGCTATTTTTCAGGTAAGGGCGTCAGGGCACAGTGGGTTGTGCCCTGACGATAGAATGGTATTACTGACGTTTTTTCAACAGCCGTAAGGCGTTGGCGGTCACCAGCGCGGTTGCCCCAGAGTCTGCCAATACGGCCAGCCACAGGCCGGTCATCCCCAGCAGGGTGGTGACCAGGAAAATCGCTTTCAGTCCAAGCGCAATGGTAATGTTCTGGCGAATATTGGCGTGTGTGGCGCGGGAGATGCGGATCATCTCGGCAACGCCGGTCAACCGGTTGTGCGTCAGCGCGGCATCGGCCGTTTCCAATGCCACGTCGGTACCGCTCCCCATCGCAATGCCAATGCTGGCGGCCTTCATCGCCGGGGCATCGTTGATACCATCGCCGATCATGGCGGTAGGTTGCAACTTGCTCAGCTCGGTTACTGCGTTCACTTTGTCTTCCGGCATTAACCCGGCGCGGTAATCGATCCCCAATTCATTGGCAATAGCGGCCGCAGCGCGCGGGTTATCACCGGTGAGCATCACACCACGAACGCCTAACTGCGCCAACTCGGCAATCGCCTGTTTAGCGTCGCTACGCAGGGTGTCACGCAACGCCAGCAAACCGATAGGCTGCCCGTCCTCTAACACCACCACTGCGGTTTTACCCGCCGTTTCCAGCTTCTCTACCTGGCTGCGCCATTCGCTGCTCAACTGATTTTCCGTCAACTTGCCCGGTGCGCTGATCAGGATAGTTTTACCGTCAACCTTCCCCTCAACCCCAATACCCGCCAACGCACGGCGGTTCTCGGCCAGTGGTAACGCATCCCCGTTTTGTGCTGCGCGGTTGACGACAGCTTGCGCCAAGGGGTGGTGTGAGCCCGTCTCGACTGCTGCTGCGATGGCCAGCAGTTGCTGCTCGCTAAGCCCGTCTACAGGCAGCACGTCGGTCACAGTCGGTTTGCCTTCGGTCAGCGTCCCGGTTTTGTCGAACGCGATGGTTTGCACTTGGCCCAACTGTTCCAACGCAGCACCGCCTTTAATCAGTGCGCCCCGGCGTGTAGCCGCCGCAAGACCAGAGGTGATGGCCGCTGGCGTAGAGATGACCAAGGCACAAGGACAACCAATCAGCAGCAAGGTCAGACCCCGGTAGATCCACATCTCCCAAGGTTCGGCAAACAGCAGCGGTGGCACCAGGATCACCGCCACGGCCAGCAGCATGATCGCCGGAGTGTAGTAACGGCTGAAGCGATCGAGGAAGCGCTCAATTGGTGCGCGGCGCTCTTCGGCCTCTTCAATCAGTTGCAGGATACGGTCGATGGCATTTTTGCCCGGCTCGGAAGTGACTTTCATCTGCGCAGCCTGATCGACGGACAGGCTGCCGGCGGCCACTTTCTGACCTTGTTGGCGTTCTACCGGCACGGATTCACCGGTTAAAGCGCTTTCGTCAAAGCTGGCGAATGGGTTTAGCAACTCGGCATCGGCAGGCAAGCGGCCACCGGGCGCGATCTCTATCACGTCACCGGGGCGCAGGCTGGCCACCGGTACGCGTTTACGTACGCTGCCCTGGATAAGCAGAGCATCTTCCGGCACCAATTCCATCAATGCTTTCACGCCACGGCGTGCACGATTGGCCGCGTAGGATTCCAGCAGTTCCCCCACCATAAACAGCAACAGCACCATGGCCGCTTCGGCGGTGGCACCGATAAACAACGCACCGATGGCGGCAACGCTCATCAGGGTTTCTATGGCAAACGGTGTGCCTGAACGGATCAGGCGCAGGGCTTTGCTGGCAATCGGCACCAGGCCGACCAAGGTGGTAGCGATAAAGGCAATTTCACCCAGACGTGGGTTGAAGAAGTCGAGAACCCAACTGAGCACCATCAGCGCGGAGAGCAGCAGCAGGGGGCCGTACTCACCAAACCGGGAGGCTTTCGGTTCATCACCTATTGCCGCCGGGGTAGTCCCCAGCAGGGTAAAGCCAGCCTGTTTTACCGCGTCCTGGATCCGCACGCTGACGTCGGATTGGGCATCCACCACCAGTTTTTCCGTGGCAAACAGCACGCGAGCGCTGTCGACGCCGGGGATCGACGTTACGGCATTTTCGATTTTCTTGGCACAGCTCGGGCAATCCATGCCGGTGACTTTCCAACTGAAACGCTGGCTGCCGGAAGGGGGAACGGCAGCCAGTCTGTCGCTTTCCTCATCCGGGTCGTCGGGGCCATCGCTACTGCAACAGCTGGCACCGTGCTCGTGGGCCGCTTGATGGTCATGGGCAGCGGTTGCTCCCACCGGGGTTTTTTCACTGCTACAGCCATGCTGGGTTTTGGCGTGGTCATGACTACAGCCG
Source organism: Serratia sp. Res13-Sevr-LER1-36-b (assembly GCF_015673035.1). Taxonomy (NCBI): domain Bacteria; kingdom Pseudomonadati; phylum Pseudomonadota; class Gammaproteobacteria; order Enterobacterales; family Yersiniaceae; genus Serratia; species Serratia sp. Res13-Sevr-LER1-36-b. Next base: position 68,093 of record NZ_JADACK010000021.1, on the reverse strand, counting down.
CAGCTGTGATCGTGATTATGTTCTTGATGCTGATGCTCTTGGTGATTATGTGGTTTATGAGTCTGCATAGCGCCCCCTTCAGGCAATCCAATATCATCTCAACAAGCACTCTACACCTTGGAGCTGACTCCAGAGTCAAGCGCGATATGAGAATTATTGTTAATTGCAGGGGCGCTACGGATCCGGTTGCCCGAACCCGTAGCCTGGCATTACAGATATAGCGAGCGGACGATGAGGAAATGCCCGGAGAAGTAGCAGAAGGCAACCACGGCATCTGCCGCGCGGAAGGTAAAGCGGTAGCGGTTCAGCAGCCAGACGATATTCGCCAACAGCAGCAGCGAGGTACCCGCCAGCAATGAGAAGCCAAAGTCGGTACTGCGCAGGAAATATTGTTCCCCCGCCAGCCACACCATCAGCAGCGTCATGGCAACCAGTGTGGCGATTGGCCAGCGCATTTCTTCCAACCGGCTCCAGATGATGGCCAGCAGTAGCGCGCCAATCACCAGCAGCACCAGCGGCAAGGGCCAGAACAGGCTGAAGGTCATCTGGCTGGCAAAGCTCAGGGTATACAGCAGGTGTGAGAGGAAGAAAGCCCCGATGGCGTACAGCACCCGCTCACGCGGCAACAGCAGCAAGGCATCACCCGCCAGCGTTGCCAACAGGCCCAAAACGATCAGGTAACCCGCGGGGCCCAATACCGGAGCCTGCCAGGCCAATAACAGCAACAGCAGCAAGGTGACCGGTTTAAACACCCAGCGCTGCCAGCGCGGGCCGCGATAGGAGGCATCAACGAACAACCAACCGGAAAAAAATACGGCAAGGAACGGCCAACTCATATGTCTTCCTTATTTATGATAGGAGCCGGGATAACCAACCCCAGGTTGTCACTTTCTCAGTGTAAGCAGCGCGCGTGGGTTCGACAATGCTTTCTTCTGAATGCTATGTTTACGCGGTTTTAGGCGTGAATGAAATTCGCCGGGTAAAAAAGGAAAACCGTCAATGAGTAAGCCACCGTTGTTCTTTGTTGCCGTGATCGCGCTGATTGCGGTGCTGGCGACCCGCCAATACCTCAACAAACGCCGCCAGGATGCGGATAATGACCGCCAGCCGGTGCGTACATTGCAGGTGGAAGTCAGTGCCAAGCGGGAGTTCCCCTCGCCGAATCGTCGTTCGCGGCAGCGGGAAAACATCGTGGTGGAAGATATGCGTTACGAAGTGTACTTCCGTCCGTTGACGGGCGGCAGCGAGATCAAAATACCGTTGCCGCAGCAGCAATATAATCAGATAGATAAAGGCGCTCAGGGTACGCTGAGCCTACAGGGCACCCGTTTTATCTCCTTCACGGCGCAGAAATCGTAGGGGCGTTAATTGCTGGTTGCTGACAGCTTGCGTTGCACTGAGAGCAGGGTACGGCGTCTTATCCAGCCGCTAGCAGGCCGAATAAGCGCCCAGTAGCAGGCAAATAGCGCTTTGACCCGTGGCGTAGGGCACCAGACGAAGGTTTCTGTTCGCAGCCGGGTATGTCCAGCGTTGTCTTGTATGACCATAAAACGCAGCACCAGCTTGGCGGCCGCGGGATCGGTAAAATGGTGAAACTCGTCGGCACTTTCCAGCTTGTGCACGCCCAATTCCGGCCGCCAGAACCGACCAGCCAATCCAAAAGAAACTTCATGGCTATTTTGCTGCAGCAGGGTAAAGGTGTCGAAACCAAAGGCTGCCGGGGGAGTTTGCCTGGTGCCGAAGTAGCGTTGGCGTAACCTGCCGGGCAATTGACGCAGCATCAGCAAGCGTCGGATGAAGGGATCTTCCTCCATATCCAGAGCGAGCACCGCCTGGATAATGGCTTCAGGCGAGGCATCAATGGGATGAGACTGATGTTTCTCATAAAAGCTGAAGGCGGGAAGATAAGGGGACGCGCCTTGCCAGCGCCGACACTCCTGTTCATTAACGAATCCCAATAATGCCATCATCCGTTCCTTAGGTTTAAAGGAATTCCCGGCTAGCAACGGGGCGCGGTAGGCTGCGCCCGCTAAAAGGCTATTTTTTCTTCAGCGGCGGCTGCTTTTTCTGCCAGTCCAACAGCTCAAACACGCCAAAAATAAAGATCTTGGTTTCCAGCCAGCGGCTGATGGGCTGATCTTTCGGCTGGGTGGACTTCAGTAGCACCAGCTGTAGCCCGTGCATCACCACCATAAAGAACAAGGCTACGTTGATGAAGTAGGTCAACGGCTTGGGGTACGGGTGAAACAGGTTGGTGAGCAGAAAGCCCCACACGCACAGCATCAGCAGACGGCCCAGATTAATCAGCATGTTCGGTTTTCTCTTCAAGGGTACGGAGGTAAAGGCGATAGGCTACCTGGCCGGCGACCTTCTCGCGGTGCAGTGTCCAGGTCGCAGGAACATCGGTGGCGGCGCTTTCGGCTTCGGCCTCAACGTAAATCCAGGCCTCGTTCGCTAACCAGCCCTGTTGTTCCAACAGCGTGATGGTTTCGGCCAGCAGCCCTTTGCGGAACGGGGGATCGAGAAACACCACGTCAAAAGGTTGCCCGTTGCCTGCCAACCAAGTTAAGGCATTGGTATTAACGACGTTGCCATTGCCTTGCAACAGCGCCAGGTTTTTCCCCAGCTGTTGTGCGACTGGCCGCTCGTATTCCAGCAGCGTGGCGCTTTCGGCATAGCGCGACAAGGCTTCCAACCCCAACGCACCGCTACCTGCGAAGCAGTCCAGACAGCGAGCGCCGCGGATCACCGGGGCTAACCAGTTGAACAAGGTTTCGCGTACGCGGTCGGTGGTTGGTCGCAGCCCTTCGCTGTTGGGCACCGGCAGTTTGCGCCCGCGCCATTGGCCGCCGATGATGCGGATTTGGCCAGCGGAGGCCGTCTGCGGCTTTTTGAGTGCGCCGCGCGGTGGTTGTTTTGCCATAAAGAGTCTTAATCAGTTGCGGGGTTAACGAAAAGTTACCGCTATTCTATACCCAATCGTTAATAAGTTGCAGCCTGGAGGCGATGGGGCGCAGTACAGGCAGGGGGGGCAGTAAAACTACCTCTATGAAAGCATTGCCGATGCGTGTTGCTGTGCCAGGGAAAGTGATAGACTCGGCGAATTAATTTTTCGCATTTGCAAGCCATTGGTACGGAGTAGGGTCAGAACATGGCAAAAGATAAAAAACGTGGGTTTTTCTCCTGGCTGGGCTTCGGCCAGAAGGAAGAAGAGCAGCAACAACCTGAATCTGCCGTAGAACAGGCGGAACAGCAGGCCGCAGAAACCCCGGCTGCCCCCAAACTGGACGACAAGCTTCCTACCCAGGAATCTGCTCCAGCCGCCACCAAAGATACCCCAGGGGAGTGGGATAGCAGCCTGAGCGGCGAGCCTATCACCGAAAATATCCTGCCGCTGGATGAACACCACGCTGAGCCGGTGGCGATCGAAGAAGTCACCGTAGCGCAACAGCCTGAGGCGCAAGTAGAAGAATCCGAGCTGATTGAAGCGCCTGCCGAGATTATCGAGCCTGAACCAGAGGTGATTGAAGCGGTTATCGAGGCGCCTGCTGAGATTGTCGAACCTGAGCCAGAGCTGGTTGAAGCGGTTATCGAGGCACCTGCCGAGATTATTGAACCTGAGCCAGAGGTGATTGAAGCGGTAATCGAAGCGCCTGCTGAAGTTATCGCACCTGAGCCAGAGTTGATTGAAGCGGTAATCGAGGCGCCTGCTGAGATTGTCGAACCTGAGCCAGAGCTGATTGACGAGGTTATCGAGCCAGAACGGGAAGCGGAACCTGAACAGCCTGAACTGCTGGCTCCGGCGGTAACACAAGAGCAAGAGCGCCCTAGCAAAGAAGGCTTCTTCGCCCGTCTTAAACGCAGCCTGCTGAAAACCAAACAGAACCTGGGCTCCGGTTTTATCGGCCTGTTCCGCGGTAAGAAGATCGACGACGATCTCTTCGAAGAGCTGGAAGAACAGCTGTTAATCGCCGACGTTGGCGTAGAAACCACTCGTAAAATCATTGAGTCTCTTACTCTGCACGCCAGCCGTAAGCAGCTGAAAGACGCCGAATCGCTGTATGGCAAACTGAAAGAAGAGATGGCGGAAATTCTCGCCAAGGTGGATCAGCCACTGGATGTCGGCGGCAAAACGCCGTTCGTGATCCTGATGGTTGGCGTCAACGGCGTGGGTAAAACTACCACCATCGGCAAGCTGGCGCGTCAGTTCCAGGCTGAAGGTAAATCGGTGATGCTGGCCGCAGGCGACACTTTCCGCGCCGCCGCGGTTGAGCAGTTGCAGGTCTGGGGCGAACGTAACCGCATTCCGGTCATCGCTCAGCATACCGGTGCCGACTCTGCTTCGGTGATCTTCGACGCGGTGCAGGCGGCTAAAGCCCGCAATATCGATGTGCTGATCGCCGACACCGCCGGTCGCCTGCAGAACAAGGCTCACCTGATGGAAGAGCTGAAGAAGATCGTGCGGGTGATGAAAAAACTGGACGAGCAGGCCCCTCATGAGGTTATGCTGACTCTGGATGCCAGCACCGGACAAAATGCGGTTAACCAGGCGAAATTATTTAATGAAGCCGTGGGCCTGACCGGCATAACGCTGACTAAACTGGACGGTACCGCCAAAGGCGGGGTGATCTTCTCCATCGCCGATCAGTTTACTATCCCGATCCGTTACATCGGCGTTGGTGAAGGCATCGAAGATTTGCGGCCGTTTAAGGCTGATGACTTTATTGAGGCACTTTTTGCCCGAGAGGATTGATACGGATGATTCGCTTTGAACAGGTCAGTAAAGCTTATCTGGGCGGACGGCAGGCCCTGCAGGGGGTAGATTTTCATCTGCGTCCGGCGGAGATGGCGTTTCTGACCGGCCATTCCGGCGCGGGGAAAAGTACCCTGCTGAAACTGATTTGTGGGATTGAGCGGCCAAGCGCCGGTCATATCTGGTTTGGCGGGCATGACATCAGCCGGTTGAAAAACCGCGAGGTGCCTTTCCTGCGCCGCCAGATCGGCATGATTTTCCAGGATCACCATCTGCTGCTGGATCGTACGGTGTATGACAACGTGGCAATGCCGCTGGTCATCGCCGGAGCCAGTACCGAAGATATCCGTCGCCGCGTTTCGGCTGCGCTGGACAAGGTTGGGCTGCTGGATAAAGCGAAGAACTTCCCTATTCAGCTTTCCGGCGGTGAGCAGCAACGCGTTGGCATTGCCCGCGCGGTGGTGAACAAGCCAGCGGTACTGTTGGCAGACGAACCGACCGGTAACCTGGACGACGCCCTGTCGGAAGGGATCCTGCGCCTGTTTGAAGAATTTAACCGCGTTGGGGTGACGGTGCTGATGGCAACCCACGACACCGGGCTGATCGCCCGGCGCAATTACCGCATCCTGACGCTGAGCCAGGGCCGTATGGTAGGGGGAGCACAGCATGGCGAATAATGCAAAAACCGCCAAGAGCAAGGCACTGCGCGGTGGCTGGCGTGAACAGTGGCGCTACGCCTGGATGAACGCCATTGCCGATATGCTGCGCCAACCGCTGGCAACGCTGCTGACCGTGATGGTCATCGCCATCTCCCTGACGCTGCCGAGCGTTTGCTACATCGTTTGGAAGAACGTCAGTACCGCGGCGACACAGTGGTACCCAACGCCACAGCTGACGGTGTATCTGGATAAATCCCTCGACGATGACGCGGCGGTCAAAGTGCTGGATGCCATCAAGGCCGAGGCCGGGGTGGAGAAGGTGAACTACCTGTCGCGTGAAGAGGCGCGGGGCGAGTTCCGCAACTGGTCTGGTTTTGGTGGCGCGCTGGATATGCTGGAAGAAAACCCGCTGCCAGCCGTGGCGATTGTCACGCCGCAGATGAGTTTCCAGAGTTCCGATACGCTCACCACCCTGCGTGATCGCGTAGCGGCGGTGCAGGGCGTGGATGAAGTCAGGATGGACGACAGCTGGTTTGCTCGCCTGGCGGCGCTGACCGGGTTGGTGGGCCAGGTGGCCTTGATGATCGGCATACTGATGGTGGTGGCGGTGTTCCTGGTAATTGGTAACAGCGTGCGTCTGAGCATCTTCAGCCGTCGCGATACCATCAACGTGATGAAGCTGATCGGTGCTACCGACGGTTTTATCCTGCGGCCGTTCCTTAATGGTGGTGCAATGCTCGGCTTCTTCGGCGCGCTGTTGTCGCTGGTTCTGTCTGGCGCGCTGGTGTGGAAGCTGGAGTCGGTAGTGACCAACGTGGCGAAGGTATTTGGCACCACCTTTACCCTGCATGGCCTGGGTTGGGATGAGGCGCTGTTGCTGCTGCTGATCTCGGCGATGATTGGCTGGATTGCTGCCTGGTTGGCCACCGTGCAACATTTACGCCGATTTACACCACAATAGTGAATTTTTGGTATACTCTTCTCCTGCTGCGGCCCGGTTGCCGTGCTGCGGGAGAAGAGCTGCCAGACCTCAACATCTCCGATCTCTTCTCAAACGCACAAATTCCCAATCAACCTGAGCTTGCATGACGTATTGTCGTGTGCACTGTGTGTGAAAAACGGTGAACTTTTGGGGTTGAGCACGGTCCAAATCTGCAGCAAATGTTTAGGTGCCCGGCTTGTGGAACCGCTTTTGCAACAGCAACTGCCGTAAGATCACTAACTCCCCCGCCGTGAAATCACCTGCATGACCAGTTTTATCAAGAGAGGGTTTTGAATGACCAAAGAAATGCGCACTTTAGCCTTAGTCCCACAGGGCAGCTTGGAAGCCTACCTGCGGGCAGCCAACACCTATCCGATGCTGACGGCAGAGGAAGAGCGGGAACTGGCTGAACGGCTGCATTATCAGGGCGATCTGGAAGCAGCTAAGCAGCTCATCCTGTCTCACCTGCGCTTTGTCGCTCATATTGCCCGTAACTATTCAGGGTACGGTTTGCCGGTGGCAGATCTTATCCAGGAAGGTAATATCGGCCTGATGAAGGCCGTGCGTCGCTTCAACCCAGAGGTTGGCGTACGTCTGGTGTCCTTTGCGGTGCATTGGATCAAGGCAGAAATTCACGAGTACGTGCTGCGCAACTGGCGTATCGTCAAAGTGGCGACCACCAAGGCACAGCGCAAGCTGTTCTTCAACCTGCGTAAAACCAAGCAGCGTCTGGGCTGGTTCAACCAGGATGAAGTGGAGCTGGTCGCGCGCGAGCTGGGTGTCACCAGCAAAGACGTGCGTGAGATGGAGTCGCGCATGGCGGCACAGGACATGACCTTTGACCCAACGCCGGAAGACGAAGGGCGTGACGGTCATGCCATGGCCCCAATGCTCTATCTGCAAGATAAAAGCTCGGACTTTGCCGAAGGGATCGAAGAAGATAACTGGGAAAGCAACGCCGCAGACAAACTGGCCTACGCGCTGGAAGGTCTGGACGAGCGTAGCCAGCATATCATCCGCGCTCGCTGGTTGGACGACGACAACAAGTCCACCCTGCAAGAGCTGGCCGATCAGTACGGCGTCTCTGCTGAGCGTGTGCGTCAGCTTGAAAAGAACGCCATGAAGAAACTGAAGATGGCGATCGAAGCCTGATACCGATATAGCGCTTAACGCTCGAAAAGCCCGGCTTGCCGGGCTTTTCTGTTTTTATCACACGGCTTACTTACCTGCTCGCTACATAGATAGGTGGGCTGCATGCTGCGCCCGCTTAGCATTATTAGCCTTCACCCTAGCCCTCTCCCACTGTATGCCTGAGGGCGTTATAACACTTGTTTGGGGGAGAGGGATCTAGCCCGAAGCCGCAGTTGGATGCGGGGGATAGCTTGGACCCCCTCTCCCTTTGGAGAGGGTGAGGGGGCCGTTCACTAGTTGGCTGAGGTATCAAACTCCGGTGCCGGGCAGTTGTAGCCAAACTTGGTCCCCCACTCAAACTGGGTGCCGTTCTTGATATAACGCTGATACAGCGCCCGGCCAGTCTTGGCGTCGCGGGCTATCACCCAACCAGCGGCATTACACAGCACGGCTGCATAAGCCTGGCTTTTCGGTGGCAGCAGATCGGCGGCCTTTTGTGCCAGATCCACCGCCTGCCAGCGGTAATGCAGGAAACGGTTATCTTCGTCTGGCAACGATTTTTTGGCCCGTGCCGCTTCCGCCGCGCTGATCCAACTCTTGTCTTTGATATCCTTGGTGTTGAAAGCATCCCCCAGATAGGAATACCCCGCGCCATAAATATTGTAATCCGGCGTCATTTCGTAACCGGTGAAATCCAATCCCTGCGAGCGCAACAGCGCCGCCGCCTGATAGTAGCTTTTGGCGCGTGCGTTCTTATCCGCCGATTTATCCTTCGCCGCTTTCATCAGGTTGGCAAAGTCCTGCGCCGCCTGGCGGTAGTTCGGAATGGCAAAGTAGTTCACCGCTTCCTCATAGCGGCCAGCGCGCATCATGCGCCGTGCCAGCAATTCACGCAGTTGAACCTCTTGGGTGATCCGCTCGCCATTGTATTCGTCGGGTTTGACCGGCTTGAGCGGCGTGGTGGGCGCTGGTGCATGCTTATCCACAAAGCCTTTCAGCTCATCGACCGTCAGCACCCGCTCGGCGATATCCGCCACGTCTGCCCAGTAGTTTTCTTTGCCGCGATACATCAGGTCCATCGCTTGCAGATAGTCGCCACGGTTCAGCGCCAGAATGGCCTGCTCGCCGGCAACTCGGCAATCCGGCACGATCATTTCGGCTGCGAAGTCTTCGTTACGCTGTTCTCCCCAGCTTTCATCGGTAGGGAATGCGGCTGCGGCTTTGGCATAGGCGGCAGTGGCGGCTTTCACATCACCATCACGCAGGGCCATTTTGGCACGTAACCACCAGGCTAAACCGCCATCACCCGCATTTTTCAGCAGGTTGGCCGCCATGGCATATTGCCCGGAACGATAGGCCAGCGCCGCCAGCCGGTCGCTACCGGTGAAACCGCTTTTAACCGAGTCATTGAGCAACGTCAGGGTCTGATTGACAAGCTGTTTGGCGCCGGTCTCACCGTTAATGATGCCGGACATCTCCAGGTTACTGCTGCGGGCGAACAGCTCAATGGTGACCAACTGCTGCACCAGCGGATCGTGAATGGCCTGTTTTAACGCCTCTACATGCTGCGGGTTGATCAAATAGCTGGAGATATACTGCAACGAAAGCCCGCCATCGGGATCGCCTTGAGCGGCCTGCTGGGCATACAGCTGTGCCGCCGGAGCGATTTCCCCGAGCCACAAATGAATACGTGCCTGCTGGCCCAGGCTACTCAGTGCCAGTTGATCGGGATCGGCAGTACCACTTTTCACCTGGTCGATCACCTGCTGGAAAGCGGCCAGGGCCTGCTCAAGCTGAGCTTTCTCCGGATGTTTCACCACCGGCTCGCTACCGGATTCGTTTTCCGGCGTGCCATGATCGTCCATCAGCAGGCGGCCAAGCGAGTATTGCGCCCGTAACCCCCATGCTCCCTGCTCGGCGGCTGGCAATGCCAACACCTGCTGGAAATATTGCGACGCCCGAGGATCTTCTGCGGCAAAGGCTACCGCCCCCAGCGTATATAAGCGCGCGGCATTCGATAGCCCTTGCGCATTCACCGCGTCGGCTTCTTCTACGGTCTTGGTTGCCCGCATTTGGGCAATGGCTTGCTGCTCCGGCGAGAGGGGCATCGGTTTTGGCGGTGTCGCCGGTGCTTCGGCCTGCCAGCGTGGCAGCTGTGGGTCTACCGGCACCAGACGGGTGGCTTCGAAAGCGAAGTTGCCCTCAGGCATATACAGCAGGGTGCCGTTGCGGTTGACCAGCAGGCGGTTGGGGAAGTCCGGCCCACAGGCCTGGCCGCTCAGCGGCACCATCAATGCTGCAGCGATCAGTGATGCTAACGGGAGCGCACGGCGACGGTGCCCTGCTGTGTGCAAATCAAGGTATGACATGGGTACCTCCTGGCATGATCTGTTGGCAGCGTAGCCAGCCCAAGGGGCGTGATTGCCCTGCTCGTAGCTGATCGCCGCTAATGCGGATAAAGCGTTGGGATTCCGATGGTGTTGCCAACTGGTAATGACCTACTGCGTCGGCGGCCAGGCAACCTTCTGCCTGAATGTGGATCTCACGCGGTAACGGCGCATCCATCGGTCCCTGATTCTCAATAATCAAATCATACAGCCCATTTTGCTGTGGCTGCGGCAAAAACTTAACCTGCCAGTTAGTGAGCAAGGGCTGATGCTGGATCACTGCCCGTAGCGTCGCCATCGACCAGGCGCGGCGATCGGTTTCCAGTGGCAGGCGGAACCAGATAATGCCGTGCAGACGTGGCAGTGGGCGTTGTGCGAGCTGCTGCAAAAAATCGGCAACCTGCTGCGGAGCCACGGTCAGTTCCTGGACCTTGCCCGCCACGCGCTGTGAGGCTTCGCTCTCAACCAGGGCCCCCTGGGCATCGAACCCTAGCAGAGCCATGCCGTAGGCTGGCAGGGCGATACGGAAGGGTTTAGGGCTAAGGCGCGCGTACTGGCGTGTCCACTCCTGCGCCAACCGGCCGTCGAATAAACCTTGGGTGGGAGAGAGCACCGCATGCACCTGAAGCACCGAGCTGTCTACCTGTTGCAGAACGCCGGGCAGCGCTGGGGAGCCGATCCAGGCGGGCAGGGCGGTGATGCCTAGCTGTAATGAAGAGGGAAGCCGTTGGCGAAGTTGGCGCAGAAATTGTTGATATTGGGGCAGCCGGGCAGTGGCGGCGTCATGGTCAATCTCCACGCCAATCACGGGTAAACCGGCCGCCTGCCAGCGTTGCAGCTGTTGCTGCAGACGTGCATAGATGGCGGCCTCATCCAACTGCATCAGTTGCCCGTCTATCCGCACTACCAGCCATAGCGGACGGCCATCCTGTTTCAGCAGGGCGGTATTGACCGTGATGTCCCGGAAACCCTCACGGGGATGCACCTGCAAACCCAACACGCGCAGGGTAGTAAACAGGTCACGGCTGGCAGCCAGCGCCTCGGCATGCTGAGGTGTCCACACCCTTTGCCAAACGTAGGCCTGCTGATCCCAAGGTTGATGAAGGTTCATTGCCTGGTAGCGCCCAACATACCAGGCCATTATTGCGAGTAGCATAACGACGATCAGGGCTATCCAACGTTTCATTTTTGCCAGCAATCGCCCTGAGCCTGGAAGCCGCAGGCGCGCATAAAGTTGCCGACTTCCCCACGTTCACGTGCTGCCAATCCGGCAGTATCCAGTTGCCAATGTTGCACCTGTGGCAATTGGCGTTGGGTATCTTCCATCAGATACAGCCCCACGCCACGGCGGCGTGTCACTTCGCGCACCAGCAGATCGTGCAATTGGGCGCTCTGGCCCTCTATCTCGATTTTTACCGCCCCTAGCAGCCGCTCGTTAAATCGGGCGGCAAACAGTGCTCTACCCTCCTCCAGCCAGCTTAGCCACTGCGCAGGTTGTTGATGTGGCCAGATTTTACCAAGGTCGATAAGGTCTTGTGGGGACAAGCTGGTCAAGCGTTCAATGGTCAGTTTCATGCCGGATTTCCGCACCGATAAGGGATGTCGACAGTGTAATGGATCTTGCACAGAGCGTTGTGTAAGTTTTTCTATACGAGGTCTGCGCGAAATGTTTTTTGCTGCGGGCATTTTCCGAGTAAACGATTGGTTAATGAGGTGTTAACCAGCATATCACGCTGTTCCTTGCGCTAAACAGCGCAGAATTAATCCGGATTTTATCCTGTTTACACCGCTTGTTTCTGGCATTGGGAGTTGCTTTGCAGAAGAAAACTCCTGTTTAATGGCATGAAAAATAAAGTCTTATTAGAAAATATTGTCGCGAATCTACCTAAATCATTATTACTTATAGATAAAAGCGATTTACCGGCGTTTTGCAAGCCACGGTCAGTTGGACGTTACTTGCAATCTGCCGGGTAGAAACAATGATTAGGTGTGACAAATACAACAGAAACACTCACAACGACAGATGGGGATTATGCGGATGAAATTAACAAAGGGTAAAGCGCTGCTGGCCGGTTGTATCGCGATGGCTATCGGCCATGTCGCTGTGGCAAAAGACATCAAGATTGCCGTAGTGGGCGCCATGTCCGGCCCGGTGGCGCAGTATGGTGATATGGAGTTCACCGGTGCACGTCAGGCAATTGCCGATATCAACGCCAAAGGCGGGATCAAGGGCGATAAGCTGGTGGCGGTAGAGTATGACGATGCCTGTGACCCGAAACAGGCGGTAGCGGTAGCCAACAAGGTCATCAATGACGGCATTCGTTACGTGATCGGCCACCTGTGCTCGTCTTCGACCCAGCCGGCTTCCGACATCTATGAAGACGAAGGCGTGATCATGATCACCCCGGCGGCGACCAACGCCGATCTGACTACCCGTGGTTACAAGATGATCATGCGCACCACCGGCCTGGATTCCGATCAGGGTCCAACGGCTGCCAACTACATCCTCAACGAGATTAAGCCCAAGCGTATCGCCGTGGTCCACGACAAGCAGCAATACGGTGAAGGCCTGGCGCGTTCAGTGCGTGACAGCCTGAAAAAGCAGGGTACCGACGTGGTGCTGTTTGAAGGTATCACCGCTGGGGATAAAGATTTCTCTACCCTGGTGGCTCGCCTGAAGAAAGAAAACGTCGATTTCGTCTACTTCGGCGGTTACTACCCGGAGATGGGGCAGATCCTGCGTCAGGCCAAACAGGCGGGCATGACTACTCGCTTCATGGGGCCGGAAGGTGTGGGTAACTCCTCGCTGTCCAATATCGCCGGTGCTGCGTCTGAAGGCATGCTGGTGACGCTGCCAAAACGTTACGATCAGGTGCCAGCCAACCAGCCGGTAGTTGATGCATTAAAAGCCAAGAAGCTGGATCCGACAGGGCCATTTGTCTGGACCACCTATGCGGCACTGCAATCGCTGGTCACCGGGATGGAGCGTAGCGGTAGCCAGGAGCCAGCAGATATCGTCAAAGATCTGAAAACCGGCCAACCGGTGGCAACCGTGATGGGGCCACTGAGCTGGGATGACAAAGGCGATCTGAAAGGCTTCGAGTTCGGGGTGTTTGAATGGCATGCCGACGGCTCATCAACGCCGATTAAATAAGCCCGTTTAAGGTGGCCTCTGCGCTTTTTGGGCGCGGAGGCCACCTCGACAGCAAAATCTACAAACCGGGAATTCCCGGAGCCTGCAACGCCAGCAGGCCGTTGGGCCGCTCTTTGTCGGCCAGTACAACACCTTAGAAGGTCAGAGTATGTCAGAGCAGTTTCTCTATTTTCTGCAGCAGATGTTCAACGGCGTGACGCTGGGCAGCACCTATGCATTGATCGCCATCGGTTACACCATGGTCTACGGCATTATCGGCATGATCAACTTCGCCCACGGCGAGGTATATATGATCGGCAGCTATGTCTCCTTTATCGTGATCGCCGCCCTGATGATGATCGGCATCGACGTGGGTTGGCTGCTGATCGGCGCAGCGTTCCTGGTGTCGATCGTGATTGCCAGCGCCTATGGCTGGAGCATCGAGCGGGTGGCCTACAAACCGGTGCGCAACTCCAAGCGCCTGATTGCGCTGATTTCCGCCATCGGGATGTCGATATTCCTGCAAAACTACGTCAGCCTGACGCAGGGTTCACGTGATGTGGCGCTGCCAAGCCTGGTCACCGGCCAGTGGGTGCTGGGTGAGAGCAACGGCTTTGCCGCGACCATCAGCACCATGCAGCTCATCATCTGGGGGGTCACCTTCCTGGCGATGCTGGCATTGACGATGTTTATCCGTTATTCGCGTATGGGCCGCGCCTGCCGTGCCTGTGCGGAAGATTTGAAGATGGCCAGCCTGCTGGGCATCAATACCGACCGGGTGATTTCGCTCACCTTCGTGATCGGCGCGGTGATGGCGGCGGTGGCGGGCGTGTTGCTCGGCCAATTCTACGGCGTGATCAACCCTTACATCGGCTTTATGGCCGGGATGAAAGCCTTCACCGCTGCGGTACTGGGCGGGATTGGCAGCATTCCTGGGGCGATGATCGGCGGGCTGGTGCTGGGCGTGGCTGAAGCGCTCACCTCGGCCTATCTGAGCACCGAATACAAAGACGCGGTGTCCTTCGCCTTGCTGATTGTGGTGTTGCTGGTGATGCCAACCGGTATCCTTGGGCGTCCGGAGGTTGAGAAAGTATGAAACTCGGTCTGCTTAACGCCTGTATTGCCACGGTCGTGCTGTTTGTCATGGCCTCCTTCCTGATGGGGATGCAACTGAGCCTCGACGGCACCAAGCTGGTGGTGCACGGCGCTGCCGAAGTGCGCTGGATGTGGATTGGTATCGGTTGTGTGGTGGTATTTTTCTTCCAACTGCTGCGTCCGCTGATGCAGCATGGGATGAAAAAAATCTCCGGTCCGGCGTTCGTATTACCCAGCTTTGACGGCTCCACAACGCGCCAGAAGGTGCTGGCAGCGGCGATCATCATTGCCGCCGTAGTCTGGCCGTTCCTGGTATCGCGCGGCACGGTGGATATTGCCACCCTGACGCTGATCTACGTCATGCTGGGGCTGGGCCTGAACGTGGTGGTTGGCCTTTCCGGCCTGTTGGTGCTGGGTTACGGTGGCTTTTACGCCATCGGTGCCTATACCTACGCATTGCTGAACCATTATTACGGCCTGGGATTCTGGGAAAGCCTGCCGCTGGCGGGGATCGTCACCGCCATTTTCGGTTTCCTGCTCGGTTTCCCGGTGCTACGCCTGCGGGGAGACTATCTGGCGATCGTCACGCTCGGCTTTGGTGAAATCGTCCGCATCCTGCTGCTGAACAACACCGAAATTACCGGTGGGCCGAACGGCATCAGCCAGATCCCGAAACCCACCTTTTTTGGTCTGGAGTTTAACCGCAGCGCCCGCGACGGTGGCTGGGATACCTTCCATAACTTCTTTGGCCTGAAATACGATCCCAGCGACCGCATCGTGTTCCTCTACCTGGTAGCGCTGCTGCTGGTGATATTGACGCTGTTTGTGATTAATCGCCTGCTGCGCATGCCGCTGGGCCGTGCCTGGGAAGCATTGCGCGAAGATGAAATTGCTTGCCGTTCACTGGGCTTGAGCCCGACCAAAATCAAACTGACCGCCTTCACCATCAGTGCCGCCTTTGCCGGTTTCGCCGGTACGCTGTTTGCCGCACGTCAGGGGTTTGTCAGCCCGGAATCCTTCACCTTTGTGGAGTCGGCCTTTGTGCTGGCGATCGTGGTGTTGGGCGGCATGGGCTCACAGTTTGCGGTGATCCTGGCGGCGATCCTGCTGGTAGTGTCCCGTGAGATGATGCGCGATCTGAATGAATACAGCATGTTGCTGCTGGGGGCGCTGATGGTGTTGATGATGATTTGGCGGCCACAGGGGCTGCTGCCGATGAAACGCCCGCAGTTGAAGCTGAAAGTGGCTGATATCAAAGCCGTGAAGGGGGAGCAGGCATGAGTACTCAACCTTTACTGGCGGTAGTCGGGCTTTCGATGCGTTTTGGTGGTTTGCTGGCGGTTAACAACGTCGCGCTGGAACTGCATCAAGGTGAGATTGTTTCGTTGATTGGCCCGAATGGCGCGGGCAAGACTACGGTGTTCAACTGCCTGACCGGATTCTATCGCCCGACCAGTGGCACCATCAAACTGCGCGATCGCCATCTGGAAGGGCTTTCCGGCCAGACCATTGCCCGCATGGGCGTGGTACGCACCTTCCAGCACGTGCGGCTGTTCCGTGAAATGACGGTGATTGAAAACCTGCTGGTGGCCCAACATCAGCATTTGAAAAGCGGGGTGTTTGCCGGTTTGCTGAAAACCCCGGCGTTCCGCCGTGCAGAGGCCGATGCGCTGGAGCGTGCGGCGGTGTGGCTGGAGCGTGTGGGCTTGTTGGACATGGCTAACCGCTCTGCGGGTAACCTGGCCTATGGCCAGCAGCGTCGGCTGGAGATCGCCCGCTGCATGGTAACGCGCCCGGAACTATTGATGCTGGATGAACCGGCGGCGGGCCTGAACCCGAAAGAAACCGATGAGCTGGATCACCTGATCGTCGAGCTGCGTGACCAGCACCAGGTGTCGGTGCTGTTGATTGAGCACGATATGAAACTGGTGATGGGGATTTCCGATCGCATCTACGTGGTGAATCAGGGAACGCCGTTGGCACAAGGCACACCGGCAGAAATCCGCAATAACCCGGACGTGATCCGGGCCTATCTGGGCGAATAAGCATATGTTGTCATTTAATCAGGTTTCCGCCCATTACGGCAAAATTCAGGCGCTGCACCAGGTCAGCCTGAACATTCAACAGGGGGAGATCGTTACCCTGATCGGCGCCAACGGTGCCGGTAAAACCACCCTGCTAGGCACGCTATGCGGCGACCCAAGGGCCAGCGAAGGGTCCATCACCTTGATGGAACAGGACATCACCCAGTGGCAGACAGCGCGCATCATGCGTGAGGCCGTGGCGATCGTACCGGAAGGGCGGCGGGTGTTCTCACGCATGACGGTGGAAGAGAACCTGGCGATGGGCGGTTTCTTTGCCGATCGCGAGCAGTATCACCAACGCATCGAGCGGGTATTTACCCTGTTTCCACGCCTGCTGGAGCGCCGTAGCCAGCGCTCTGGCACCATGTCAGGTGGCGAGCAGCAGATGCTGGCGATTGGCCGTGCGCTGATGAGCCAGCCGAAGTTGTTGCTGTTGGACGAGCCTTCACTTGGGCTGGCCCCCATCATCATCCAGCAGATTTTCGATATCATCCAGCAGCTGCGCGAAGAGGGGATGACCATCTTCCTGGTGGAACAAAACGCCAACCAGGCGCTAAAACTGGCAGATCGTGGTTATGTGCTGGAAAACGGCCGCGTGGTGTTGGAAGATACGGGGGCCGCATTATTAGCAAACGAAGCAGTGCGGTCAGCATACCTGGGGGGTTAAACCATGGGTAATTGCCATAGGGCGCACTGAGTGGCGCCCCTATTCTTAACGATTACGAGAACAAGCAATGAAGACAGAAGGACTACTCGCACAGCGCATCGTAAAGGTCAAAAGCTCGGCAATCCGCGAATTGCTCAAGCACAGCAAAATGGAAAACGTCATTTCGCTGGCGGGTGGCATTCCCTCTGATGCGCTGTTTGACTTCGAAGGATTGAGCATTGCTACCCAGCAGGCCATTACCGAGCAGCCAAAAAGCGCGTTCCAATATGGGCTGACCGAAGGCAGCGAACTGCTGCGTGAAGGCATCTGTACCCTATGCGCACAGCGTGGCGTTAATGCCAAGCCGGAAGATATCGTGGTGACCGCAGGCTCCCAGCAGGCGTTAGATCTGGTGATGCGTGCGGTGATTAACCCTGGTGATGTGTTTGTAGTAGAGCGCCCGACCTATCTGGCGGCGCTGCAAACGCTGGAACTGGCGGAAGCCAACGTCATGTCCGTCTCTTCCGACAGCGACGGCATGGTGGTTGATGAACTGGCTGAACTGCTGAAAACCCAGAAGATCAAAGGGGTATACGTGGTGCCGAACTTCGGCAACCCGAGCGGCCTGACCCTGAGCGCCGCACGCCGTGAGCAGCTGGTGAAACTGGCGGTGGAGCATAACTTCCTGATTATCGAGGATGACCCGTACGGCGAGCTGCGCTTCACCGAAGAGCGTAATGCTACGCTGTATCAGGTTTCGCAGCAGGTACTGGGCCATACCGAAAACATTATCTATACCTCCACCTTCTCCAAAATCCTGGCTCCGGGCCTGCGCTTGGGTTGGGCCATCCTGCCGCCATTCCTGCTGCATAAAGTGGCGATCATCAAGCAGGCGGCGGATCTGCATGCCAGCGCGCTGTCGCAGAGCATCGTCGAATGTTACCTGGGGCTGGATCGTTTACCGGCGCAGATCGAAAAGATCCGCGCAGCCTACAAGCACAAAGGCGAGATCCTGGCCGGGCTGGTGGAAAAAGAGCTGGGTGATGTGATCAGCTTTGATATGCCGAAAGGTGGCATGTTCCTGTGGGCGCGTTTCCGTCAGCAATTCGATGCCACCGAGTGGCTGAAAACCACCCTGAAGCAGGGCGTGGTATTTGTGCCGGGAGAATACTTCTTCTCTGAAAAACCGGATCGCTCTACCTTCCGTCTGTCGTTTGCCACGGCAACCGAACAACAGATGCAAGAGGCCGTCGCCCGCCTGCGTCGCTCACTGTAATCTCTCTGCGGCGGTGGGGTGAATTCCCTACCGCCGACATCAAACCGCCATCTGCACTTCACCTCGCTGTCATCTAGCTGTCACGCCAGAGTTATTTTTCTGTCATCCGCGCATGGCATGTTTAGCATCCGAACAAAAACTGTTTCTTTTCGCTCACGCGTTTTGATCACACCCGCTTTTTCAGGAGTTAGGCATGTTTGCTCACGCGATTAAAAAAACCACGTTGTGCGTTACCTTGGCCCTGGCGGTCAGCGGCCATGCAATAGCTGCTACCGAGATCCCATTCTGGCATTCGATGGAAGGGGAACTGGGTACCGAAGTCGACTCTCTGGCGGACCGTTTCAACCAAACTCACAGCGATGTGAAGATCGTCCCGGTTTATAAAGGCAACTACGAACAAAGCCTGGCGGCGGGCATTGCTGCTTACCGTTCCGGCAAGGCTCCGGCGATCCTGCAGGTCTATGAAGTGGGCACCGCCACCATGATGGCGAGCAAGGCGATCAAACCGGTGTATCAGGTGTTCCAGGAGTCGGGCGTCAAGTTCGACGAATCGGTGTTTGTGCCGACTGTGGCCGGTTACTACACCGATAACAAGAGCGGCCATTTGCTGTCCCAGCCTTTCAACAGCTCCACCCCGGTGCTGTATTACAACAAAGACGCCTTCAAGAAAGCGGGCTTGAACCCGGATCAGCCACCGAAAACCTGGCAGGAGCTGGCGGCTGATGCGGCCAAACTACGCGCGGCTGGCATGAAGTGCGGCTACACCAGCGGTTGGCTGGGTTGGATCCAACTGGAGAACTTCAGCGCCTGGCATGGCGTGCCGTTCGCCAGTGAAAACAACGGCTTTGGTGGCACCAATGCCAAGCTGGAGTTCAACCAGCCGCTGCAGGTGAAACATATTCAGTTCCTGCAAGACATGAACAAGAAGGGTGACTTCACCTACTTTGGCCGCAAGGACGAACCTACCGAGAAGTTCTACAACGGCGACTGCGCCATGGCTACCGCCTCTTCCGGCTCGCTGGCCAGCATCCGCAAATACGCCAAGTTTGACTTCGGTGTGGGCATGATGCCTTTTGATGCTGACGCAAAAAATGCACCGCAGAACGCCATTATCGGCGGGGCCAGCTTGTGGGTGATGAACGGCAAAGACGCGGCGACTTACAAAGGTGTGGCGGAATTCCTGCAATATCTGGCCCAGCCTGAGATTGCCGCCGAATGGCATCAAAAGACCGGCTACCTGCCGATCACCACTGCCGCCTATGAAATGACCAAGCAGCAGGGCTTCTACGACAAAAACCCAGGGGCCGATGTGGCCACCCGTCAGATGCTGAACAAGCCACCACTGGCGTTCACCAAAGGGCTGCGTCTGGGCAATATGCCGCAGATCCGTACCGTGGTGGATGAAGAACTGGAAAGCGTGTGGACCGACAAGAAAACCCCGCAGCAGGCGCTGGATGCCGCGGTACAGCGCGGTGACGTGTTGCTGCGCCGCTTCGAGGCTTCCACCAAGTAAGCGTCAGATTGGGCCATATTCGGCCAAACGACATCGATCCACTCCCTCTCCCTTTGGGCGAGGGTTGGGATGAGGGGCTTATGCCGTCCCTCATCCCCATTTAACGGTTAACCCTATGTCATCATCCCGTCCCGGCTTCGGCTGTAGCTGGCTGCCCTATGTGTTGGTGCTGCCACAGTTGCTGATCACCGTCGTTTTCTTCCTGTGGCCTGCCGGCCAAGCGCTGTGGTACTCGGTACAAAGCGTCGATCCGTTCGGCCTTTCCAGCCAGTTTGTCGGGTTGGACAACTTTACACAGCTGTTCCAGGACCCGTATTACCTGGAGTCTTTCTACACCACGCTGTTGTTCAGCTTCCTGGTGGCCGGTGTTGGCCTGCTGGTATCGCTGTTCTTTGCCGCGCTGGTGGACTACGTGCTGCGCGGCAGCCGCTTCTATCAGACGTTGATGATCCTGCCTTATGCGGTTGCCCCTGCGGTAGCGGCGGTGCTGTGGATCTTCCTGTTCAGCCCCGGCATGGGTCTGATCACCCATGTGCTTGCCGGTTTTGGTTACGACTGGAACCATGCGCAAAACAGCGGCCAGGCAATGTTCCTGGTGGTGTTGGCATCGGTGTGGCAGCAGATCAGCTATAACTTTCTGTTTTTCCTGGCGGCATTGCAATCTATCCCGCGTTCCCTGGTGGAAGCGGCTGCGATCGACGGGGCAGGCCCGGTACGGCGTTTCTTCAACCTGGTGCTGCCGCTGATCACGCCGGTGAGCTTCTTCCTGCTGGTGGTCAACCTGGTGTATGCCTTCTTCGACACCTTCCCGGTGATCGACGCCGCTACCGGCGGTGGGCCGGTGCAGTCGACCACTACGCTGGTGTACAAAATCTATCGTGAAGGCTTTGCCGGTCTGGATCTGTCCAGCTCGGCGGCGCAGTCGGTGGTGCTGATGCTGTTGGTGATTGGCCTGACGGTGATCCAGTTCCGCTTTGTCGAACGTAAGGTGCGTTACCAATGATTGAGAACCGACGCGGGCTGGATATCTTCAGCCATACGATGCTGATTGTTGGCGTGCTGGTGGTGCTGTTTCCGCTGTATGTGGCCTTTGTGGCCGCCACGCTGGACGATCAGCAGGTGTTCCAGGTACCTATGACGCTGATCCCTGGCGGCCGCCTTTGGGACAACATCCGCCATATCTGGCAGGGCGGTGTGGGCACCCTCAAGGTGCCGTTCTCGATGCTGCTGCTCAACAGCGTGATCATGGCGTTGGCGATCACCTGCGGCAAGATCGTGGTTTCGGTGCTGTCCGCCTATGCCATCGTCTATTTCCGTTTTCCGCTGCGCAGCCTGTTCTTTTGGCTGATCTTCATGACGCTGATGCTGCCGGTCGAGGTGCGTATCTTCCCGACGGTGGAAGTGATCTCCAACCTCAACCTGCTGGACAGCTACACTGGCCTCACGCTGCCACTGATGGCATCGGCCACGGCCACCTTCCTGCTGCGTCAGTTCTTTATGACCCTGCCGGATGAGCTGCTGGAGGCCGCCCGTATCGACGGTGCCGGGCCGATGCGCTTCTTTTGGGACATCGTGCTGCCGCTGTCGAAAACCAATCTGGCGGCGCTGTTTGTCATCACCTTCATCTACGGCTGGAACCAGTACCTGTGGCCGATCCTGGTCACCAGTGACGCCTCGATGAGTACGGCGGTGGCAGGGATCCGCAGCATGATTTCCACCTCCGGCGCGCCGACCCAGTGGAATCAGGTGATGGCGGCAATGATGTTGACTTTGATCCCGCCGTTGGCGGTGGTTCTTCTGATGCAGCGCTGGTTTGTGCGCGGTCTGGTTGATAGCGAGAAGTAACGAATATGGCAGGTTTAAAACTACAGGCGGTCACCAAGTCTTACGACGGCAAAACGCCGGTGATCAAGCAGATCGATCTCGACGTGGCTGACGGTGAATTTATTGTGATGGTTGGCCCCTCCGGCTGTGGCAAATCGACGCTGCTGCGGATGGTGGCCGGACTGGAGCGCACCACCAGCGGTGATATCTATATTGATAGTCAGCGCGTGACCGATCTGGAACCGAAAGATCGCGGCATCGCCATGGTGTTCCAGAACTACGCGCTGTATCCGCATATGAGCGTGTACGACAATATGGCCTATGGCCTGAAAATCCGTGGTTTTGGCAAACAGCACATCCGTCAGCGGGTAGAAGAGGCGGCGCGTATTCTGGAGTTGGAACCGCTGCTGCAACGCAAACCGCGTGAGCTTTCCGGCGGCCAGCGCCAGCGGGTGGCTATGGGGCGTGCGATTGTGCGCGAACCGGCGGTGTTTCTGTTTGATGAGCCGCTCTCCAATCTGGACGCTAAATTGCGTGTCCAGATGCGCCTGGAATTGCAGCAGCTGCATCGCCGCCTGAAAACCACCAGCCTGTACGTCACCCACGATCAGGTTGAAGCGATGACGCTGGCACAGCGGGTGATCGTGATGAATAAAGGCGTAGCGGAGCAGATTGGTACGCCAAGTGAGGTTTATCAACGCCCGGCGACGCTGTTTGTCGCCAGCTTTATCGGCTCCCCGGCGATGAACTTGTTGCCTGGCACGCTGAGTGCGGACGGCAAACAACTGCAACTGGCCGGTGGTATGGCACTGGATCTGCCAGAACCTCGGCCACAGTGGGGCGGACAGGAGTTGACGTTGGGTATCCGACCGGAGCATATTCAACTGAGTACGCGCGAGCAGGGCGGTATTCCGTTAGAGCTGCAAACGCTGGAGTTGCTCGGCGCCGATAACCTGGCACACGGGCAATGGGGGAGTTCAGGCGTGATCGTCCGCCTGAGCCATGAAACCCTGCCGCCTGCGGGCAGCATCCTGTATTTACAGCTGCCTGCGTCGGCGCTGCACTTTTTTGCTACCCATAGCGGAACACGGATGGATTGATGACTACAGCCTGGCCTTATCCCCATATTGTCGCCCATCGCGGCGGCGGTTCTCTGGCACCGGAAAATACCCTGGCCGCGATTGATGTCGGCGCGCGTCATGGCCACAAGATGATCGAGTTTGACGCCAAACTGGCGCAGGACGGGCAGATTTTCCTGCTGCATGATGACACGCTCGAACGCACTAGCAACGGCTGGGGCGTGGCGGGCGAACTGCCATGGGAAAAGCTGGTAGAACTGGATGCCGGCGACTGGTACAGCTCGGCCTTTAAAGGGGAGCGTTTGCCGCTGCTGTCGGACGTGGCGGAGCGCTGTAAGCAGCACGGCATGATGGCCAATATTGAAATCAAGCCAACCACCGGCAGCGACGAGGAAACCGGCCGGGTGGTGGCCTTTGCCGCCAGCATGTTGTGGCAAGGGCAAACCGATCCGCTGCTTTCTTCGTTCTCGGTGGAAGCCCTGGCGGCGGCACAGCAGACTGCCCCAGAACTGCCGCGCGGCCTATTGCTGGACAAATGGGATGACAATTGGCGTGAGCTGACCGAGCGCCTGGGCTGTGTCTCGCTGCATATTAATCATAAAGAACTGACCGCTGAACGTGTCGCGGCGCTAAAAGATGCCGGGCTGCGTATTCTGGTGTATACCGTCAATAAGCCGGAGCGGGCGCGTTTATTGTTGAATTGGGGCGTTGACTGTATTTGCACCGACCGGATAGATTTGATCGGCCCGGATTTTTAACCGGTTAATTTATTAGTTTACATGACCAAACCAGAACATAGCGACGTCAGCCCGTTGCCGCCGCGCCATCGGAAGGGATACGATGCCTGCCTTTATTGTTTCGCTGTGGCACCAAATAGTGCTGTCTTTGCCGTTATTTGTGCTGATCGTGCTGGGATATGGCCTTATCCGTTGGGGAAAGTGGCCAGCGACCATCACCGATGGCCTGACCCGCTTCGTGTTTTCCCTCGCCCTGCCCGCCATGCTGTTTCGCATGATGTGCGATTTCTCACAACGTCCGGCGGTGGATGCCCGCCTGCTGATCGCCTTCTTCGGCAGTTGCCTGATTGTCTTCGTGATCGGCCGCATTGCCGCACGGCGGCTCTTCAAGCTGGACGGCGTTTCGGGTTCGGTATTTGCTCTAGGCGGCATTTTCTCCAATAACGTCATGCTTGGCCTACCGATCGCCACGGTGATGCTGGGAGAGGAGGCCATCCCATCGGTTGCTCTGGTGCTGGTCTTTAACGGCTTGATTTTGTGGACGTTGGTGACCATCTCCATCGAATGGGCGCGCAATGGCTCCCCTACGCTGCAAGGATTTATCAAAACGGCGCGCAGCGTGCTGACCAATCCGCTGATTATCGGCATCCTGTCTGGTACGCTGTTCAGCCTGACCGGCCTGCCTCTGCCAGTGTTTGTCGATCAGCCGGTCAGCATGCTGGGCCAGGTGGCGGCTCCGCTGTCGCTAGTGGTACTCGGCATGGGGCTGGCGGAATACCGTATCAGCGAGGGTTGGCAACTGAGTAGCGGCATCTGCTTCCTCAAGCTGATCGTTCAGCCGATGGTGGTCTGGCTGCTGGCTTGGTCAATGGATTTACCCCCGATGGAGACCCGTGTGGTGGTACTGCTGGGATCAATGGCCGTGGGGGTAAACGTCTACCTGATGTCGCGGCAGTTCAACGTGCTGACCGGCCCTGCTGCTACCAGCCTGGTGATGTCCACCGCGCTGGCGGCGATCACCACCCCGTTAATCCTCACCATTATGGGGGTCAGGGTGTAGCCGGAAGCGGCGCCTGCGGTATTACCGGAGCAGTCTGGTTAAAGGGATTAACCGGCTGATTGCCGTTTTGCAGCATCTTGCCAGTGGTCATCTGTGGCTGCATCGGATTGTTATTGCCGTTATAGGGCAGCATTTTGGGCTGGTTGACCTTGAGTTGATAACCCTGCTGCTGGCGCTGCTCCATCTGCTGATTGTTCAGCATGCGCTGTTGTTGTGCCTGCTGGTTGCGCTGGTTAAGAAATTGCTGTTGCTGGCTGAGCGTAGTGACGCCGTTTTCCGCCACAGCCAACCAGGGCAGCCACAGCAGGGTGGTGATAATAAGGTGACGTTTCATGTTCTACCTCCGGTTCTTTCCGTAGTCTTAAGCCTAACGTAGTCAGGCAAAATTGCTCGTTAGTTTATTTTACACTCAGACGTAAACCTCCTTTGCGCCACATTGTTGTTCTGCTTCCGCTACAATCGCCCTTTCGGATCTTTTAGGGTGAACTTGTCGTGCTGCTTCTGGTTATTACCACCATTTTATGGGCATTTTCTTTTAGCCTGATCGGCGAATACCTGGCAGGCAATGTCGACAGCTGGTTCTCGGTGCTGATGCGCGTTGGGCTGGCGGCGCTGGTGTTTCTGCCGTTCCTGCGCTGGCGCAATATCAAGCTGAAAGTGATCCTGCTGTATATGCTGGTGGGCGCCTTCCAGCTTGGCATCATGTATCTGATCAGCTTCCGTGCCTTTATCTATCTGACCGTGTCGGAATTCCTGCTGTTTACGGTGCTTACGCCGCTGTATATCACGCTGATTTACGATCTGATCAGCGGCCGCCGTCTGCGTTGGGGCTATCTGTTCAGCGCGTTGCTGGCCGTGCTGGGGGCGGCGATTATCCGCTACCACCAACTGAGCGATCACTTCTGGTGGGGGTTGCTGCTAGTTCAGGCGGCGAATATCAGTTTCGCCATCGGCATGGTGGGTTACAAACGCCTGATGGAAGTGCACCCGCTGCCGCAACATACCGCATTTTCCTGGTTCTATCTGGGCGCGGCGGCAGTAGCGGTGGTCGCCTGGTTCCTGTGGGGTAATCCGAACCAGCTGCCAACCACCAACCTGCAATGGGGCATTTTGGTCTGGCTGGGCGTGGTGGCTTCCGGGCTGGGCTACTTTATGTGGAATTACGGGGCGACACAGGTGGACGCCGGTACGCTGGGCATCATGAACAATATGCATGTGCCCGCGGGCCTGCTGGTTAATTTTGCTGTTTGGCATCAGCAGCCGCACTGGGCCAGCTTTATTATCGGCGGCTCGGTGATTGTCGCCTCACTATGGGTACATCGCCGCTGGGTTGCGCCGAAAGGTATCCATTAACGTCAGATGCCAACTCGTAGGGGGCGCTGCATGTTGCGCTCGCTTAGATAACTAAAGGGGCCCGTTTGTGGGCCCCTGCCGATCTTACCTTCTGCCACCCATGCCCCCATGGAAGCGCGGCTCATAGTTGCTGCGATCGAACGGGTGATGTTCCCCTTGAAGGCGCTGTTCCGGCGCTCTTTGCTGCATTCGCTGCTGTACCTGTTGCTGTTGTTGCTGGTTAAAGCGCGGCTGTTCTTGCAGGGCAGGGGCTCTTTGTTGCAACCGTTGCTGCACTTGCTGGTGCTGTTCCTGATTCAGGCGCGGCTGCGTTTGTAAGGTCTGTGCCCGCTCGGTCTGACGTTCATCGCCGCGTTGGCGGGCCTGCTGGGCGCTGCTGACCTCTGCCGGAGGCTGGCTTTTGACAAACTTGCCGCTGGCGTTCATCTGCTGCCAACTGCCGTTGTTGTATTGATAGATATTGCCATCGCGCCCGGCGTAGACGTGATCGGGGCCGATAACCACGCCACCCTGCGTCACCTGGCCGGTTTCCTTGTTGTAATGCACGTAGCCTGAGCCGTACGTCACGCCATTTTTCCCGGCGGTGGTAAAGCTGCCTGCCTTACCACTCCCTTGTGGCGTGGTTCCACTGATGCTTTGGCTGTGGGTCACGCGCCCGGTCTTGGTGTTCACGCTGTTGCGTTCTCCCCCGGCGATGCCGTTGCCGGTATTCGGGTTATAACCCCCGGCGCCGTTGGCGGCCACTGCTCGACCGGTCTGCGGATTAAAACGTACGCCGCCTGCACCGCCGTGGGTGATGCCGTTATTACCGTTGGTATCGCGCCAAGCATAACCGGCTCCGTGGCCGCCGGTGGCGTTATTGTAAAAACTGCCGCGTACGTTGCTCCCGTAATGGCCGTTCCACGGGTTGCTCCAGTCACTGCGCACGCCTTGCGCCACGGTATTACCCCAGTGGTTATAGACGTTATAAACCGACACGCCGCCTCCCCAGTAGCCAGGATGATATGGCGGATAGTAACCGTACCAAGGGCCCCACCAAGGTTGGCTCCAGGCACTGCCCCAGATCCAGCCGCTGACAAAGCCAAAGCTCCAGCCGATCGCCGGGTCCCAGGCAAAGCTGCTGCCGTAACCGTAGGTAGCCGGGCAGCTGTACCAGACGTTACCCACCCAGGCGTTGCAAGGATAACCGGTGCCATACACCACCACGCCGTCGCTGGCCACGGTGCCGTAATAGCCCGGCGTATAGCCGACATATACCACCTCGCTGGTGCTGCTGTAGACGCGAACATAGGTGACGTAATGCAGAGGGGAATTGGTTGGAATGGTGTAGATCACCGCCGGGACGTTGGCGGTCACCCCCCACGGGCCTTGTGGAGCCGTGGCAGCAAACCATACGCCGTTTTTCACTGCAAAGAAGCTCTTGCCGTCTACCTTGATCACCGGCACATCGGTGTTCCAGGCATATTGCAGTGGCGTGCCGTCGATCGGCCTGAATTTGGCGCTGCCGCCATCATAACTGACCTGAAGTGCCGCTTTGTTGCGTGATACCTTGGCCGTCTGCGGCACCGAGTTGGCGATCAGTGCCTCGCGAGCCTCTGGCGTACCAGGGAGCGAGGCCAGTACCGCGCTTTTTGGGCTGTTGGACGGGATATTGCTAAAGTCTGCGGGCAAAGCGCTACCGGCAACATATTGCCATGGGCCATTGGTGGAATCGGCTCGGAACCAGCGGCCAGACACCAGCACATACCAGCGGTTATTTTGCTGGTCATCGACAAACACATCCGAAGGTGTATTGGCCACGTAAGACAGCTGGGTGCCATCAATCGGCATAAATTGCGGTTCGCCGTCGATCTGGATCAGCTCTGCTGGCTCAGTGGAGACCGTGATCTGAGCAGGCTTGGTGACCAATGTTTTATCCTGCGGCCCGGTGGTGACCAGCTTACTTTTCACTGCGGCCTGCATGGCCTGGGTCAGCTCTGCCGGTACCGTGATTTTTTGCACCCACGGCCCGCCAAGGTCTGGTGCGGTATACCACTGATTGGCGAAGTAGATATATAGCATGCTGTCTTTTTTTAACAGCAATGAGCGGGTATTGATGGCGCGTTCCACACCCGATTGCCCGATAGCCTGCCAGGCGGGTTGCCCATCAAGTAACACCAGCGTGGCGGGTTGGAAAGCGAACAGGATTTTTGGTGGAGCGTTGTTTACCTTCACACCCAGCGGCGGGACCTGATCCTGAATGGCCAGATCGGACTCCAACTGGTCAAGGCTGACCAAGAGCGTTTTGGCAGGAAGTTGTCGTAATAATGCTAGATAATGCTGTTTATTGGCGTTATCTGTCGGGAAGTTCACCTTCTCGATAGTGATGTTGTCCAGTGTAACCTGCCGTTTTTCCTTGTCGGTACCGGTACGGGCGCTGAACCAGGCGACGCCGTAGCTGATTTTGTCCTGTTTTTTACCGTTGGCATCGGTCAGGGTACCGGTTTTCACCGCGACCACCATGCGGCCTTTCAGCAGGTTATCTTGCCAACTGTCGAGCTGCGGCTGGTGCAGCTCCATGGAGGTGCCGGAAAGAGTCACGCTGTGTGGCCAGGGAGCAACCGCTTCGGCCGCCCATAACGTTGAGCTGGCTAACAGCGCCAGGAGAAGGAACCCTTGATAACAACCACGCAGTATTCGCATAAGCGCCTCGGAAAAGCTGATAATTTCGGTGGGGGAATGGTCCCCGATGAAATTACTGTAACCGCTTTTGCCGAATTTGCCTGATACAGAGTGTGTGTAAAATTAGACTGGCAGTCTTTTCCAAAGGTCAGCTCAAGGAAGTTAAGGACTTGGCCCCCGCAAGGTTGGCGCTGGGCCTGGCGGCATCACGCACGAACGGCAGATGATCGCAAGCGTGCTGACGTGCCGAACGGATAAAGGCTTCGGTGACCGTCTGGCGCTGCTCGCCGTCACGAGTGGCGGCATATAACCGGCTCCACAGGCCATCCCCGAGCGTCTTGGTGACCACCAGTCCCTGGCGCTCAAAACTCTCCACTACCCAGTGCGGTAACGCGGCGATCCCCATTCTGGCTGACACCATTTGAATCAATAACAGCGTGTTATCGACGTTTTTCAGCGCCGGGCTGACGCCTGCCGGTTGCAGGAAATGGCGCCAGATATCCAGCCGTTGGCGCTGTACCGGGTAGATCATCAGCACTTCATCACTCAGGTCTGCCGGTTCAATGTGCGGCTTATTGGCCAGCGGGTGATCGGGGGCCAGGATCAGCCGGACTTCAAAGTCGAACATCGGCGAATAGTGCAGCCCGCTGCGCGGCAAGATATCCGAGGTCAACACCAGATCCAGTTCCCCTTGCTGCAAGGCCGGTTGCGGATCGAACGTCACGCCGGATTTGAAATCCATCACCACCTGCGGGAAATAGGAGCGGAAGTTGTCCAACGCCGGAGTCAGCCACTGAATACAGCTGTGGCATTCGATGGCGATGCGCAGCGTGGTTTGATGCGGCTCGTGGCAGGCTTGTAACGCCTGTTGGATCTGCGGCAATACCTGTTCTGCCAGCTGTAGCAGGATCTCCCCCTGAGCGGTAAAGCGCAGCGGCTGGCTTTTACGAACAAACAGCTTAAAGCCCAGACGCTGCTCCAGATCGCTGAACTGATGCGAAAGGGCTGACTGTGTCTGATGAAGCTGTGCGGCGGCGGCGGCCAGGGAGCCGGTATTACGCAGAGCCTGTAGGGTCCGTAAGTGTTTCAGTTCGATCATGAGAGTCCTTCACAGTGACAGTGAAAATATTGCGCTTGTGGATCATACAGTACCTGCGGATTATGGATGTGTAAACATCTGGACGGCTAAATGGGAAATATGACGATGACAATTCTAAATCACACACTGGGTTTTCCACGCGTTGGTCTGCGTCGTGAACTGAAAAAAGCGCAGGAAAGTTACTGGGCAGGTAATTCAACACAGGAAGAGCTGTTGGCGGTTGGCCGCGAGCTGCGCGCTCGTCACTGGCAACAACAACAGCAGGCCGGGGTGGATTTGGTGCCGGTTGGCGATTTCGCTTGGTACGATCACGTGCTGACCACCAGCCTGCTGCTGGGCAACGTCCCGGCGCGTCATCAAAACCAGGATGGCTCGATCGACCTCGATACCCTGTTCCGTATTGGCCGTGGCCGCGCACCCACCGGTGAACCTGCGGCGGCGGCGGAAATGACCAAATGGTTTAACACCAACTACCACTACATGGTGCCTGAGTTTACTCAAGGCCAGCAGTTCAAACTGGGCTGGACTCAACTGCTGGATGAAGTTGACGAAGCATTGGCGCTGGGTCACAAAATCAAGCCGGTGCTGTTGGGCCCGGTAACCTATCTGTGGCTGGGCAAGGTGAAGGGTGAGCAGTTCGACCGCCTGTCGCTGCTGAACGATATCCTGCCGGTCTACCAGCAAGTGCTGGCTGAGCTGGCCAAACGCGGCATCGAGTGGGTACAGATCGACGAACCTGCGCTGGTGCTGGAACTGCCTAACGCCTGGTTGGAGGCCTTTAAACCGGCTTACGCCGCGCTGCAAGGCCAGGTCAAACTGCTGCTGACTACCTATTTCGACAGCATTGGCCATAACCTAAACACCATCCGCGAACTGCCGGTGCAGGGGCTGCATGTGGATCTGGTCGCAGGCAAAGATGATGCCGCTGCCCTGAACAACGCGTTGCCGAAAGAGTGGGTGCTGTCGCTTGGGGTGATCAATGGCCGTAACGTCTGGCGTGCCGATGTGAGCAGCTGGTTTGAACGCCTTCAGCCGCTGGTAGGTAGCCGCCAGCTGTGGATTGGCACCTCGTGCTCGCTGCTGCACAGCCCGATCGATCTGAGCGTGGAAAGCCGCCTGGACGAAGAAGTGAAAAGCTGGTTCGCCTTTGCACTGCAAAAATGTGCCGAGCTGGCGTTGTTGAGCTCAGCTCTGAATGCACCAGGGGCAGACAAACAAGCCAAACTGGATGCTTATAGCGCACCAATCCGCGCCCGCCGCCAATCCAGCCGTGTGCATAATGCACAGGTTGAAAAACGCTTGGCGGCTATCACTGCCAAAGACAGTGAACGTCAGCGCCCTTATGAACAACGTGCCCAGGCTCAGCGCGATCGCTTTAATCTGCCTGCCTGGCCAACCACGACCATCGGCTCCTTCCCGCAGACCACCGAAATCCGCGGCCTGCGCCTGGACTTCAAGCAGGGCCGTCTGGATGGTAGCAACTACCGCACCAGCATCGGCGAACATATCAAGCAGGCTATCGCCGAACAGGAACGCCTGGGGCTGGACGTGCTGGTGCACGGCGAAGCCGAGCGTAACGACATGGTGGAATACTTCGGCGAGAACCTGGACGGCTTCGTGTTCACCCAAAATGGTTGGGTACAGAGCTACGGTTCCCGCTGCGTGAAACCACCGGTGATTATTGGCGATATCAGCCGCCCGGAAGCCATCACCGTAGAGTGGGCCAAATTTGCCCAGTCGCTGACCGACAAGCCGGTAAAAGGCATGTTGACCGGCCCGGTGACCATTCTTTGCTGGTCCTTCCCACGTGAAGATGTGACCCGTGAAGTGATCGCCAAGCAGATTGCGCTGGCACTGCGTGACGAAGTGGAAGACTTGGAGAAGGCCGGTATCGGTATCATCCAGATCGACGAGCCTGCACTGCGCGAAGGCCTGCCGTTGCGCCAGTCCGATTGGGCCGCATACCTCGACTGGGCGGTGGATGCCTTCAAACTGAACGCCGCCGTGGCGCAGGACGATACCCAGATCCACACCCACATGTGTTATTGCGAGTTCAACGACATCATGGATTCTATCGCGGCGCTGGATGCCGACGTGATCACCATCGAAACCTCTCGTTCCGATATGGATCTGCTGGAAGCGTTCAAAGAGTTCGACTATCCGAACGAAATCGGGCCGGGCGTTTACGACATCCACTCGCCGAACGTGCCAAGCGTAGAATGGATCGAAGCGCTGCTGCGTAAAGCGGCGCAGAACATCCCGGCAGAACGCCTGTGGGTCAACCCAGACTGCGGCCTGAAAACCCGTGGCTGGCCAGAAACCCGCCAGTCGCTGGCTAACATGGTGCTGGCAGCTCAGCGCCTGCGTGACCAGGTTGTCTGATCCAAACGCGATGTTTTTACTCAAGGGCGCTTCGGCGCCCTTTTCTTGTTCTACTCCCGCGTTTTCCTCGCCGCTATTGGTTATTATCAAGTCTCGTTGTCCACTTGGTTTGAAGGATTATTCCCGATGAAACACCCGCTGGTGGCCGTGTTGGCTCCGCTGCTCGATGATGGGCAGGGGATCCGGCAGGTTTATTTTGCCGGTAATCAACATCCGGCCCCGGAGCTGGCCTATCAGGTAGGCTTTCCGCGCCTTGAGCTGGTGGTGGATGGGGAGCAGGAAATGGAGTGGGAGGGCAGCCAGGGAGTGCGGCAACAGCAGATACTGCTGCCGGGGGATGTGCTGTTTGTCCCGGCGCAAGGCTGGAACAGCCCGCGCTGGCAGCAACCGACGACCACGCTCAGCCTGTTGTTTGGCAAGCAGCAACTGGGCTATAGCCTGTTGGGCTGGGATGGGGAAAATACTCTGCCGCTGGGTAAGGATAACGTGGCGCGCCGTGGCCCGCGCGTGGGGTCGTTTATGTTGCAGGCGCTTAACGAACTCTCCTGGCACCAGAGCGATCAGCCCACTGCGCGTTTCCTGGTGAAGGGCTTGCTTAGCCATGCGCTCGATCTGTTTGGCACCTCGGTGAGAACCGCCTCACGTAGTCAGGCGCTGTTTGATGCTGTGCGGGGTCA
This sequence comes from Serratia sp. Res13-Sevr-LER1-36-b, assembly GCF_015673035.1. Classification (NCBI taxonomy): domain Bacteria; kingdom Pseudomonadati; phylum Pseudomonadota; class Gammaproteobacteria; order Enterobacterales; family Yersiniaceae; genus Serratia; species Serratia sp. Res13-Sevr-LER1-36-b. The sequence continues at coordinate 35,562 of NZ_JADACK010000021.1, read as the reverse complement.
CCTGGAGGAGCATTATCGTGAGCCACTCACCCGTGAGTCGGTGGCCCAGGCATTTTATATCTCACCGAATTACCTTTCTCATCTATTCCAGAAGGCTGGTGGCATCGGGTTTAACGAATATCTCAATCACGTGCGGCTGGAGCAGGCGAAGCACCTGCTTAAACGCTATGACATGAAGGTGAAAGAAGTGGCGCACGCCTGCGGGTTTGTCGACAGCAACTATTTCTGCCGCCTGTTTCGCAAGAACACCGAACGTTCCCCGTCGGAGTATCGCGGCCAGTATCACAGCGAGCTGAGCCCCTCACCCCAACCCTCTCCCACAGGGAGAGGGAGCTGATAGCCCCTGTTCTTTTGCAGGTAAAGAGGCCATCTCAGTAAACGCAATCGTCCCCCTCATCCAAGGTGAGTCACTATAATTTCAGAGAGGCTCGATCGGTCCCCTCTCCTTGGGGAGAGGGTTAGGGTGAGGGGGCTAACACAGCAGTTAAACCACGCGGATATGCGTTTCCTGGGGTGAAGCGGCGGCCTTGCGTACCGCACTGAGCGCCTTTTCTGGCGTGCGTAGAAAGGTGTTGATGCCGATCTGCACGCAGCGGTGATGTTCAAAACGCTCACTTTCCGCCAGCAGAATGTCGCTGATCAACAGCACCACGTCGGCCTGCGCCAGATCGTCCGCCGTCAGAGAATTTTCAATCCCCAATGCGCCCTGGGTTTCTACTTTGACCGGCCATTTCTCCTGCGTGCACAGTTTTTCCAGCCGCTCGGCAGCCATGTAGGTATGGGCGACCCCGCTGATACAGGCCGTTACCGCTACGAGTTTTATCGTCATGTCAGCCCCTTTGCTTCTGTTCAACCGCCAATGATCACTCGGTAACCTGCCTGTTGCGCCATCGCCTGCAAGGGAGCGATCTGTTGCTCTGTCGGGGCTGCTACGCCGCGCATGGCATATTCGCGCCCCAGCAGGGTATATTTCGCCTCGCCATACTGATGAAAAGGCAACAGGTGGATCTCTTGTAGCCCAAAAGGCGCCAGAAATGCCAGCACCTGCGCCATATTCTCCGTGCTCAAAGTGTAGCCGGGTATTAACGGCAGGCGTGGGATCAGGTTAACTCCGCGCTGCACCAGCGCAGTAAAGTTTGCCAGTACCCGTGGCAGATTGATGTTCAACTGATGTTTGGCGGCCTCGGCATCCATGATTTTCAGGTCGAACAGGATTTGATCGCAGTATTCTGCCAGGGCCAGCACTTGGGCCTGGGAGGCATCTCCGGCGGTTTCGACGGCGGTATTGATGCCCAACGCCTGCAAGCGCTGCAACAGCTGGGTGGCAAACTCGGCCTGCATCAGCACTTCTCCGCCGGAAAGCGTCACTCCGCCGCCGGAAGTGCGATAAAACACCTCATCCTTGAGGATTTGCTGTAACAACGCCTCCAGCGTGATGTTCTGCCCGATCAGTTCCATCGCCCCACTTGGGCACTCTTGTGCGTCGTTCAGGCAGGGCTGGCAGCGTAGGCATTTGGCCTCGCGGCGTACGCGGTGGATCTTGCCCGACATCGACTCCGGGTTGGCACACCAAGGGCAGCTATGTGGGCAGCCTTTGAAAAATACCACGGTGCGGATGCCGTGGCCGTCGTTCAGCGAATAACGCTGAATATTGAAGATCCGGGCCTGCGGCTCTGCGGGTGTTGCCCGGGAAAACCCGGGCGTGATCAGGTTACAGTTGATGCGCTGTACGGCGGATGATGTCATCCTGGATCTCCTTCGACAGCTCCACGAAGAATGCGCTATAGCCGGCAACACGCACCACCAGCCCTGCGAAGTCCTGTGGCCTGGCCTGCGCTTCCTTCAGCGTTTCGGCATTCACCACGTTGAACTGCACGTGCTGTAGCTTGAGCTTGGTAAAGGCTCCGAGGAAGTCTGCCAACTTGTTCAGCCCTTGCTGGCCTTCCAGCGTGCTGGGGGTGAATTTTACGTTCAGCAGCGTACCGTTGGAGAGCAGGTAGTTATCCAGCTTACTCACCGATTTGAGTACCGCCGTCGGCCCCTGGCCATCCTGGCCGAGCATGGGTGATAGCCCACCATCCGCCAGCTGTTCCCCTGCATAGCGCCCGTCTGGCGTGGCACCCACCACCGCACCCAATGGCACGTGGGCAGAAACGGTATAAGAGCCAGGGGTAAATTGGCCGCCACGCGGGTTACGATACTGTTCCACCTCTTTGCAGTAAAATCGCAGCAGATCGGCGCTGATAAGGTCAACTTCGTCGATATCATTGCCGTATTTGTCAAAGCGGTTAATCAGCCGTGCGCGGATCTTTTCCCCTTCCGGCGTGGCAAAGTTGGCCTTCAGCGTGGCCAGCAGTTCATCAAAGCTCAGGCGTTGTTGATCGAACACCAGGCCTTTCAGGGCAAACAGCGAATCGCTCAGGTTGGCGATGCCGATGCCCTGCACCCCGGAGAAGTTGTAACGTGCACCGCCTTCGGTGATGTCTTTGCCGTGTTGCAGGCAGTCATCAATAAAGGAAGACAGCAGCGGCACCGGTGCCCAGTCGCGGTGGCCGATATCGCAGATGTTGCTGCCTTCGGCCATCAGCCGGACGTAATGGCGGATTTTTTCACGAATGTGATCCAGCAATTGCGGATAGGTGAGGCTAGCGTTGCCTTCGTTATCCAGCAGCGTCAGCTCCATCACTTTCAGCAGGTTGAACATGGCAATGTCGTGCAGGCCGTAGGTACGCCCTGGGATCGACAGCTCAACACAGCCCACCACCGCATAATCGCGGGCATCTTCCAGTGAGACACCACGGTTCAGGAACGCTGGCACCACCACTTCATCGTTAAAGATTTGCGGAATACCGGTGCCGAGGCGGATGGTTTCGGCGGTTTTCAGCAGGAATGGCCGATCGATAAACTCATTGACTCGCACGCCCAGGTTCGGCTGTGGTAGGCGGATATTCTGGTACGCATCCAGGCACAGGAACGACAGCACGTTTACCGCGCTGCGGCCGGTTTCCGTCAAGCCGCCCAGCAAGATGGTGTAGCCGGTAGGGAAACCCGCGAAATAACGTGCGCTGGAGGTGGAGCGTAGTAGCACGATGTCGTTGCATTTCACCCACAGGCTTTCCAGCAACTCCTTCAGGAAGGCCGGATCCTGCCCCTGATTGAGGGAGGCTTGATAAAACGCCAGCATGTACTGATCGAAGCGGCCCAGCGACAGTGAGCTGGCGTTGGATTCATACTGCAAAATGATGTTCATATACCAGAACAGCTGGCACGCCTGGTAGAAATCCTGCGGCTTGTGGTGGGCGTTGTGGCTGGAGATCTCGGCGATGCGCAGCAGCTCGGCGCGGCGAGTCTCATAGCTGCATTGCTCCGCCATTTGGCGTGCCAGGCTGGCATAGCGCAGGATATGGCGCTGTGAGGCTTGTAACAGCAACAATGCTGCGGCATAGAACGCGTTGTCTGGCTGCTGCTGCGCATGGCTTTGCAGTTCGGCTAGCAGGCTATCCAGGCCGTTATTCAGCAGGCGCGGGTAATCAATGATGATGTGTCCCTGGCCCTTGTCCGTCTGGTTGACGCTGAAAATCTGGGTCTGGGTGGCGGTTTTAACCTCCTCTGACATCTGGCCGTTGATGAAATCCTTCATCGAACGCTTTTCCCAATAAGGGTAAAGCTGCTCGCGATATACCTGTTTGTCCGCTTCGGAAATGGCAAAGCGATCCTGCGGACGGGTTGGGAAAGCATCCAGCTCTTTCAGCAGCCAGTAAGGGTCCATCTCTGGCGACACGATCCCGGCACGCGGCTTCACCGTACGGTTACCGGCAATCAGCTCATCTTCCCGCAGGGTGATCGCTACGTGATCAAGAATATAGGCGGTTGCCTTGGCACGGCGGATAATGGTGGGTTCTCCCTCGGTCTGCCGGTGGCTGGCGGTATAGAGCAGTGCGCGTTCGAGTGAGATTTCACGCGGGGCGGAGAACAGGGCGGCTTTTAGACGTTCGATCCGGGAGAGCATCACATTTTCCTTTTGTGCGGTAATGAGGGCGGGAAAACCCGGCACGTCGTGCCGGGCTGGCTCTTTGGTTAGGCCTTTTGCGCTAAATGGGCGGCAATTTTCTCCATGATGGCATCGGCACGTTTTACCGCATCGCTGATGGCCACGCGCACCACTGTTTTCCCTTTAAAGCGTTCTTCAAACTTGATGCCGATATCCTTGGTCAGGATCACCACGTCGGCGGCGGCCACGTCTTCGGCCGTCAGTTCGTTTTCCAGGCCGATGGAGCCTTGGGTTTCCACCTTGCACTGCCAGCCTTGAGCTTTGGCGGAGCGCTCGATGGCCTCGGCAGCCATGTAGGTATGGGCAACGCCAGATGGGCAAGCGGTTACAGCGATAATCATGGTCATATTCAATTCCTCAACGTTATCCGTCGTCTCTCAAGACGCAGCCTGAGAGCGTATTTATTCAGTTAATTTCGAAATCCAGATCCAGATCGTTTTCCTGTGTGGTCTTGTTGGCCTGTTTCTTGGCGGCAAAGCTTTTCAGCAGGTTAACCAGCAGGGCAGTGACTACCATGCCCACCAGCAGCGCGGCTACGTAGCCCAGCTTGCCTTCAACTACCGGCAGCACAATCAGACCACCCCAACCGGCGTAGCACTGTGCTCCCACCAACGCGGCGGTTACGGCGGCGCAGGCAGAACCGATCATGATGGAGGGGATCACGCGCAGCGGATCGGCGGCGGCGAACGGGATAGCCCCTTCAGTAACGCCGACGCAGCCCATCAGCAGCGCGGCTTTACCCGCTTCGCGCTCTTCCGGGGTGTAGTATTTGCGGCCAATCAGCGTGGCGAATCCCAGGCCGAGCGGCGGGGTGGCGATGGCAACGGCCGCGATGGCGACCACCGAATACACGCCCTGAGCGACGCAGATCAGCATAAAGGCGTAGGCCACCTTGTTAACCGGGCCACCCATGTCAAACGCCAACATCAGGCCCATGATGATGGCCAGCACTACGATGCTGCCCTGCTGCATACCTTGCAGCCAGTGAGTCAGGCCGTTGGTCAGCGCGCCAACCGGTTCGCCCAGGCCCCACATCATGATGCCTGCGGTAAGCAGGGTGCCGATGATTGGGATCACGAAGATCGGCATCACCGAGCGCAGGATCTTCGGCACCGGGATCTTCTTGAGGTAGAAAACAATAATGCCGCCCAGCAGGCCAGCAATGATCGCCCCGAAGAAGCCAGCCCCGAAGGACGCGCCCACCCAGGCCCCAATCGCCGAGGGAGCCAGTGCGGAGCGATCCGAGATGGAGTAGCCGATATAGGCCGCCAGGAAAGGCACCATCAACGTCAATCCGGCCACGCCGATATCGAACAGTTTTTTCAGGTTAGGGTCCGTTGCCGCATCGGGGACTGCCCCTTTGCCATACAGCATCACGGAGATGGCCAGCAAAATGCCGCCGGCGACCACAAACGGGATCATATGGGAGACGCCGGTCATCAAGTGCTGGCGTGTGTTTCTTAGAATATTGAGTAGCTCTTTCATCGTTCACTCCCTGGCCGCGACCAGCGTGCTTCTGAGATAAAACCACCGGGGAATGACCCCTGATGGATAAAGGTTGTTGGCTATCACAATAGGCATCTGGCGGTACTATCAACAGTGGATAAAATTGCCATTTACTGGATTTTTGTATTGTCAGGAGAAAAGTGCGATCTAACTCAAAGTGTGCGACAGAATAAACCGGGCTTGTGGAAACGGGCTTTGTGAGCGGTATCGCATTTATGCCGTCAGGATACATTTGTCCAGTGTTTGACATTTTTATCCGATAGCCCTGGGCCGCGCTGCGCTTTTATCCTTGTGGCAAACCGGTGTTGTTCACCGCTGCTTTGGTATGAGGAAAGAGTGATGGCGAAAATAGTGACGTTTACCTGCGTGCTGCCCAACGGGGTACATGCCCGCCCAGCCAGCCATATCGAAACCCTGTGCAATGGTTTCCGTTCCCGCGTTGAATGGCACAACTCACGTAGTGGCCTGCGTGGCGACGGTAAAAGCGTGTTGTCACTGATCGGTACTGATACTTTGCTGGGCGATGAATGCCGCATCACCATCGAAGGGGAAGATGAACAGGCGGCGTTTGAGCGCCTGAGCCAGTTTATCCAACATGAATTCCCGCACTGCGACGAAGCACTGCCGCAAGTGGATGGCCAGGCGGAGCAGGAACCTATCCCGCAGTCTCTGGCTAACCTGAACCCAACGCTTGTGCGCGCTCGCTCCGTCAACCAAGGCACCGCTAATGGCAAACTGGTGCATCTGGCGCGGGTGGATTTAAACGCCCTGACGTTGCCGCCTACGCAATCTGTTGAGCAGGAGCAGCAGCAACTGGCCGAAGGGTTGACGCGCTTTGGCAAGGCGCTGGATTTGCAACTGATGGGCGGTAACGGCACCACCACGGCGGTGCTGGAAGCGCATCGCTCCTTGCTGCGTGACGGCGCATTCCGCCAGCACCTGCTTGATGGTGTGCTGGCCGGGGAAAGCTGTGCCGCCGCCATTGTGGCCACCGCAGCCCACTTCAGCCAGCAACTGGCACAGTCTGCCAGTGCCTATCTGCGTGAGCGTGAACTGGATATTCGTGATGTCAGCTTCCAGCTGTTACAGCAAATTTATGGCGAGCAGCGCTTCCCGGCGCAACAGGCGCTAAGTGTAGACAGCATTTGCATCACCGATGAGCTGACCCCGAGCCAATTCCTGGAGCTGGACAAGCTTTATTTGAAAGGCCTGCTGCTGGGCAGCGGCGGTAGCACCTCGCATACGGTGATCCTGGCACGCTCCTTTAACATTCCAACTCTGGTTGGCGTTGATGCCGCTGCAATGCTGCCATATTTGAATCAATCGGTGCAGATCGACGGCGATCTTGGGCTGGTGGCCTGCGATCTCAGCGAACCGGTTCGTCGTTACTATCAGCAGGAGCAGTGGCTGAGCGAGCAGATCCGCAGCCAGCAAAGCGCCTATCTCGATCAACCGGGGCGCACGGCCGACGGTGTGCGGATGGAAGTTGCCGCCAATATCGCCCATGCGGTAGAAGCAGAGGCGGCCTTCAGCAACGGTGCAGAGGCAGTAGGCCTGTTCCGTACCGAAATGCTGTATATGGATCGCCTGACTGCGCCTTCCGAAGATGAGCTTTACAACATTTACTGTCAGGCAGTGGAAGCCGCCGCAGGCAAGACGATCATCGTGCGCACCATGGATATCGGCGGCGACAAGCCGGTGGATTATCTGAACATCCCGGCCGAGAACAACCCGTTCCTCGGTTACCGGGCGGTGCGTATCTATCAGGAATTCCTGCCGCTGTTCCGCACCCAGCTCCGCTCGATCCTGCGCGCTTCGGCACACGGTCCGCTGAAGATCATGATCCCGATGATCTCCTCAATGGAAGAGATCCTGTGGGTGAAAGATCAACTGGCCGAAGTGAAGCAATCGCTGCGTGCCGGGCAGATCCCGTTCGACGAAAAAATCCCGCTCGGCATCATGCTGGAAGTGCCTTCGGTGCTGTTTATCATCGACCAGTGCTGTGAGGAGATCGACTTCTTCAGTATCGGCAGCAATGACCTGACGCAGTACCTGCTGGCGGTGGATCGTGATAATGCCAAGGTCATCAAGCACTACAACAGCCTGAACCCAGCGTTCCTGCGTGGGTTGGATCATGCCGTGCGTGAAGTGCACCGCCACGGTAAATGGATCGGCCTGTGTGGCGAGCTGGGAGCGAAAGGTTCGGTGTTGCCACTGTTGGTGGGGATGGGGCTGGATGAGATCAGCATGAGCGCGCCTTCCATTGCCGCCACCAAAACCCGCCTGGCCAAGTTGGATAGCCGCGAATGCCGTTTACTGCTCAACCGGGCCATGGCCTGCCGTACGTCGCTGGAAGTTGAGCACCTGCTGGCCCAGTTCCGCATGGAGCAAAGCGATGCGCCGCTGATCACGCCGGACTGCATTGCCCTGGGGGCCGATTGGCGTAGCAAAGAAGAGGTGATCAAAGGGATGGCGGATAACCTGCTGCTGGCCGGACGCTGCCGTTACCCACGTAATCTTGCCGCCGATTTGTGGGCGCGTGAGGCGGTATTCTCCACCGGGCTGGGCTTCGGTTTTGCCATTCCGCATACCAAATCTGAACATATTGAACAGTCCACCATCAGCGTGGCCAAGCTGGCGCAGCCGGTCGTCTGGGGGGATGAAGAGGCGCAGTTTGTGATCATGCTGACCCTTAATAAACATGCCGCCGGGGACCAGCATATGCGGATTTTCTCCAAGCTGGCGCGGCGCATCATGCATGAAGGTTTCCGTGACGCACTGGTGAACGCAGTGTCTGCCCAACAGGTAGAAGCGTTGCTGAAACAAGAGCTTGAACTGTAATCCATTTTTGGGCGCTGCGGCGCCCTTCATTTTTAGCCTTGAGGAGCAACTATGGAACTCTATCTGGATACTGCCGACATCAATGCAGTGAAACGCCTGGCACGTGTGTTGCCGTTGCAAGGGGTGACAACTAACCCGAGCATTGTGGCTGCGTCACACACGTCGCTATGGGAAGTGCTGCCTGCTTTACGCGATATCATCGGTGGCGAAGGAAAATTGTTTGCCCAGGTGATGGCGGCCACGACCGAGCAGATGGTTGAAGAGGCGGTGATGCTTCACCGGCGCGTTCCTGGCCTAGTGGTGAAAGTGCCGGTGACGGGGGAAGGGCTGGCAGCGATCAAAATCCTGAGCGGCATGGCTGTTCCAACGTTGGGCACGGCGGTGTATGGGGCGGCGCAGGGGCTGCTTTCTGTCTTGGCAGGGGCGGAGTACGTGGCGCCTTATGTTAACCGCGTGGATGCCCAGGGCGGCAATGGTATTGCTACCGTGCAGGAGTTGCAGCACTTGTTAGAACTGCACGCTCCGCAGGCCAAGGTGCTGGCCGCCAGCTTCAAGACTCCGCGTCAGGCGCTGGAGTGCCTGTTGGCAGGTTGTGAAGCTATTACCTTGCCGGTTGATGTCGCAGAACAGTTGATCAGCGCCCCGGCGGTGCAGGCGGCGGTTGAGAAGTTCGAGCACGATTGGCACGGTGCGTTTGGCACTTTGTCACTGAGCTAAGTAGGTGGCTTAACTGACAAGCATCAGGGGCACCTGCTGCCCCTGAAACTGCTGATGATATTCCTCACCCAACTTGGCATGTAGGGATGCGCCCCTCTATTTCACACCATGCTGGCTGAACCAGGCCAACATGCGCTGCCATCCGTCGGTGGAAGCCTCCGCGTCATAGCTTGGCCGGTAATCGGCGTGGAAAGCGTGACCCGCTTCTGGATACACCACGATTTCCGCATCGGCATTGGCCGCACGGATCGCCTGGCGCATGGTTTCCACCGTTTCCTGCGGAATGCTGCCATCCTGGCCACCGTATAGCCCAAGTACCGGCGCTGAAAGATCGGTCGCGATATCAACCGGGTGCTTCGGCGAATTCAAGGTTTTCTCCCCCACCAGCTTGCCGTACCAGGCCACAGCCGCTTTCAGCTGCGGATTATGCGCGGCATACAGCCAGGTGATGCGGCCGCCCCAGCAGAAACCGGTGATCGCCAACTTGCTGGCATCGCCGCCGTGGCGCGTTGCCCAGTGCGCAGCGTGATCCAGATCGGCCAATACCTGGCTGTCTGGCACTTTGCTGACCAGCTTTTGCATCAGCTCGCTGATTTCGCTGTACTCTCTGGCATCGCCCTGCCGGAAATAGAGCTCTGGAGCGATGGCCAGATAACCCTGCTTAGCCAGACGGCGACATAGATCCTGAATGTGTTCATGCACGCCAAAAATTTCCTGCACGACCAGCACAATTGGGAACGGCCCTTGATGATGGGCCGGTTTGGCGATATAGGCTGGCAGATCGTCCCCCTGCGAAGGGATGGTGGTTTCCCCCACGTGTATATCCTGCACATCGGTCAGAATGGTTGAGGTGGCCAACGGTGCGACGGCCGGGGTAAATCCCCCTTTGGCCTGTTTTAACGTTATTTGTTGTTCTGTTTTCATTGATTGCAGGCTCCATGCGTTAGAGAAAAAGCGCGGCAGTTAACTATAGGCAGATTAGCGCTTATTAGCACAGCATGGCGAATTTTCGCGCAGGATAGCAATGACTGCTCAGGCAGCAACTTGGTATAAACTGAGTGGAGATTAAGCGTGCTAGGGTTTTTTATGTGATTTAAATAACAAAAATAATGTAGATGAATTTCTGTTTCTTTATTCAAGGTGATGATCATCACGAAATTTAACAGCGATTGTCAGTAGAATCTCTGTTTGTTCCTCCCAAAAACCGTATCCATGAGGAGTCTCCCATGTCTCAGTCTGACGTTTTCCACCTCGGTCTCACTAAAAACGATCTGCAAGGCGCTACATTGGCCATCGTCCCTGGCGATCCGCAGCGTGTTGAGAAAATTGCCAAGCTGATGGAAAACCCGGTTCACCTGGCTTCCCACCGCGAATTTACCTCTTGGCGTGCAGAACTGGATGGCAAGGCAGTGATCGTGTGCTCAACCGGTATCGGTGGCCCGTCTACCTCTATTGCCGTTGAAGAGTTGGCACAGCTGGGCATCCGTACCTTCCTGCGTATCGGCACGACCGGTGCCATTCAGGCCAATATCAACGTGGGCGACGTGCTGGTGACAACTGCAGCTGTGCGCCTCGACGGTGCCAGCTTGCACTTTGCCCCAATGGAATTCCCGGCAGTGGCGGACTTTGCCTGTACCACTGCGCTGGTTGAAGCCGCCAAGGCCTGCGGTGCTACCACGCATATCGGCGTAACCGCCTCTTCCGATACCTTCTACCCAGGCCAGGAGCGTTACGACACCTATTCCGGCCGTGTGGTCAGCCGCTTTAAGGGCTCGATGGAAGAGTGGCAGTCGATGGGCGTGATGAACTATGAAATGGAATCCGCCACCCTGCTGACCATGTGCGCCAGCCAGGGCCTGCGTGCGGGAATGGTTGCCGGTGTGATCGTTAACCGCACCCAGCAAGAGATCCCGAATGCGGAAACCATGAAGAAGACCGAAAGCCAGGCGGTGCAAATCGTCGTCGAGGCAGCTCGCCGTCTGCTGTAATCCAAATCCTCGTTAAAAGCGGGCCGTTTGACGGCCCGTTTCCCCTTCTGTTACGGTTATCCCCCTCTGCGTCATGCTGCTGGCCTTCTGTTGTTGGTGTTTACCGATTGCTGGCTGATGTGGCGGCATATCCCGAGACAATCAATGTAAGGACGTCTATGACCGCTCAGATCCTGCTCCATCCTTCACTTGCGCCGCTTGACGGTGGTATCAACTTCCGCGATTTAGGCGGCAACAGCGTGGCCGATGGCCGCCGTATCAAACGCGGGCTGCTGTTTCGTTCCGGTGCTCTGGATCGCTTGAGTGAAAACGACTGTAGCTACCTGGCTCAGATGCCAATGCGTTCGGTGCTGGATTACCGCGACTTCGACGAAGTGCAGGCCAAACCTGACGTGCTATGGTCGGGAGCCGACTATTACCACGTGCCGGCCAATCCACTCAGCAGCGAAGTGAATGCCAACCTTGAAAAACTCACCGACGAAACGCTGGCCAAGTTTGATGCCCGGGCTTTTATGCTGGAGCTGTACCGCCGCCTGCCGTTTAATAACGCCGCCTATCGCCAACTGGCGCAGTTGCTGGCTCAGCCCGAAGGCGGTGCGATTGTGCAGCACTGTGCGGTAGGCAAAGACCGTACCGGAGTGGGTTCGGCGATGGTGTTGCTGGCGCTGGGCGCGGATGAGGCTACGGTAATGGAAGATTATCTGCTGACGGAAACCACGCTGGCGAGCTACCGTGAGCACATGCTGGATCAGATCTCTAGCCGCCTGAACGACGCTTCGGTGGCGCAGTTTGCCTATGTGCTTAGCGCACGTGAAGAGTTCCTGGCGACCGCGTTGGGTTGCATTCATCAGCAATATGGTTCCAGCAGCCGTTGGTTGGAAGCCGAATATGGGCTGGGGCAACGCCAGCTCGAGACGTTGCAGGCGCTCTATCTGGAATAACGGCGCCATGTTTAACCGGAGCTTAACCAGTGAGGTAGGGTACTACGTATCCTTGAGGTCGGATCCGTTCTCAAAAGGAGCAGGCTATGAGCCTCAATGACGTGATTAACTGGGTTAGCGAAACAGTGCGCCAGCATGAAGCCTGGGCGATCCCGATCGTTTTCTTCCTGGCGTTTGGCGAGTCGCTGGCCTTCCTCTCGTTGTTGTTGCCTGCCACGGTGATTCTGCTGGGGTTGGGGGCGTTGATTGGCGAGAGCGGCATTGCCTTCTGGCCGGTCTGGGCTGCGGCCGCCGCCGGTGCCTTCTTTGGTGACTGGCTCTCCTATTGGGTAGGCTATCACTATCAGGGGCGTGTCGCTCATATGTGGCCGCTGTCACGCAATCCACAGCTGTTGGTGCGTGGCCATGCGTTTTTTGAGCGATGGGGCGTGCTGGGCATTTTCTTTGGGCGCTTCTTCGGGCCCTTACGCGCCGTGGTGCCGCTGGTGGGGGGCATCTGTGCCATGCCGCAAACCGCATTCCAGATTGCCAATGTGGCCTCGGCAATGGTCTGGGCTTTCGGCATCCTGGCACCTGGCGCCTTTGGTATCAAATGGTTTACCCAGTGGATGGCATGAACCGGTGCCGTGCCAATTAGCCTCATATTTTAATTATTCAGCGTCACAGTGAGAATTCGATCACGAATTTATCCTTATCCGGTGCTTTTTAATTCCCTTATTTTTTTAACAGTGTTACTTTCCCAATAAGTGGATTGTTACTGTGAATAAACAGGCAAAACCCAAACCCGTTGACAAACCAATGTCATGGGTTTGGGTTTTTTTTCGCCCTTATTTTGGCAAATGATCTGCCGATGATTAAAAAAATTAACCTATAGACGTTATTTTGTTCACTAAGGAAAAAGTAATGAAAATTAAAACCTGGCTACTGGCCTCCGTAGTTGCCGTTTCCTCTGCTGCGGCTTTCAACGTAACAGCCGCGCAAAGCGATAGCGTCGATATCTATTTTGCTCGCCACGGTAAAACGCTGCTCAATACCTACGATCGCGTGCAGGGCTGGGCTGACTCACCACTGACACCGGCTGGGATCGAAACCGCGCGCTATCTGGGTGCCGGGTTGAAGGGGATCCCTTTCGATAGCTTCTACACCAGCGACGCTGGCCGCCAGCGTGAAACGATGCAGGTGATCCTCAAGGAAATGGGCAAGTCGGATGCCAAGGTCACGGAACTGACCGACCTGCGCGAAATGTTCTTCGGCGGTTTTGAAGGGCGCGCTAACGCAGAAATGGCCGACGCTGCTGCCAAGAAGCTGGGCCTGGCCTCTGGTGCCGAGATGTTCAAGCAAATGGGCGAAGGTAAGATCAGCCTGATCCCGATGGTGGATGCCATCACGCAAAGCGATGATAAGCAAGAGGCGGAAAGTGCGCTGCAGGTCAAAACCCGTATGCAACGAGCCTTGCATACCATGGTGCAGAATGCCGTAAAGAATGGGGATAAAAACATCCTGGCGGTCTCTTCCGGGCTCTCGATGCAGATGATGATTTCCGATATGACCGATAACCCTAACAAAAATAAGCCACTGACTAATGCGGCAGTCGTCAAGATGACTTATAAAGACGGGAAATATACCGTAACCGATATTGGCGATATGACTTATGTCGCTAAAGGGAAAGCGTTACTAAATAAAGCACCTTGATTATTACCCAATAAAAATAACGCACCCTTTTGGCTCAGGGATATTATCTGAGGCGATAGCATATCGCCTCGGCAGGGATTTTCTATACCTTTTTCGGGGATAACAATAATGAAACGTTCTGCTTTAAACTGTCTGATCGCTATTTCGCTATTCTCCACCGCGGCCCAGGCCAGCGTTGATGACGTCCTGGATTCGTCCTTTTTCAGTGACAGCCACGCTGAACTGTCGCTGAAAAACTACTGGAAGTACCTCAAGGAAGATGCCGCCAACCCAAAAGAGGTGCACAATGCCTGGGGGCAAGGGCTGGCGCTGGGTTATCAGTCTGGCTATCTGGCGGACTTTATCGGCGTTAATCTCGATTACTACAGCGCGGTAAAGCTGGGTGCCAGCGATTACTTCAATACTCGTGGGGTGCTATATAACAACGGTCCCGGCAACAGCAAAGAGAATGCTGCTGGTTATAGCAAGGTGGGCCAACGCTATATCAAGCTGAAAGGCGACGTAGGTGGCGCGGCGCTGAATGCGCAGGCTGGCTGGCAGGTGTTGCGTAACTACGGCGTGATTTCCACCTCCACTCGCCTGTCGCCTACGACTTACCTGGGTTGGTCCGGTGGCGTATCCGGTGCCGGGCTCTCTTTGCGCGGCGCGTATGTTGAACGTTCTATGGATCGTAACTCCCCTGACAGCCTGCGTTTGCAGACCAACGATGGCCGCTATATCAACCATCTCGCCAGCGCTGAGTTGGGCTATGAGAATAAACAATTTAATGGGCAACTGGCCTATGGGGAATCTCAAGACTATTTACGCCGCCAGATCTTGCGGGTGGGGTACAAAGCCAATGAGAAACTCAGCCTGGGCAGCCAGATTTATACCACTCAGGCGCTGGATGACTATAAACAGATGGCGCTGAGCAAGCGCAACTTCGATCATAACGCCAACCACTATGCGCTGGATGCCAAATGGCAGGAACCGCTATGGAGCGTCAAGGTCGGCATCGCCCATACGCGAGCACCGAAGGGCGACGGCCAGCTTGGTTTCTACCCGCGCCATATGTCCAAAAATTCACGCGGTACCTTTACCTCCATGGCCTATGCGGGTGAAGACTATATGCGCGATGGCGAAACCATGCTGGCCACCATGGCCGAATACCGCATCACGCCTGAGTTTACCGCCGGGCTGGCGGGCAACGTGGGCCAGTTTAGCTACCAAGGTACCGCGGTGCGTACCGGCGAGATCAACGTCTTTGGCCGCTGGGCTCCCTCCCATCCGAAGCTGAAAAACCTGACGGTATTCGCTATGGCTGGGCCGGGTTGGTCTTATAAGAACAGCAATAAAACGCCGATACTGGTGGATGGGCATTCGCAGACCTCCCACTCGCTGTCCGGCGAGTTTATCGCCGAATATCGCTTCAAGCTGTTTTAACCTGCCTTATTAGCGCGGTACCGCCGTGGTTACCGCGCTCACTTCCACATAAAAACAGACTGGACATCCATACAGGCTCCCTTTAACGTGGCAGGCATCAGGCGTAAAACGCGCCGCAAGTGCATGTATGACAGGAGGCAGGGTGGATACCAGTTTGGTTTACGGTATTGGTGGCGTAGCGATAGGTTTACTGCTGGGGTGGCTGATCGCCAGCCTGCGTGCGCAGCAGCACGGTGCGCAACATGAGACCGACATGCGTCTGCTGGAACAGTCTTTACAGCAGGCACAGCTTGAAACTGCCTCCCGCCAAGAGACGCTGCAACGCCACGAACAGCTGCTACGGCAAAACGATCTGGAACTGCGCACCCTGCACAGTCAACTGGCCGCCGGGCAGGAGAGGCTGCAACAGCTCAACCATTGGCGTAATGAATGTGAATTGCTGAACCAGGAGCTACGGGCGCAGCGTGAAGTCAACAGCGCTCAGGAAGCCGAACTGCGTGAGGTGACGATCCGCCTGGAAGAGACCCGGATGGCCGCAGAAGAGAAACAGCGGCTGTTGATCAGCAGTGAACAACGTTTGACCACCCAGTTTGAGAACCTGGCCAACCGCATTTTCGAAAACAGCGGCCGTAAGGTTGATGAGCAAAATAAGCAAAGCCTGGATCGCCTGTTGCTGCCGTTACGCGAGCAGTTGGACGGTTTCCGCCGCCAGGTGCAGGACAGTTTTGGTCAGGAAGCACGTGAACGCCATACATTGACGCACGAAATCCGTAATCTGCAACAGTTGAATGCGCAAATGGCTCGCGAGGCGCTCAATCTCACCAAGGCGCTAAAAGGCGATAACAAAACCCAGGGTAACTGGGGCGAGGTAGTGTTGAGCCGCGTGTTGGAAGCCTCTGGCCTGCGTGAAGGACATGAGTATGAGACGCAGGTTAATGTGCGGCTGGATAGCCAAAGCCGTATGCAGCCAGACGTGATCGTGCGTTTGCCACAGGGTAAAGACGTGGTGATCGACGCCAAGATGTCGCTGGTGGCCTATGAGCGTTATTTCAACAGTGAAGATGACTTCGAACGGGAAACGGCGTTGACCGAGCATATCACTTCGCTGCGTGGGCACATTCGCGTGTTGGGCCGGAAGGATTATCAACAGCTGCCTGGCCTGCGTTCGCTGGATTATGTGCTGATGTTTATCCCGGTGGAACCGGCCTTCCTGTTGGCCATCGATCGTGAGCCGGAGCTGATTAGCGAGGCATTGCAACATAATATCATGCTGGTCAGCCCAACCACTTTGCTGGTGGCGCTGCGTACCATTACCAACCTGTGGCGCTATGAGCACCAGAGTCAGAACGCCCAGCGGATCGCCGATCGCGCCGCCCGCCTGTATGACAAGATGCGCCTGTTCGTTGACGATATGTCGGCCTTGGGGCAGAGCCTGGATAGGGCGCAGGGCAGTTATCACCAGGCGATGAATAAACTGAGCGAAGGCCGTGGTAATCTTATCGGCCGCATCGAGGGCTTCCGCGCGCTTGGGGTTGAGATTAAACGTCCCATCAACCCGCTTTTGGCGCAGCAGGCATCGGAACAACAGGATGATGAGCTGCTCTCTGAGCCAGACGAGGATATCGCCTCGCTGCCGGGGGAAGAGAACGACGATAGCAACGAAGAACCGCATCGCGCATCGCACGGATGATACCGTTGCGAGGTGGGGTATTACGTGGCTTTCTGGTACACTCCACGACACTAAATTGACTGAATGGCAGGCAGGACAATGGCAGATCAAGCGCAGGAAACCACCGATTTTGGCTTTCGTACCGTAGCAAGAGACGAGAAGCAGGCCATGGTGGCCAACGTTTTTCACTCGGTAGCGGCAAAATATGACGTGATGAACGACCTGATGTCGTTTGGTATCCATCGTATCTGGAAGCGTTTTACCATCGATTGCAGCGGCGTGCGCCGCGGCCAGCGCGTGCTGGATCTGGCCGGTGGTACAGGCGATCTGGCTGCCAAGTTCTCCCGAATGGTGGGCGAACAAGGGCAGGTGGTGCTGGCGGATATCAACGATTCCATGCTCAAGATGGGGCGCGAAAAGCTGCGCGACCACGGTATCGTTGGCAATATCAGCTACGTGCAGGCCAACGCCGAAGCGCTGCCGTTCCCGGATAACTATTTTGACTGTATCACCATCTCCTTTGGCCTGCGCAACGTCACCGACAAAGACAAAGCACTGCGCTCGATGTTCCGTGTGCTGAAACCGGGTGGCCGCTTGCTGGTGCTGGAGTTTTCCAAGCCGCTGCTGGAGCCGCTGAGCAAGGCTTACGACGCCTATTCCTTCCACGTGCTGCCAAAAATTGGTGAGCTGGTGGTGAAAGATCCGGACAGCTACCGCTATCTGGCAGAATCGATCCGCATGCACCCCGATCAGGAAACCCTGAAGGGGATGATGGCTGCGGCCGGCTTCGAGAACGTCAACTACTTCAACCTGACCGGCGGCATCGTGGCGCTGCACCGGGGCTTCAAGTTCTGATATGGAAATGCCGATGCTACTAACCCCGTTACTGACCGGCGTGCTGGAAACCTCGCTTAATAGCCTGCTGTTTCGCGATCGTAGCATGAAAACCGCCCGCCAACGGCTGGCGGGTAAAGTGTTACGTATCGAGCTACAGGAACTCTCTTCGCCGTTGGTACTGCTGTTCAGCGAACAGCGCGTGGATGTGCTTGGCCAATCAGACGATAGCGCCGACTGTACGGTGCAAACCCGCGTACCGGTGCTGCTGAAATTGCGCGATCGCCAGCAACTTTCCCCGCTGATGCGTAGCGGCGAGCTGATTGTCGAAGGCGATATTCAGGTGGTGCAACAACTGGTCGGTTTGCTCGATCTGGCAGAATGGGATCCGGCGGAATGGTTGGCACCTTATGTGGGTGACATCGCTGCGCAAGGGGTTAGTCAGATCGTAGGTAAAGGTTTAGGCCTGCTAAAATCCGGTTTGCAGAGCCAGCAACGCTACGTGGCCGAAACGCTGACCGAAGAGTGGCGTATGGCTCCCGGCCCGCTTGAAGTGGTGTGGTTTAACGAAGAGGTTGATGCCACCGTTCGCAGTGTAGACGCACTGATTGCTCGTCTGGACAAGTTGGAGGGTAAGCGATGACCCCTGGCGAAATTTGCCGCCTGTATTTGATCGTGTGCGTTTTCCTGAGCTATGGACTGGATGAACTGATCCCCAAGATGCGCTTGACGCTGCCGCTGCGCATTGGCCGCCGCCTGCTGTTCTGGATGCCTAACCGCCATAAAAACCAGCCGTTGGGCGAACGCCTGCGCCTGGCGCTGCAAGAGCTGGGCCCGGTGTGGATCAAGTTCGGCCAGATGATGTCGACCCGCCGCGATCTGTTCCCACCCCATATTGCCGACCAACTGACGCTGTTGCAGGACCGAGTGGCGCCGTTCGATGGTGCGCTGGCACGTAAGCATATCGAGTTGGCGATGGGCGGCCCGCTGGAAACCTGGTTCGATGACTTTGACCAGCAGGCGCTGGCGTCGGCTTCGATTGCCCAGGTGCATACCGCCCGGCTGAAAACGACTGGCCAAGAGGTGGTGCTGAAGGTGATCCGCCCGGACATAGGGCCGATTATCAAAGCCGATGTGCGCCTGATGTATCGCCTGGCAGGCTGGGTGCCCAAGCTGATGCCGGACGGTCGCCGTCTGCGTCCGCGCGAAGTGGTGCGTGAATATGAGAAAACCCTGCTCGATGAGCTGAACCTGCTGCGTGAAGCGGCCAACGCCATCCAGCTGCGCCGTAATTTTGACGGTAGCCCGATGCTCTACGTGCCAGAGGTTTACTCCGATTACTGCCGTGAGAGCGTGCTGGTAATGGAGCGGATTTACGGCATCCCGGTATCGGATATTGCGGCTCTGGAACAGCAGAACACCAATATGAAACTGCTGGCCGAGCGTGGCGTCCAGGTGTTCTTTACCCAGGTGTTCCGTGACAGCTTCTTCCATGCCGACATGCACCCAGGCAATATTTTCGTCAGCTATGAGCACCCGGAAGATCCGTGTTATATCGGCATCGACTGCGGTATCGTGGGTTCCCTGAACAAAGACGACAAGCGCTATCTGGCGGAAAACTTTATCGCCTTCTTCAACCGCGACTACCGTAAGGTGGCGGAGCTGCACGTTGATTCTGGCTGGGTACCGCGTGATACCAACGTGGAAGATTTCGAGTTTGCCATCCGTACCGTCTGTGAGCCGATCTTTGAAAAACCGCTGGCGGAAATTTCGTTCGGCAACGTACTCTTGAACCTGTTCAATACCGCACGCCGTTTCAATATGGAAGTGCAGCCGCAGCTGGTATTACTGCAAAAGACGCTGCTGTACGTTGAGGGCCTTGGCCGTCAGCTCTATCCGCAACTGGATCTGTGGACCACGGCAAAGCCGTTCCTGGAAAGCTGGCTGCGGGATCAGGTGGGCATTCCGGCAGTGATCCGCGCGCTGAAAGAAAAAGCGCCGTTCTGGGCCGAGAAACTGCCGGAGTTACCTGAATTGTTTTATGACAGTCTGCAACAGCATAAACTGTTACAACAAAGCGTCGATAAATTGACCGGTCAGATGCAGGCGCAACGCGTTCGGCAAGGTCAATCACGGTATTTGTTCGGGGTTGGCGCTACACTGTTAGTCAGTGGTACGATTTTACTGCTGGGAGGCGTAGAGGTGTTCCCTGCCTGGATGATGGCCGCAGGCGTAGTGGCCTGGGTCGTCGGTTGGAAACGCACCGTCTGAATAAATTAACCATCAGGTTAAGCGTTGTCGCTGTAGCCCTGCAAAAACGGGGCATATCCAACACAAAGATGAAGGGTATATAATGTGGCAGCTTGAAATAGACCCTTTTTTAAACCAGAGGTAAGTACAATGGGCGGTATTAGTATTTGGCAATTGTTGATTATCGCGGTGATCGTGGTGCTGCTGTTTGGTACCAACAAACTGCGTACGCTGGGTTCCGATCTCGGTGCATCAATCAAGGGCTTCAAAAAAGCGATTGGCGATGACAACACCGCAGCGCCAACCAACACGACTGAAAAAACCAACCACGATGCAGACTTTGCGGCCAAGCCTATCACCGATAAGCAGCCGGAAGTGAAAGCAGCGGAAGAGTCGAAGAACAAAGAGCAGGTATAAACCGTGTTTGACATTGGGTTTGGTGAACTGCTGCTGGTACTGGTGATTGGCCTGGTGGTACTTGGGCCAGAACGGTTACCAGTGGCGGTCAGAACCGTTGCGGGCTGGATCCGAGCGCTGCGCTCTCTGGCAGCATCGGTACAGAATGAGCTGACGCAGGAATTGAAGCTGCAAGAACTGCAGGAAAGCCTGAAGAAGGCGGAGAAAGCGGGCTTGCAGAATTTAACGCCGGAACTCAAAGCTTCAATGGATGAGCTGAAAGAGGCGGCTGAGTCGCTGAAACGTTCTTATCACGTCGATAAGGACGAGCCACCGCATACCATCCACAATCCAGTGGTCACCGATCCTGAAGCCATCCACGACGGCGTGACTCCGGCGGAAGCGGCGACTACCGCTTCGGCACCTGTTGCCACACCGCAGCCTACTGAACCTGCGCCAGCCGTGCAACGCGAGCCGGTGGTGCCCCCCGTGGCTCAGGCAACGGTCGTGGATCAGCAAATCCCTGCAAAGCAGGCCATCCCAGAGCCTGTGGCGGATAAATCCCCTGCGTCTCAACAACCTAGTGGCGAACGTTAAAACATGGCCGTTGAAGATACCCAACCGCTTATCAGTCATCTGATTGAACTGCGTAAGCGGCTGTTGAATTCGATCATCAGCGTGCTGGCGATCTTTATCGTGTTGGTGTTTTTCGCTAACGATATCTATCAGATCGTTTCTGCACCGCTTATCGATCAGTTGCCTGCCGGGGCGAGCATGATCGCCACCGACGTGGCTTCTCCCTTCTTTGCTCCGATCAAGTTGACGATGATGGTTTCGGTGATCGTTGCCGCGCCTTTCATTCTCTATCAGGTCTGGGCCTTTATCGCTCCTGCGCTGTACCAGCATGAACGCCGCCTGATGATGCCGTTGCTGGTCTCCAGCAGCCTGTTGTTCTATCTGGGAATGGCGTTTGCCTACTTTGTCGTGTTCCCGCTGGCCTTTGGCTTTTTTGCCAAAACTGCACCCATCGGCGTCACGATTGCGACCGATATCAGCAACTACCTGAGTTTTGTCATGGCGCTGTTTATGGCGTTCGGCGTGGCTTTTGAAGTGCCGGTTGCCATTATTCTGCTGTGCTGGAGTGGTGTCACTACGCCAGAAGACCTGCGTAAGAAACGCCCGTATGTGTTGGTCGGGGCTTTCGTGGTCGGTATGCTGTTGACGCCGCCGGACGTGTTCTCGCAAACCCTGTTGGCGATCCCGATGTACCTGCTGTTTGAGGTTGGCGTGTTCTTCGCCCGCTTCTATGTAGGGAAGCGGCGCAAGCCGGTAGAGGAAGAAGAGGAAGGCGAAGAGCCACCAGCGTCCTGATACTCGTCTGTCCCTAAGCCGCCCATCGGGCGGCTTTTGCTTTGGAAAAATCCATGTTTGATATTGGCGTCAATCTTACCAGCTCCCAATTTGCCAAAGATGCCACACAGGTGGTTGAGCGAGCCAAAACGGCAGGCGTGACGGGGATACTGATCACCGGCACCAACGCACAGCAAAGCGAGGCGGCCAGCCACCTGGCCCGTGCTCATAGTGGCTATTGCTGGTCTACGGCGGGCGTGCATCCGCATGATGCCAGCAGTTGGAACGATGAGGTCGCGCAGCATATTCACCGGTTGGCATCGCAGCCCTTCGTGGCCGCGATTGGCGAGTGTGGGCTGGATTTTAACCGCAATTTTTCCACCCCGGCACAGCAGGAACTGGCTTTCACCGCTCAACTGGCATTGGCCGCCGAGCTCACTATGCCGGTCTTCCTGCATTGCCGCGACGCACACGCACGTTTTGTTGCACTGCTGACTCCCTGGTTGGATAAACTGCCCGCCGCAGTTGTGCATTGCTTCACCGGCAGCGCCGAAGAGTTACAGGACTGTCTGGCGCTGGGGTTGTCGATCGGTATCACCGGTTGGGTTTGTGATGAGCGCCGGGGACTGGAACTGCGTGCCTTGTTACCCCAAATCCCGGCCGATCGTCTGCTGCTGGAAACTGATGCCCCCTATTTGTTGCCCCGGGATTTACACCCGAAACCTGCATCTCGCCGCAACGAACCCTGTTTTCTGCCCCATATCATTCGGCAGGTTGCAACCTGGCGCGAAGAAGATCCCGCGTGGCTGGGCCAGAAAACTGATGAGAACGCCCGCCGGTTATTCCGGCTGGTCTGAGTTAGGAGAAAATTATGAGCTATGCATTTCCGGGCACCTTCCCTGGTCGCCGTATGCGCCGTGTGCGCCGTCATGACTTCAGCCGCCGTTTGGTGGCCGAGAATCAGGTAACGGTCAATGACCTGATCTACCCTGTGTTTGTCATGGAAGGTAGCAACCGTCAGGAAGCCGTTTCCTCGATGCCTGGCGTATCGCGCATGAGCATCGATCTGCTGATCAAAGAGGCGGAAGCCATTGCCAAACTCGGCGTGCCGGTGATCTCCCTGTTCCCGGTGATTGAGCCTGGCCTGAAGTCGCTGCATGCCGAGGAAGCCTATAACCCGGATGGTTTGGTGCAGCGCACCGTGCGTGCGCTGAAAGATGCCGTGCCGGAGCTGGGGATCCTGACCGATGTGGCGCTCGACCCGTATACGACCCATGGGCAGGACGGGGTGATCGACGAGCATGGCTACGTGATCAACGACATCAGCAAAGAGATTCTGGTTCGCCAGGCGCTATCTCATGCCGAAGCCGGTGCCGAAATCGTGGCTCCCAGCGATATGATGGATGGCCGCATCGGCGCGATCCGCGATCAGCTGGAGCTGCAAGGCCTGGTTAATACCCAGATCATGGCGTATTCCGCCAAATATGCCTCATGCTATTACGGCCCGTTCCGTGATGCGCTCGGCTCTACCGGTAACCTGAAAGGCGGCAACAAGAAAACCTATCAGATGGATCCGGCCAACGGCGACGAAGCCCTGCAAGAGATTGCTCAGGATCTGCAGGAAGGCGCGGATATGGTGATGGTGAAACCGGGGATGCCGTATCTGGACGTGGTGCGCCGTGTCAAAGATACCTTCGGGGTGCCGACCTTCGCCTATCAGGTATCGGGCGAATATGCGATGCATATGGCGGCGATCCAGAACGGCTGGCTGCAGGAGCAACCGGCGGTGATGGAATCCTTGCTGTGCTTTAAGCGTGCCGGGGCTGATGGTGTGCTGACCTACTTCGCCAAGCGTGTTGCCCAGTGGCTGCATGATGATGCGATGCGCCGTTAATCGGTAGCAGACAAAACAGGCACCCAAGGGTGCCTGTTTGCATTAAAGTTTCTGGAATTGCCGGTTATCGATGCTCTGATTAATCTGCTTATTGATCAGATTCAGCAGCAGCATCGAGCGGGCTTCACCGTCGGGTTCGGTGTAGATCGCATGCAGGCCCTCGAACACGCCATCGGTGATCAGCACCGTATCGCCCGGCTGTGGGGTCTCTGGATCCACATAGTATTCTTCGCTATGTGTCTGGAGTTCTTCGATAACCTGTAAAGGTATCTGGGTCGGTAAGGCTCCAAATCGCACAAAGTGGCTGACACCACGGGTTGCACTGATCGTGGTGGTGTGAATACGTTCCGGATCGAATTCAACAAACAGGTAGTTGGGAAACAGCGGTTCGCTAACGGCGGTACGCTTGCCACGCACGATTTTTTCCAACGTAATAATTGGGCTCAGGCAGTTGACGGCTTGCCTTACCAGGTGTTCCTGGGCCCGTAAGAGCTGGCCGCGCTTACAATAAAGTAAATACCAAGATTCCATAGTTTCACATGCCTTTCTGTCAGCCGTTAAGCATACCAAAAGCCACTACGGATACCTAGTGACGCAAGCGTCCATCTTGTTGCCATGAGTTGCGGCAATCCACGGTAGCCAGCATAAAGTCACATATTTGTTTACCTGATTCAGGTATAACAATAGGCCTAAAATTTACGACTGTCACAGTATGGTGGGCAAGCCTGACGCTCAATGTGACGCCTTTATCATTCTTGCACTGAGGGAGAGACATGGAGCTATTTTTGCTAAGTAACGGCAAGCTTTCCGGCGAGGCCGAACTGCTCGGTTATGCCAAGAGCCAGCTGTTGGCCATGATTGAATGCCGTAACATCACGTCAGCCGTATTTGTTCCTTATGCCATGATCCGGGGTGATTACGACCAGCGTGCGGGTGAACTGTCGCAGACGTTGGGTATCAAGGTCACCAGCATCCACCATGCCGAGTCTCCGGCAGAGGCGATCGCGCAGGCCGAGTGTATTTTGGTCAGCGGCGGCAATACCTGGATGCTGAACCAGATGCTGCATGAAAATGGCCTGATTGTGCCAATCCAGCGTGCGGTGCGTGAGCGTGAAGTACCCTATGTGGGTTGGAGCGCTGGCTGCAACGTGGCGACGCCGAGCATCCGTACCACCAACGATATGCCGGTGCGCAACAGCGTCGTGTTGCCTGCACTGGGGCTGTTCCCGGTACAAATCAACCCACATTACATCGATGCCCATATCAGCGGCCACATGGGTGAAACCCGTGATGAGCGCCTGGCAGAGTTCTGTGCGGTGAATCCGAGCGAGTCGGTTGTCGCACTGCGTGAAGGCAGCTTGCTGCACGTCTGCGGCAACGACCTGCGCTACTTCAGCGCCAGGGATCAGGGCTTCAAGGTGTTCCGCCACGGGGTAGAGATACAGGAGTATCAGGATACTTTGGCATTGCGCTCTCTGGTGCCGTTCATCTGCCATTGATAAACCGAAGGGGCGCAGCATGCGGCGCCCCTATAGATTCAGCATTGTGATGACAACCCAAACCAGTAGCGCTAATGTGGGCAGATTGGCTAGAATTTGTTAATCTATCCCTTTGCTGTGAAACGCCTTAAAATCAGCCAGTTAATTAAACGTCGAGCCACCTTGAGATTTTCAGGGTTCGTCGTTTAAATCTTCTATAAATCAATGGTGTAATGGCTTGCATGAAATACCGTGACCTACGCGATTTCCTCTCGTTGCTGGAAAAGAGAGGGGAACTAAAACGCATCAGCCAGCCGATTGATCCCTATCTGGAAATGACAGAAATTGCCGATCGTACGCTGCGTGCGGGCGGCCCGGCGTTGCTGTTCGAAAACCCGAAAGGTTACGATATGCCGGTGCTCTGTAACCTGTTCGGCACGCCCAAGCGGGTGGCAATGGGGATGGGGCAGGAAGATGTCAGTGCGCTGCGCGAGGTGGGCAAGCTGCTGGCGTTCCTCAAAGAGCCTGAGCCACCGAAGGGCTTTCGCGACCTGTTCGACAAGGTCCCCAAATTCAAGCAAGTGCTGAATATGCCGACCAAGGTGCTGGGCTCTGCCCCGTGCCAGGAACAGGTGTGGCAAGGGGAAGATGTCGATCTCGGCCGTATCCCGGTGATGCACTGCTGGCCGGAAGATGCCGCCCCGCTGGTCACCTGGGGGCTGACGGTTACCCGTGGCCCGCACAAAGAGCGCCAGAATCTGGGGATCTATCGCCAGCAGGTATTGGGCAAGAACAAGCTGATTATGCGCTGGCTCTCGCACCGTGGTGGCGCGCTGGATTATCAGGAGTGGTGTCAGGAACATCCTGGTGAACGTTTCCCTGTCGCCGTTGCGCTGGGGGCCGATCCTGCCACCATTTTGGGTGCTGTGACGCCGGTGCCGGATAATCTGTCCGAATATGCCTTTGCCGGGCTGTTGCGCGGCAACAAGACCGAAGTGGTCAAATGTCTGTCCTGCGATCTCGAAGTTCCCGCCAGCGCGGAAATTGTGCTGGAAGGCTATATCGAGCAAGGGGAACTGGCGCCGGAAGGCCCGTATGGCGATCACACCGGTTACTATAACGAGATCGATCACTTCCCCGTCTTTACCGTGACCCATATTACCCAGCGGCGCAATGCGATTTATCACTCGACCTATACCGGCCGCCCGCCGGATGAACCTGCGGTGATGGGAGTGGCGCTGAACGAAGTGTTTGTGCCGATCCTGCAAAAACAGTTCCCGGAAATCGTCGATTTCTACCTACCGCCGGAAGGGTGTTCCTATCGCCTGGCGGTGGTGACCATCAAAAAACAGTACGCAGGGCATGCCAAACGCGTAATGATGGGGGTCTGGTCTTTCCTACGCCAATTTATGTATACCAAGTTTGTCATCGTTTGCGATGACGACGTGAATGCGCGTGACTGGAATGATGTGATTTGGGCGATAACCACCCGAATGGATCCCGCAAGGGATACCGTTTTAGTGGAGAATACGCCGATTGATTATCTGGACTTCGCCTCACCGGTTTCCGGGCTGGGATCGAAGATGGGCCTGGATGCCACCAACAAATGGCCGGGAGAAACCCAACGAGAGTGGGGCCGTCCGATCAAGATGGATGAGAAGGTGCGTGCGCGCATCGATGACATCTGGGATGAGCTCGCCATATTCAGTGACCGAGAACCGACGCTTTAGCGCCAGTGATGACCCGACAGAGGAACGCATGACAATCCTGAGCTGTAAAGTGACCTCCGTAGAGGCCATTACCGATACCGTTTATCGGGTACGTTTGGTGCCAGAGGCACCGTTTTCGTTCAAAGCAGGTCAATACCTGATGGTAGTGATGGATGAGCGTGATAAACGCCCGTTCTCTGTGGCCTCGACGCCAGCACAGCAAGATTATATCGAGCTGCATATTGGTGCTTCTGAACTGAACCTGTATGCCATGGCGGTGATGGATCGGGTGCTGAAAGAGCAGGCCATCACCGTGGATATTCCGCATGGTGAAGCCTGGCTGCGTGAAGAGGGCGAGCGCCCGCTGGTGTTG
The DNA here is from genome assembly GCF_015673035.1 of Serratia sp. Res13-Sevr-LER1-36-b. Taxonomy (NCBI): domain Bacteria; kingdom Pseudomonadati; phylum Pseudomonadota; class Gammaproteobacteria; order Enterobacterales; family Yersiniaceae; genus Serratia; species Serratia sp. Res13-Sevr-LER1-36-b. The sequence continues at coordinate 8,451 of NZ_JADACK010000021.1, read as the reverse complement.
ATTGCCGGTGGTACCGGGTTCTCTTACGCGCGCTCGATTTTGCTGACGGCGCTGGAACAGCAGCCCAATCGCGATATCTCTATCTACTGGGGTGGCCGTGAGCTGAAGCATCTTTATGATCTCAGCGAACTGGAAGCGATTTCACTGCAATATCCAAATCTGAAGGTCATCCCGGTAGTTGAACAGCCGGAAGAGGACTGGCGTGGCCGCAGTGGCACGGTGCTGAGCGCCGTGTTACAGGATTTTGGCTCGCTGGCGGAGCATGATATCTATATCGCAGGTCGTTTCGAGATGGCGAAAATTGCCCGTGAGCGTTTCTGTGCCGAGCGTGGCGCGCTGGAAGCGCACATGTTTGGCGATGCTTTCGCGTTCATCTGATCGTACGCGCAGCAGTAAAGACGGGGTGGCCAGGTGCTGCCCCGTTTTTATTGGTGCCGAATTCCAGGCATAAAAAAACCCGCCCCTGACAGGCGGGAAGTACGGCAACAAAACCTTTGGGATGCCCTTTTGGGGCATCCAATCAGACACAGCTAAACGCGTTCAAATACCGTGGCGATCCCCTGACCCAGGCCGATACACATGGTGGCCAGACCAAACTGCACGTCACGGCGTTCCATATTATTCAGCAGGGTGGTGGAGATGCGGGAGCCGGAGCAGCCTAATGGGTGGCCCAGGGCAATCGCACCGCCGTTAAGGTTGATCTTGTCGTCCATGCTTTCCAGCAGCCCCAGATCTTTAATGCAGGGCAGCGACTGGGCGGCAAAGGCCTCATTCAATTCAAACAGATCGATATCCTGTACGCTCAGACCGGCGCGTTTAAGCGCGAGTTTGCTGGCAGGCACCGGACCATAGCCCATGATCGAAGGATCGCATCCTACCACCGCCATTGAGCGGATGCGGGCACGAGCCTTCAGGCCGAGCGCCTTGGCGCGGGATTCGCTCATGATCAACATGGCGGAAGCGCCGTCAGACAGTGCGGAAGAGGTGCCTGCGGTGACGGTGCCGTTGACCGGGTCAAACGCCGGGCGCAATGCCGCCAGGCTGGCAACGGTGGTTTCCGGGCGGATCACTTCATCATAATCGTAACGAGTCAGTACGCCGTCGGCGTCATGGCCGGTGGTGGGGATAATTTCGTTTTTGAAATAGCCAGCCAACGTAGCGGCATGGGCACGTTGGTGTGAGCGAGCTGCAAATTCATCCTGCATTTCGCGGCTGATATTATGCATTTTGGCCAGCATTTCTGCGGTCAGGCCCATCATCCCGGCCGCTTTTGCCACGGTGCGGCTCAGGCCAGGATGGAAGTCTACGCCGTGGTTCATCGGGACGTGGCCCATATGTTCCACTCCGCCAATCAGGCTGACCTGAGCGTCACCTACCATGATTGCGCGGGCTGCGTCGTGCAAGGCCTGCATGGAAGAACCACACAGACGGTTCACTGTTACCGCTGGTACGCTATGTGGGATTTCGGCCAGCAGCGCGGCGTTACGGGCGATATTGAAGCCTTGTTCCAGCGTTTGCTGTACACAACCCCAATAAATATCATCAATCTCAGCGGCATTCAGCGCCGGGTTACGGCTCAGCACGGCACGCATCAGATGTGCGGAAAGGTCTTCCGCGCGTACCTGGCGGAAAGCGCCGCCTTTTGAGCGGCCCATTGGCGTACGTACGGCATCAACAATAACTACGTTTTCCATCTTCATAACCTCATGCCGGTTGGCCAGTGGAGATATCAGACAGCGCTGCTGTCGCCACCGGGTAGTAGCTTTCATTACGTTCCGCCTTGGCACGCAGACCGGCTGGTACCTGATACAGCGCCCCCAGGTTAGCGTAACGCTGGGCCATCTCGACGTAATTGGCGGTGCCGAGCGTATCCAGATAGCGGAATGCGCCGCCGTGGAACGGCGGGAAGCCGATGCCGTAAACCAATGCCATATCCGCTTCTGCCGGGCTGGCCACAATGCCTTCTTCCAGGCAGCGTACCACTTCGTTGATCATCGGGATCATCATGCGAGCGATGATCTCTTCACTGCTGAAGGTCTGTGCCGACGCGCTCACGGTTGCCAGCAGAGTGTCGGTTTGCTCGTCGTTATCTTTACGCGGCTTGCCTTTGCTATCCTGGCTGTAGCGGTAGAAGCCCAGCTGGTTTTTCTGGCCGAAGCGTTGGTTATCGAACATCACGTCGATCGCATCGCGGTAATTTTTACTCATGCGTTCAGGGAAACCGTTGGCCATCACCGCCTGGGCATGGTGTGCGGTATCAATACCGACCACATCCAACAGATACGCCGGGCCCATCGGCCAGCCGAACTGTTTCTCCATCACTTTGTCGATCTGACGGAAGTCGGCGCCGTCGCGCAGCAGCTGACTAAACCCGGCAAAATACGGGAACAGCACGCGGTTAACGAAGAACCCAGGGCAATCATTGACCACGATCGGCGTTTTGCCCATGCGGGTGGCGTAGGCCACCACGGCTGCGATAGTGCTGTCGCTGGTGTGTTCACCGCGGATTATCTCAACCAACGGCATGCGGTGCACCGGGTTGAAGAAATGCATACCGCAGAAGTTTTGCGGGCGCTTCAACGATTTTGCCAGGTGATTGATCGGGATGGTTGAGGTGTTGGAGGCCAGTACGGTATCTTCGCCGATCAGGGCTTCCACTTCAGACAACACCGCCGCTTTTACCTTAGGATTTTCAACTACGGCCTCAACAATCAGTTGGGCGCGTTCGATCCCGGCATAGTCCAGCGTTGGCTGGATGGTTGACAGCACCTGTGCCATCTTCAGGCCATCCAACTTGCCGCGCTCCAGCTGTTTATTCAGCAGCTTGGCCGCTTCATTCATGCCAAGAGTCAGGGATTTGTCGCTGATGTCCTTCATGATCACCGGCACGCCTTTCAGCGCGGATTGGTAGGCGATACCGCCCCCCATAATTCCTGCACCCAGCACGGCAGCCTGCTTCGGAGCGTCAACGTTCTTGGCCAGTTTTTTCGCCTGGCCTTTCACAAACTGATCGTTGAGGAAAATGCCCACCAGGGCGCGCGCTTCGTTAGAGCGGGCCAAAGGCACAAAGCTGGCGGTTTCCAGTTTCAACGCTTCGTCACGGCCAAGCTTGGCGGCGGCTTCGATGGTTTTTACTGCGGTCATCGGCGCAGGATAATGAATACCTGCGGTTTGCATCACCATGCCTTTGGCAGTGGTGAAACTCATTGCCGCTTCGATTGGGCTCAGCTTCAACGGCTCCAGCTTCGGCTGACGGTAAGCACGCCAGTCGAGTTGGCCGTCGATCGCCTGTTGCAGCATTTTCAGCGCGGCTTCCACCAGTTTCTCCGGTGCGACCACGGCATCGACCAGGCCGACTTTCAGTGCGTCTTTTGCACCGATATCTTTCCCGGCGGCGATGATTTCCAGCGCGCTGTCGTTACCGAGCAGGCGTGGCAGACGTACGGACCCCCCGAATCCTGGCATGATGCCCAGTTTGGTTTCCGGCAGGCCGATGCGTGCGTCTGGAGAGGCGATACGGAAATCGGTCGCCAGGATACATTCGCAGCCGCCGCCTAACGCGTATCCGTTAATGGCGGAGAGGGTTGGCACCGGTAAATCTTCCAGCCGGTTAAAGATGGTATTGGCAAACACCAGCCATTCATGCAGCTTTTCGGCCGGTGCGGCAAACAGCGAGAGGAACTCGGTGATGTCGGCACCCACGATGAATGCGGATTTGGCAGAGCGCAGCAGCAGCCCTTTCAACTCGGTTTGCTGTTCCAGCACCTCGAGTGCGGCACCCAGGCTGGCAACGGTGCTGGTATCCAGCTTGTTGATCGGGCCTGGTGCGTTGAACACCAACTCGGCGATGCCGTTGTCGAGCCAGTGTACTTGTAATGTTTCGCCTTGGTAGAGCATGTCGATCTCCTGAATCAGCGCAGATGATCTGGTATGACCAGATGATGAGGAGTGTGGTTTTTATGTTAATAAATTGCAAATAATAGATTGCATATTTGCAAACCGGATCACAGGGGAAATGGCTAATTGCTTGATACCAAATCAACTTATTTTTCACCCCTGGGCGCAAAACTTTGGCGCGTAGCGGCCATATCGCCCAGGGATGTAATCTGGTTGCAGCGGTTTGCGAAGCACACCTCATGCAAGAGGAGATGGGGTTGGAGCGTGGGATCTGTGTGTTAAGATGGCTCATTCCGTTCTGAGGGCATAAGGGTACTGTGATGGAAACGCTGGCTTCTTTGTATAACGACCACCTGGCAACACTGCAACAACGAGCTCGTGAAGTATTAGAGCGCAACAATCTGGATGCATTGCTAATCCATTCAGGCGAGCTGCAACGGGTCTTTCTGGACGACCACAGCTACCCGTTTAAAGTGAACGCCAACTTCAAGGCGTGGGTGCCGGTAACGTCGGTGCCGAACTGCTGGTTGTGGGTGGACGGCGTTAACAAACCAAAGCTGTGGTTCTATTCCCCGGTGGATTACTGGCATAGTGTTGAACCGCTACCCAACAGCTTCTGGACCAAATCCATTGAACTGTTGCCGCTGACCAATGCCGATGATATCGCCGGCCAACTGCCACAGCAGCGCGAACGTGTAGGCTATATCGGCTATGCACAACAGCGGGCCCTCTCTCTTGGCATTGCGGCCGAGCACATCAACCCGCAAGCGGTGTTGAATTTCCTCGATTTCCGCCGCTCGATCAAAACCGGCTATGAGCTGGCCTGCATGCGCGAAGCGCAGAAAACGGCCGTGATGGGGCACCGTGCCGCTCATGAAGCCTTCCAGTCCGGTATGAGCGAGTTCGATATCAACCTGGCCTATCTGACCGCCACTGGCCATCGTGATACGGACGTGCCTTACGATAATATCGTGGCCCTGAATGAGCATGCGGCGGTGCTGCATTACACCAAGCTGGATCATCAACCTCCGGCCGAATCCCGCAGCTTCCTGATCGATGCAGGGGCAGAATATAACGGCTACGCCGCCGACCTGACTCGCACCTATGCAGCTCAGAGCGACAATGCATTCGCCCATCTGGTGAAAGATCTCAACAGTGAACAGCTTGCGCTGATAGATACCATCAAAGCCGGGGTGCGCTACACGGATTACCATGTACAGATGCATCAACGCATCGCCAAACTGTTGAAAAATCATAAGCTGGTAACGGGCATCAGCGAAGAAGCGATGGTCGAACAAGGCATCACCTGTCCGTTCCTGCCGCACGGTTTAGGCCACCCGCTTGGTTTGCAGGTGCATGATGCCGCCGGGTTTATGCAGGATGAAAATGGTACTCATCTGGCAGCACCCGCAAAATATCCCTTCCTGCGCTGCACCCGTGTCATGCAACCAGGTATGGTGCTGACCATTGAGCCGGGCCTGTATTTCATTGAGTCCCTGTTGGCTCCTTGGCGTAGTGGCGAGTTCAGTAAACACTTTGCCTGGGATCGTATCGATGCGTTAAAACCTTACGGCGGTATCCGCATTGAGGACAATATCGTGATCCACGAAAAGCGTATTGAGAATATGACGCGCGATCTGAACCTGGCCTGATGCAGCCTTACCCCATTCCTGGCGCTGTCATCAGCGTCAGTGAAGAGATAAAGAAAAGCCGTTTCATCACTCTGCTGGCACCTACCTGCGGGGTCGAGGCGGCCAAAGCCTTTATCCAGCAGGTGCGTGACGAGCATCCAACGGCCCGGCACCATTGCTGGGCTTTTGTTGCGGGGGCACCGAATGATTCGCAGCAGTTGGGGTTTTCCGATGACGGTGAACCCTCCGGCACTGCGGGCAAGCCCATCCTGAGCCAGCTAATGGGCAGTGGGATCGGTGAAATAACCGCGGTGGTAGTTCGCTACTATGGTGGGATCAAACTGGGTACTGGTGGCCTGGTGCGGGCATACGGCAGCGGCGTACAACAGGCGCTTAAGCAGCTGGTTGTTAGCTATAAAGTACCGCAGCTCGAATATACTTTGCAGTGCGACTATGCTCAGCTGGCAATGGTAGAGAATTTGCTACAGCTTAGTGAAGGGCGGATTGTGCATGGGGATTACGGTGCTGCCGTGGTGTTACATCTGGCGCTACCCGCCACGGGTACCGAGGTATTCGGGAATAAATTACGCGATCTCAGCCGCGGAAGTTTGCAATTAGTCCCTATATCGCAATAATTCCCACCAACTGAATTGTTAAGGATCGTGCTGAAATGCATTTTCGCGCCATAACCCGTATTGTGGGCCTGCTGGTTATCCTGTTTTCCGGGACAATGTTTATTCCTGGCCTGGTGGCATTGATATACCGCGACGGAGCGGGGCGGGCATTCAGCCAGACCTTCTTTGTAGCCGTGACCATTGGTTTGATGCTGTGGTGGCCAAATCGTAAGCAGAAGCACGAATTAAAACCACGTGAAGGCTTCCTGATTGTGGTGTTGTTCTGGACCGTACTGGGCAGCGTGGGGGCATTGCCTTTCCTGTTTTCCGAACGGCCCAATCTTTCCCTGACGGACGCTTTTTTCGAATCCTTCTCGGGTTTAACCACCACCGGAGCTACCACCCTGGTCGGGTTAGATTCCTTGCCTAAAGCCATCTTATTCTACCGCCAGATGCTGCAATGGATGGGGGGGATGGGGATCATCGTGCTGGCCGTCGCCATACTGCCTATCCTCGGCGTCGGGGGTATGCAGCTATACCGTGCGGAAATGCCCGGCCCATTGAAAGACAACAAAATGCGCCCGCGTATTGCCGAAACGGCCAAGACCTTGTGGCTGATTTACGTACTGCTGACCATCGCCTGCGCGCTGGCATTATGGGGCGCCGGAATGTCGGTATTCGATGCTATCGGCCATAGCTTTGCAACTATCGCCATCGGGGGCTTTTCCACGCATGATGCCAGCGTGGGTTACTTTGCCAGCCCGGCCATCAACACTATCATCGCTGTGTTTCTATTGATCTCCGGTTGTAACTACGGCTTGCACTTTGCCTTGCTCAGCGGGCGCAGCTTGAAAGTGTACTGGCGCGATCCGGAATTTCGCATGTTTATCGCCGTGCAGTTCACGCTGGTGGCGGTGTGTACCGTGGTGCTGTGGTGGCACGGTATATATAGAAGCGGCATGGAAACGCTTAATCAGGCGTTTTTCCAGGTGGTGTCGATGGCAACCACTGCAGGGTTTACCACCGACAGCATCGCCAAATGGCCACTGTTCTTGCCAATGCTCCTGCTCTGTTCAGCCTTTATCGGTGGCTGTGCGGGTTCAACGGGCGGTGGCTTGAAAGTGATCCGCATCCTGCTGCTGTACCTTCAAGGGTCGCGTGAGTTGAAGCGGTTGGTGCATCCTAATGCGGTTTACACCATCAAGTTAGGCAACCGCGCGTTGCCGGAGCGTATTCTTGAAGCGGTGTGGGGATTCTTCTCCGCCTATGCATTGGTATTTATCGTCAGCATGCTGGCCATTATCGCCACCGGCGTGGACGAGTTCTCGGCCTTTGCCGCGGTAACGGCTACGCTTAACAATCTGGGGCCTGGCCTCGGCGTTGTCGCCGATAACTTTACTACCATGCCACCACCGGCAAAGTGGGTACTGGTCTTGACCATGCTGTTTGGTCGTTTGGAAGTGTTTACGCTGCTGGTTCTCTTCACACCGACTTTCTGGCGTGAGTAAATGTATCTACGAGGAGTAACGCCATGAAGGCACTGATTCTCTATTCGAGCCGTGACGGACAAACGCACTCTATTGCTGCTTATATAGCTAACCAGTTGCAGGATACTCTGAACTGCGACGTTATCGATCTGCAGCAGGCAGAGAATATCGAGCTTGGGCAGTACCAACAGGTACTTATAGGGGCTTCGATACGCTACGGGCATTTCAATACGGCATTACACCGATTTGTGAAGCGCCACGCTGATCAGTTGAATCAGATGCCTAGTGCGTTCTTCGCGGTTAACCTGACGGCACGCAAACCGGAAAAGCGTTCGCCGCAAACCAACGCCTATACCCGCAAGTTCTTATTGTCATCACCTTGGCAGCCAAAGCAGTGCGCCGTGTTCGCCGGTGCGCTGCGTTATCCGCGTTATCGCTGGTTCGATCGCGTCATGATCCGCTTTATTATGAAAATGACCGGGGGAGAGACGGATACCAGTAAAGAAGTGGAATATACAGATTGGCAGCAGGTGGACCGTTTTTCCCAGGAATTCAGCCGCATCCAGTACGAAAAGTGATAGAAATGCTGCCTTGTGCAGCGTTTTGCCGAAAAAAGCCGCGCTTGAAAAGTTTTTTGAATTTAGGGGTTGCGCCCTTCTGAGAACTCCCTATAATGCGCCTCCACTGACCGGGAACAACGACGAAGCAGTCGCCCAGCCAGGAAGAAGCAACCCGGTGAAAACACCGCGTCTCGTAAGAGAAAAAGGTTGACTATTCAGCGGGAAAGCGTAATATGCACCTCCCGCGTTACCGAGAAATATC